>JANYIN010000102.1 GCA_025362035.1 Gemmatimonadaceae bacterium | reverse complement strand
TGCCGAACGGCGTGGAGGAAGGCATACTGGCTCTGCAGGCGCTGGAGCACTGCCCAGCTATCGTCCACGGAGCCGTCATCCACCACGACGACCTCATAGCGGGTGGCCGGATGCGCCGCGAACGCCGCCGCGGCGAGCTCCAAGAACAGCGGCAGGTTCTCCGCCTCGTCCTTTGCCGGCACGAGCACGGAGACGTCCACCTGCTTGTGCGGTGCGGCGGTGAACGGCGACATGGAGCGCGCGCGTTCGTCCGTCATCATACCCGCTTTCGCATGCGTGCCGAGAGCACGCCGAGCTGGTCGCGGTACTTGGCCACCGTACGCCGCGCGATCTGCACGCCCGTCTCCTTCAGGATGTTGACGATGGCCTGATCGGTGAGCGGGTGCTTGGAATCCTCATCGGCCACGAGCTTCTGGATCTGCGCCTTGATGCCGCGCGCCGACACGTCCTCCCCTGCGGTGGTGGACAGCCCCGACGAAAAGAAGAACTTGAGCGGCAGCACGCCCCGCGGCGTCTGCACGAACTTCTCGTTCGTGACGCGACTCACCGTGCTCTCGTGCATGCTGATCACCTCCGCGACTTCGCGCAGGGTGAGGGGCTTCAGGAACTGCACCCCCTTCTCGAAGAACTCCCGCTGCCGGTCCACGATGTAGTTCATGACCTTGAGCATCGTCTGCCGACGCTGCTCGATGGCCTGGATCATCCAGTTGGCGGAATTCAACTTGTTCGAGATGAACTCCTTGTTCTCGCCGTCGAACTTCTTCTTGTCGCGAGCGATCTCCTGATACGCCTTGCTCAACTTCAGGCGTGGGAGATTGGCGTCGTTGAGGAAGACGAAGTACTTCCCGTCGATCTTGTCGACGATCAGGTCGGGGATGATGTAGTTATCACTCGCGTCGCTGTACACCAGCCCGGGCTTGGGATCGAGCTTCGCGATTTCGTCAGCCGCCTTCTGCACGTCGGCGGGGCTGATGCCGAATTTCTTGGAGATCTCACTCCAGCGATGGGCTATCAGCTCGTCGAAGCAGTCCCGCACCAGGCGAAAGGGCACGGAGTGCTCGAGTCCCGCTTCGCGTAGCTGCAACATGAGGCACTCGCGTAGATCCCGCGCGGCCACGCCCGGTGGGTCGAGACTCTGGACCACGCGCAGCATCTCCTCGGCCTCGACCATCGTGTAGAGCGGAAGGTCGCTCACCTCGCGATCGTTCTCTTCCACGACCTTCTGGACGCTCTCGTTCACTCCTTCCACGATCTTCTCGAGACCGCAGGCGAGGTACCCGTCCTCGTTGATGTTGCCAATGAACTCTTCGGCCAGGTACATCTGGCGTCCGTTGAGATCCAGCAGCGTCACCTGGTCGCGGAGATGGTCGGCCAGGTCACGGGTGTCCACGGTGACGGGCTCATAGTACTCGCGTTCCTCGTGCTCTTCGCGACGGCCGCCCGCGTCGAACCCGTCCAGGAGAATCTCCTCCCAGTCGATCTCGCTTTTCTCCTCCTTTTCGGCCTTCTCCGCCTCCGTCTCGTTCGCGGATTCCTCCTGGACTTCCCCCTCCTCGCCCTCCTCGTCCTCCTCGTCCGGCTCGATCATGTCGAGGAACGGATTGTTCAGAAGCTCCTGTTTAAGGTGGTTCTGGAGGTCGAGTAGCGGCATGTACAGCAGATCCATCGCCTGGTACAGGCGTGGATTGATCTTCAGTTCCTGCCGGAGCTGCGTATGTTGTCCGAGACCGGGTCTCATTGGGGCTCTCCCTGCGTCTCAGTGGCGAACCGGGCGCGGAGTCGCGCCGCCAGCGTGGGACCGAGATAGATATTGGCGACTTCGTCGTCGAACACAAGTTCCCGAACAGTGCCCGACACTTTTACCTGGCCATCGAACATGATGTAGGCGCGGTCTACGATGTCCAGAGTCTGCTCCACGTTATGGTCGCTGATGAGCACCCCGATGCCGCGGGTGCGCAGATTGGCTACGATGGTCTGGATGTCGTGCACGGCGATGGGATCCACCCCCGCAAACGGCTCATCCAGCATCATGAACTTGGGCTCCGTAACGAGCGCGCGCGTGATTTCCAGCCGCCGCCGTTCGCCACCCGAGAGCTGATACGCTTTGCTATGCCGCAGATGCTTGATGCTCAACTCATCCAGCAACTTCTCCAGCCGGGCCGCCCGCTGCTCCCGGGACAGCGGCAGCGTCTCCAGGATCGCCACGATGTTGTCCTCGACGGACAACTTTCGGAAGATGGACGGTTCCTGCGAGAGGTACCCGATGCCCTCACGCGACCGCCGATACATCGGCATGGACGTGATGTCGGTTCCGTCAAGCAGGATCTTGCCATGCAGGGGCTGGATGAGGCCCACGATCATGTAGAACGTGGTGGTCTTGCCCGCGCCATTCGGGCCCAGCAGTCCGACGATCTCCCCCTGTTGCAATCGAAGCGCCACGTCGTGAACGACCCGGCGCCGACGGTACACCTTGGACAGGCCGCGTACCTCGAGCACGCTGCCCGCGGCAACCACCGGGTGCGGCACCGACGTCCGCGACTCGCGCGTGCTCGCGAATTCGCCCGTGTGACGCAGGACGTCGGCGACCTCACTGCGCATGGCGTGCATCTCCACCCACAGCGATTCAGCAATCTGCAACCGCGCGTCCAGCCCGAGAACACCACCCGCCGGAAGGGCGACGACGCCGTCAGACGCGAGCCGCGGCATCACGGAGGTGGCCAGATGCGTGCGCACCTGATCCATGCTCAGTTCCCCCGCCTCACGGTCCGCGTCGCGGCCGGCCGCACGCTGCGCTTCGAGGTGGTCCCGACGATAATTCACGGCTACGTCGTTTAGCGTGGCGGAGCCGTGCTCGTCGGCGGCGCAGATGAGTGCCGTGAGCGCCAGGGCGGTCGAGCGATCGCCATGCGCCAGCCGATCGATCAGGGCCAGGATCCGCGGCGACATGCGCGGATCGGTCATCATCGATGCCCCGGTGGCTTACGCACGACCGTCGGAGGTGCCGAGCCGGCTCGCGGCGGCTGCGTGGGCGACCCGATGTCCGCTGGCGTCGCCGGCGGAGCCGTCGGGGGCGTCGTCGTCTTCAATGGCACCTTGCAGGCCGAGGTCGAGTCCGCGACGGGCTCGCGGTAGATGCCGCTCAACTGATCGGGATTCGTCACTACCACACTCTTCACGCGCGCGGAGTCGAAGCTGACGGTAATGGCGCGCCCGCGCGTGTAGTTGATCGCCGGTGTGCGAAGGCAGGTGTCCTGCGGGGCCAGGTGCTGCAGGGACGTCGCGTTGCCGAGCGCAACGAGACGCGTGATGCGCGGTTTCGTCACCGTATCCCGCGCCGGAATCGAGTCGAAGTGTGCAACGATCGTGTCGCCGGTGAGCCGATCCTTCTCGGTCGTGTGGAATTTCGCCGTGTCCTGCGGTAGCCCCTCCGCCGACGCCGCACGGACGGCGTGCATCTCCCGCACGCGCTGGCCGGGCATGACGACATCGATGGAATCACTCAGGACCACCTGGCTGGGCGACGTGGCCCGCGCCCGGCTTTTCCCCCACGCGATCGCGCGCTGCAGCGTGTCGTTGGTGACACGCAGATCGATGGTGTCGGACTTGAGGTTCAAATCCTCGCTCGTCGCTTCGGCCGCGTTCAAGGCCAGCACGCGGTCGAGCTTCCGTCGCTTGGACAGAAGATCGATCGTTTCCCCCACGAGCGTAAACGGGCGCCCCTTGGTGCCCGTGATCCGCGGCTTTCGCATCATGCGCACCAGCCCCTTGGTGTTGTCGAGGTACAGCGAATCACCCGTGGCGGTCAATTCCGGCCGCACAACGACGACCTCACCCGAGGCCGACACCACGCTGTCTCCCTCGAGCCAGATGCTGTTGCCGGTGACGTTCACCGGTGGCTGCGATTTGCCCTGGGGGTCCTTCTCCACCAGCGCAATGGTCGGTCGTCCGACTGCGACGCCTCGTTGCTGGGGCCGGATTTTCGGAATGGCCCTGAAGAACTCGAGCGACGGTCCCTTCAACTTCGTTCCGCTCGGCAGCGTCGCGTCGACGTTGATCGATGCAAGAATGCGCTCGTCGCGCTGAAAGTACGTGAGAAAATCAGACTTGAGCTTGAGACGCGCCTCATTGTAGTCGACGTGGCCGATGAAGTAGTAGCGCCCTTCGTCGCCATACACTTCCAGGCTGTCCGACCTGAGCACCAGCTTCTGCTTCGGGCATCGCGCAACCACACCGCTGCCCAGATACGAATTGTACTGTTTGCTCGGCAACTGAATGGTCGTCAGCGACGTGTTCGGCGTATTGTCGAACTGGAACTGGCAGCGGCCGGATGGCGCCGCCGGCGGCTGCGCACCAGCCGCTACGCCTGCAAGCGATAACGCGAATACGAGCGCGCGGCGTGTGCTCATTGCCCGGGCAGTACGAACGTGCCGGTGGCCTTCGCGCCCTTCTTTACCATGAAGTGCGTCAGTTGCGGATCGGACTTGAATCCAATGCCCGACAACGTCTTCCCGGGTTGCACGAGCGTGAACGACGTATCGGACGACACTTCGTTCAGCCCTTGCATGTACCGTAGCTGAGGGGAGGTGAGCCGCTTGCCGTCATTCGTGACGATGACGACGTTGCCGAATCCTTCCAGGAGCTGCTGCCGGAGATTGTATCGGCCGCGGTCCGCGCTCATGACACCGTCCTTCACGCCGGTCGCCGTGTTGAACGTTGCACGGACCTTCCGCAGCTCGAAGCGCGTGTTGTCGTCGAAGATGTACGCGGTATCGGAAAAGAGCTCACCGCGCTGCACCCCCCTTTCGGTGAGCAGCGTCCGCACGTTGAACATCACCTGCTCCGCGCTGTCCGCCAGCGTGCCCGTCGAGCGGACTGGCGGCGCACTGCCCTGCTGTTTGCACCCGACGACCACGGCGAGGCTGAGGGCGGCGGACAGCCACCGCGTACGGCTCGTCATGCGACGCGCGCGCGAAGCAGGTCATGCAGGTGCACCACGCCGATCAACCGGTCGTCGCCGTCCAGTACGGGCATTGCCATGACGCCATGCGTCTCCATGCGGAAAGCCACGGCGCTCGCCAGCTCGCCCGCATGCGCCACGCGCGGCGCACATGTCATGATGCGTTCCACCGGCTCAGTTAGAACATCCGCTTTGCGTTCCATCAATCGCGTCAGGTCTCCAGCTGTGAGCACGCCGAGCAACGCTCGTTTGTCGTTCGCGACGAGCACGATCCCTCGCTGTTCTGCCAACACAACCACGGCCAGCCGCAACGGACTACCTGGCGCCAGCACAGGCAGCGGCTCGCGGATCATCACGTGGTCCACGCGCGTCACCAGCCGCCGCCCGAGCGCGCCTCCTGGATGCAGTCGAGCAAAGTCTTCCCGACGGAATCCCTTGTGCTCCAGCAGTGCCACCGCCAGCGCGTCTCCCAGCGCCAGCGCCGCCGTCGTGCTGGACGTTGGCGCGAGGTCGTGCGGGCAAGCTTCTTCACTCACCCACGCGTCGAGCGACACGTCGCACAACGTCGCGAGCGCCGAGCCGTTGTCCCCGGTGATCGCGACGGTCCGTACACCGAGCCCCTGCAGATGTTCGAGCAGCGCAAGCAACTCGTCCGATTCGCCGGATTTCGACAACAGAATCGCGATGTCGTTCGATCCCACGATACCCAAATCCCCGTGGGCGCTGTCCATCGGATGCAGGAAGGTCGCGGGCGTTCCCGTGGACGTGAGCGTCGCCGCGATCTTGCGCCCGACGAGCCCCGACTTGCCGACGCCGCTGACGATGACACGGCCCGCCGACTCCGCGATCATGAGCACGGCGCGCGCGAACGCGTCGTCCAGTCGTGCTTCCACGCCGGCGAGTGCTTCGCGCTCGAGTTGCACGACGCGCTTACCCCGGGCGACCAGCTCCTCCGGAGTCATTGCGGCGACTCCACGCGCGGCGCGGAGCGCTCGGCGACGTAGCGGTCGGTGACTGCCGCCCACTCCCCACGGGCCGTGAGCAGCGCTTCAGCGAACTCCCGCACCGCGCCCGCGCCGCCGGATCTCGTCAGGTGCGTGGCGCACACGGCCTTCACTTCCGGCACGGCGTTCGCCACTGCGACGGGCAGGCCGACGATGCGCAGCACCGCCATGTCGGGAAAATCATCGCCGACGAACGCGACCTGCGATGCGTCAAGTCCGTGTCGCGCCATCATCGCCAGCAACGCCGGACGCTTCTGCGCGTGCGCGTCCTGCGCCACATCCTCGATGTTCAGTTCGATCGCGCGCAAGCTCACGCTGTCGGATACGCGCCCGGTAATGATGCCGACGCGGATGCCCGCCTGTTGCATCAGGTGGATGCCAAGGCCGTCCTGAATGTCATATCGCTTGAACTCCAGTCGCCGCTCGTCCACGGCGCCGAGGTAGATGCCGCCGTCGGTGAGCACGCCGTCGACATCGAGCACGACGAGCCGGATGTGCTGCGCAATCCGTGCATCGATCATCGGCGCGCGCACTCCCACACGTCCACCGCGCGACGGATCAGCGCGTCGAGCGCGTCAAGCGGCATCATGTTCGGGCCGTCGCTGGGCGCGTGCTCGGGATCGGGATGTGTCTCCATAAACAGTCCGTCCACCCCCGCCGCGCACGCCGCCATCGTGAGGGTCGGAATGAACTCTCGCGCGCCACCGCTCGAGCCACCGTCGCCGCGGCCGGGCTGCTGGACGCTGTGCGTCGCGTCGAAAATCACGGGCGCATCGCACGCCGCGCGCATGCGCGGCAGCGCGCGAAAATCCACCACGAGATCGCCGTACCCAAAAAAGCTGCCACGCTCCGTGGCCGCCACTTCGATGGGCCCTGCATTTCCGTTGCTCGTGTGACCCTCGCGCACTTTCGCCAGCGCGCCGCGCATGCCTTCCGGGTGCATCCACTGGCCCTTCTTGACGCTCACCGGCTTACCCGTTGCCCCGGCGGCGAGCAGGAGATCGGTCTGTCTGCACAGGAACGCGGGAATCTGCAGCACGTCCGCCACCTGACCCGCGGCGGCGCATTGCGCCGGCAGATGCACGTCGGTGAGGATGGGCAGACCAGTGGCGGACCGGATGCGATCCAGCGCTGCGAGTCCTTCCTCCAGGCCCGGTCCGCGAAACGCCCCGACATTCGAACGGTTCGCCTTGTCGAAGCTCGCCTTGAAGATGATGCCCCCCGGCACGTGCTCCGCAAGCCGCGCAAGATGCTCGCCGACTCTGAGGTTGAGCGAGTCGTCCTCCAGCACGCATGGACCGGCGATGAGGAACAGCGCGTCGCGTCGAAAACGCGGCAGCGTCATAAGTGCGCTGCCGCCACGACCGAAGACGCGGCCACGCCGTTGCCTTCACGGTGTTTTTTTCGTTTGGCGCCAGCGGCGGCCGCCACGAAGCCGGCGAACAACGGGTGCGGACGCGTGGGTCGCGACTGAAGTTCCGGGTGAAACTGGCAGCCAATGAACCAGGGATGGGCCGGGAGCTCCACGATTTCCACCAGCTGTCCGTCCGGCGAGAGACCGCTCAGGCGCATCCCGTGCTCCACGAACATTTCGCGATACTGATTTGACACCTCATAGCGGTGCCGGTGCCGCTCGCTGACTTCGGCCACGCCGTAGACTTCCGCCGCGCGAGAGCCTCGCGCCAGTCGGCACGGATACGCGCCGAGGCGCATCGTGCCGCCCATGTCCGTCACGTGCTGCTGTGACTCCATCAGCGCGGTGACCGCGTTGTCGCACTCCGGCGCGAATTCGGACGAATGGCTGTCGTCGAGCCCGCACACGTTTCGCGCGAACTCGATGATGGCGGTCTGCATGCCCAGGCAGATACCGAAGAACGGCATGCCGTCTTCACGCGCGGTGCGAATGGCTTCGACCATCCCCTCCACCCCGCGCACACCGAACCCGCCCGGCACAAGCACTCCGTCATGCGCGGCGAGGATGGTGCGAGCCGTGCTGCCGTCGGAGAAGCTGTCGCTCGACACCCAGTCGATGTCCACGCCGACATCGTTGGCGATCCCGCCATGGATGAGCGCCTCCTGCACGCTCTTGTAGCTGTCCACGAAGTCGGTGTACTTGCCCACGACGGCAATCGTTACCCGCTCGTGAGGGGCCACCACCCGTTGCACCATCTGGCGCCAGGGCGCCAAGTCTGGCGTGGGCCTGGAGATACCGAACTTCTGCAGGACCTTTTCATCGAAACCCTGCTCGCGAAAAGAGAGCGGGATCTGATAGATCGACGTGACATCGGGCGACTCGATGACGGCGCCGAACTCCACGTTACAGAACAGCGCGATCTTTCGCTTGATCTCGTCGGACAGAGGGCGCTCGGTTCGCACGACGAGAACGTCTGGCTGAATGCCGAGCTGCATCAGCTCGCGCACCGAGTGCTGCGTCGGCTTGGTCTTCAACTCTCCCGCGGCCGCGATGTACGGAATCAGCGTCAGGTGGACGAAGATCGCATTCTCGCGGCCTACGTCATGACGGAACTGGCGAATGGCCTCGAGGAATGGCTGCGACTCGATATCGCCTACGGTGCCACCGATCTCGACGATCACCACGTCGTTTTCCGGCGCGATGCGGCGGATGGCACTCTTGATCTCGTCGGTGATGTGGGGGATCACCTGCACCGTCGAGCCCAGATACTCGCCGCGGCGCTCCTTCGTGATGACGTTGAGGTAGATCCGGCCTGTCGTCACGTTGTTCGCCTGCGACAGGGACCGGTCGATGAACCGCTCATAGTGGCCCAGATCCAGGTCCGTCTCGGCGCCGTCGTCCGTGACGAACACCTCGCCGTGCTGGAACGGCGACATCGTCCCCGGGTCCACGTTGAGGTAGGGATCGAATTTCATCATCGTCACGCGAAGCCCGCGCTCCACGAGAAGGCGACCGAGCGACGCGGCCGCGATCCCCTTGCCGAGCGAGGAAACAACGCCTCCGGTCACGAAGACGAATTTTGTCGTGTGCTGCCGCGTGGTCGTCTGCATCAGCTCTCGATCCCGGTAAAGGTCGTCCACTCGTTGTTCGCACGTTCCAGATCGGCTTCGGTGTCGATCCCGCCTCGCACCGTGCCGCTCACCACTCCCACGCCCATCCGGATCCCCGCCGCCAAGGGCCGTAACTGTTCGAGTCGCTCGAGGCGTTCATACGGATGCGTCGGCAAGGACACCCATCGCGCCAGTGCGTCGCGGGTGTAGGCGTACACCCCCACATGTTGCAGCACCCGTGCATCCTGCTCGCTCCGGTCCGACACGTCGCGCCGGAACGGTATTGGTGCGCGAGAAAAATACATCGCCGCCCCATCGTCGGCAGTCACGACTTTGACCACGTCCGGACGTGCGAGCACGGCCGCGGCGGCGCGGACGGCGCACGTGCCCAGCGGAAAGCGCCCCGACGTGACCAGCTCCAGCGCGGCACGCACGGCCGCCGCCGACACGAAGGGTTCGTCACCCTGCACGTTGAGAACGGCGTCGAACGCCGCAAAGCGGGCATCGCGAACGACCTCCGCAATGCGATCGGTGCCGGACGGATGGGATGCAGAGGTCAGCATCGCCTCACCGCCTGCCGCACAAACTCGTTCAGCGATGTCCTCGCTGTCGGTGGCGACTACCACGCGATCCGCAACGCGGAGCGCCGTGACCCGCTCCAGGACCCGGATGATGAGGGGCACTCCCGCCAGGATACGGAGTGGCTTGCGGGGGAGACGGGTGGCGCCCAGTCGTGCTGGGATGACAGCGAGCGTCCTCATACGGACGGGCGCGCGGAGCCGGGCGCAGATGCAACTTTCACGCCAGTAAGGTACCTCGTAACTGGCTATCGCGCCAGTCACGGCCGCGACGGATCAGTCCAGCGAGATGCCGAGAGAGACCTTCGTTCCGCGCTTTCGCGCCACGTCGGTCGACACGTCCAGATGCAAGGCACTCAATCCAAGCCCCGCTCCGATCTCCTGTTCCAGGTTGGGCAGCGTCGAGACGCCGGCCGCCCCCATGGCATGGCGCAACGTCAGAACGGGAATACCGATGACCGGCAGCAATACTGCGTCGATCGGGATGAGATAGCGCGTTTCGAGGAACAGCAGTTCCGAGCCGCCAAGTGCCTCGAGCTCCACCACCCGGAGCGTGCCGCTGCCACCGAGATATCCGTAGCGCGCGCGGGGCACGCTGTCGCCGCGCGTCGCGATGGCGTGCGCTCGAAAGTGTAGCCGCTGGGTCTTGAACGTCGGAAACTCCACGCGGGCGTCCACCGTGAGCTGCGTGAAGTTCGTCGTTCCCGAGAACGTCGACACGCTCTGTTCCAGCTCGACGCGACCCCGCGACAGCACCACGCCGGAGGTATCGTGCATCTGCGCACCGATCAGTGCCGAACCGATCGCGCCGTCGTCCACCAGCGGATTGACCCGACGTATGCGTTCGACGTCGGTCTTCCCAAGCACGCTCCACACATTGCCCGTGGCGGCAATGGCGCTCACCTGCTCGTATCGCCCGCCGATGAATGGTTCGAGCACGAGACCAGGCCGATCGATACGGCCGAAGAGCCGGCCCACTCCTCCGTTCGAGCGGAAGTAGTTCCGCGTGTCGAGACCGTCAAAGAGGGTGAGCGCCGAATTGACGAGGTCGGAGTAGTTCCACGCGTCGTTGGTACGTTGGCCGCGGCCGGCATATCCCTCGAACCGGATGCCGTTCGGTGCGCCCATCAGGAGCTGGACGGACGGATCGATCGTACCAAGTCGGCTCCGATAAGTGAGCCGCGGTTCCAGGATCAGTCGATCGGAGGCCAGGGTCACCGTCGCGCCGATCGGTAGCGCCAGTCCGAACACCCGATCGTAAGTCGGCGCCAGCAGGCCCTGCAGTCCGGCCGGCTGCAGCACCGGGGTCGGATCGGGCTGCAGCACCACTTGCTGCGCACTCAGGAGGCGTGGGGACGCCATCACGAGTGCCAAGGCGACGATGCTCCTCACGACCCGAGCAGGCCAAGAAAATTGCGCAGGAGCTGCTTGCCGTTCGGCGTTAGCACGGACTCGGGATGAAATTGGACCCCCCATACCGGATGCGTCATGTGACGTAGTGCGTGGATCTCCGACGGATCGTCCACGGACGTCGCGGTCACCACCAGCGAATCGGGCAGTGTCGCGCGCTCCACCACGAGCGAATGGTAGCGGCCCACTTCGAGCGGGGTGGGTAGCCCCTCGAAGAGATCGCGTCCGTCGTGCGCAATGAGCGACGTCTTCCCATGCACGGCGCGGGCCGCTCTGACCACAGCGCCCCCATAGGCCTCGCCGATGGCCTGGTGCCCCAGGCACACCCCGAGTGTCGGGATGCGCATGCCAAGCGCGCGAATGGCGTCCACGGTGACCCCGGCCTGCGCCGGCGCGCACGGACCAGGCGACAGAATCATCGCGGCGGGAGCCATCTGGGCGATCTCGTCCACTGTCACGGCGTCATTGCGGCGCACGACGATCTCCGCACCCAGCTCCCCGAGGTACTGGACGAGGTTGTATGTGAACGAGTCGTAGTTGTCGATGACGAGGAGCATGTCGGTCACGAATGGCGGACCGGAGACGCGCTCGGTCCATGGTATGCCCGGACGGGACGGAAGGCCGCCCTAGCCGCGTGGATGATAACTCTTGTGTATCGACCTCAGGTACTCCCGGTCCACATGCGTGTAGATCTGCGTCGTCGCGATATCCACGTGCCCCAGCATCTCCTGCACCGCGCGGAGGTCCGCGCCTCCCTCCAGGAGATGCGTGGCGAACGAATGCCGGAGCGTGTGCGGCGACACACGCTTGGCGATGCCCGCGCGAGTCACGTGCCCGCGGAGAATCTTCCAGGCGCCCATCCGGGTGAGGGGTCGGCCTCGTGCATTCAGGAACAGGACCCCCTTTCCTTCTCCCCGCTCCAGACGCGGACGCAGTTCGCGGATGTACACGGCCAGCGCCGCGATCGCCGAGCGTCCGATGGGCACGAGGCGTTCTTTGCTGCCCTTGCCGAACACGCGGACGAGACCCTCGTCGAACAAGAGATCGCGCGCCCCAATGGTGATCCATTCGGAGACGCGAAGTCCGGCGCCGTAGGCCAGCTCGAGCATCGCGCGATCACGAAACACCATCGTGTCGTCGAGCGTGGGCGACGCCAGCAACTGCTGGACTTCCGCAATCGTGAGCACGTCGGGAAGCGAGCGCCATCGCTTTGGCGTCTCCAGGCGATCGCTGGGGTCCTGCACCACCACGCCGTCGCCGGTCAGAAAGCGAAAGTACGTGCGGATCGCGGAGATGTTGCGACGAATGGACGCGGGCGCGAGACCGAGGTCCTTCAGATGATAGACGAACTGCCGCAGCAACGGTGCGCCCACGTCTGCCGGGCCCGCCGCTCCCTTGACCTCCGCATACTCGGCAAACCGCGCCAGATCGCGCTGGTATGCCTCGACCGTAAGCGGTGACAGCCCGAGTTCGAGCGACACGTAATCACCGAATCGCGCCAGATGAAATCCGCGCTGCCGACGGTCGTCGCTCACAGGGCTACCGCGCGATTATCGTCGCGGTCGCCAGGCAGGCGATGCCTTCCCCGCGACCGACGAACCCCATGCCCTCGTTCGTCTTCCCCTTGAGGCCGACGTCGGCTGCCGCAATCGACAGCGCGGCGGCGAGGCGCGTCCGCATGGCTTCGCGGTAGGGCGCAATCTTCGGCGTTTCTGCGATCACCACCACATCGACCTGCCCGACCGCCCATCCGGCGGCATGCAACCGAGCGACGGCGAGACCAAGCATCTCGATCGAGTCCCGTCCGAGGTTGGCGACATCGGTGTCGGCGAACATCACCCCGATGTCGTCCAGGCCCGCCGCGCCGAGTATCGCGTCCGTGACCGCGTGTGCGACGGCGTCACCGTCCGAGTGCCCGAACAGGTGGATGTCCGCCTCGATTGCCACGCCACCAAGACGCAGGGGGCCGCCCGGCGCGAACCGGTGTGAGTCGTATCCGATTCCGGTGCGGATGGCCAGACGGGGAGATGAAGCGGTCATCGGCGCCGGGTCTCGCCCGCCATCAGGCGGCGTGCGTCGCGACCGCCGCCGGCCGGATGATCGAATAGTCCTGTCGCCGGCGTGCGGGCTCGAAGCCGGCGTTGCGGATTAACTGCTCCATCTCCTGGATGGACGTGCGGTGCGTTGTATTCGCCGCGGAGACGACGTTCTCTTCGATCATGAGGGACCCGAAGTCGTTGCACCCAAAACGCAGCGCGGTCTGGCCCACCTTCATGCCCATCGTCACCCAGCTCGACTGGATATTCGGCACGTTCGGGAGCGCGATGCGCGAGATGGCAACGGTCCGGAGATAATCCACTGCGTCGGTCTTCTGCACGTGCGACATGCGCGGTGTGTTCTCGGGCTGGAGCGGCCAGCAGATGAATGCGGTGAACCCGCCGGTGCGCGCCTGCACTTCCTTCACCCGCGCCAGGTGCTCGAGCCGCTCGGCAAGCGTCTCGCCGATGCCGTACATCATCGTCACCGAGGTCTTCATCCCTTCCTGGTGCGCGATTTCCATGATCTCGAGCCAGCGATCGGCGCCGGCCTTCTTCTTCGCAACCTGGTCGCGCACACGCTGCACCAGAATCTCACCGCCGCCACCCGGAATGGAGTCGAGTCCCGCCTTCTGCAATTCCTGGATGACCGTGCGCGCGTCCATGCGATACAGCTTGGCCCAGAAGTCCACTTCGCTCGGGCTGAATCCGTGCACGTGAATGGGGTGGTACGTTTTGATGTACCGGAGCAGGTCGAGGTACCATTCGAAGGGAATGTAGGGATTGTGGCCTCCCTGCATCAGGATCTGCACGCCGCCCAGCGCCTTGGCCTCGTCGATCTTCGCGCCGATCTGCTCATAGGAGAGCGTCCAACCCTCGGCGTCCTTGGGACGGCGATAGAAGGCGCAGAAGCCGCAGTCGGCCACACAGACGTTGGTATAGTTGATGTTGCGATCGACGATGTAAGTGACCGTGTTCCCGGGATGCAGCTGCTGGCGCACGCGATCAGCCTCAGCGCCGAGTTCCAGCAGCGGGGCGTGGCTATAGTAGTCGAGCAGGTCACGCATTTGAGGCACCAGGCAACGTGCAGGTGGCGGTGCCGACGCCGCATCGCGACATCAGGCGGCCGGAAGAAAAGCGAGAGAACCGTTCGGTACCCGGCCGGTTGCCGCCAGTTTGCCGAAGAAGGCGGTGAGCCCCGCGAGATGCTCGTATCGAAGACCGTAGTCGAGCCCTGACAGGTATTGCAGCGCGGCGTCCTTCGAGACGCCCGTGGCAAGCGCCGCCTGCGCCGACAGTTGATCGAGATGCGCCAGCCCCCAGTCGCGGCTCTGGATGAGTTGCGCATGCACGGCCAGCGCGCCTGCTACGGGAGACGACCGCTGCGCCACCCACACCGCGAACACGAATGGAAGGCCAGTCCATTCCTTCCAGACGCTGCCCAGGTCGTAGGCGTACGGGTAGTCATCAGCCAACGCGCTCGCCCCGGAGGTCAAAAGCAGCGCAGCATCGCCGATGATCAAGCGCGCCTCGTGCGACTCGGCGCTGGCGCGCTCGAGATCCGCAATCTCGGCGTCGGCCGGAACGAACGTCGGGTTCGAGCGCCACACATTCGCGAACAGCAGTTCCAGCAACGCCACGCTCGTCATCGAGCTCCTGCTCACCAGCACGCGGCGGCCGTCGAGCCGGTCCGCGGGCACTCGAGAAAAGAGCATGACGCTGCGGACCGGACCGTCGCAGGAAATGGAGACGTCAGGCAAGAGCAGATACCGCGAGGCATCGCGCGCGTACTCTACGGCGGAAATTACGCTCACGTCGAGTGTCCCCGCGGCCATCGCGCGGTTCAGGGCGGTCGGCACGCCGTCCACCAACGTCGCGTCCAAGCGCACGACCTTCCGATCGATCGCCCCGTACACGGGGTAGCAGTTGATGTACGGAATCCGGCCGACTCGCATCACTTACGCGGCCTCGCTCTGTGGCGTCTCGGCGAACACGCGCAGCACGTGGTAAAAGGAGTCACGCTCGGCCGGGATCTTCCCCGCTCCGCGAATGAGGCGGACGATCTCGTCGAGGCTCATGGACTGGGCCGTGTGCGCGCCGGCCTCGTGATAGATCTTCTCGCGCACCACGGTCCCCTCGAGATCGTTGACGCCAAAGCTCAGCGAGAGCTGCGACAGCGCTGGCGTCACCATGATCCAGTGCGACTTGATGTGCTCGAAATTGTCCAGGAACAGGCGGCCGACCGCCAGGTTCTTCAGGTCGTCGAATCCCGTCGTCGCCGTGCCGGTGCGTCCAAGCTCGATGCCCAGTTCGTTGTTGTCCGGATGGTAGGCCAGCGGGATGTACGCCAGGAAGCCGCCCGTTTCGTCTTGCAGATCGCGCAGCATGCCGAGGTGGTGAATGCGGTCGGCGTAGGTCTCGACGTGCCCATACAGCATCGTGCAATTGGAACGGATCCCAAGGGCGTGCGCGGTGCGATGCACGTCGATGTACTCGGTGCCGGAGAGCTTCTTTTCGGCGATCGTGGCGCGCACCCCCGGACTGAACACCTCGGCGCCGCCGCCGGGCATGGTGTCGAGTCCCGCATCGCGCAGAGCGATCAGTACGTCACGGACGGACATCTTCTCGATCCGCGCGATGTGCGCGATCTCCACGGCCGTGAGCGCCTTGATGTGCACCAGCGGGTGACGCTCCTTCAGGCCGCGAAACATCTCGCTGTAGTACGAAAGCCCCGCCTTCATGTCGAGCCCGCCCACGATGTGCCATTCGCGAGTCAGGCCCCCCGTGGCACTCTCCGCCTCGGCCCACACCTGATCCATTGTGTATCGGTACGCACCGTCTTCCTTGGGAAGGCGGGCGTACGAGCAGAAGACACAGGTCTTTCGCAGGGTGCAGATGTTGGTGGGGTTGATGTGTTGATTGGCCGCGAAGGTGACCTGGTTGCCATGTCGGGCCTGGTTCGCGGCATCTGCCATGAATCCGAGTCCCAGAAGATCGGACGTGCCGAACAGAGCCAGCCCGTCGTCGGCCGACAGTCGCTCGCCGGCGATGACCTTGTCGGCGATCGGTAGCAGCGCGGGATCATTGATTCTCAAGCGGTCCAGGACGACTGTTGGTGCCACGACACTACTCCGTGTAGCGCTTGACGGCGATCGAGACGTTGTGTCCGCCGAATCCCGCACTGTTGCTCAGCGCGGCGCGTACTGCACGCTGCTTGGCGTGATTCGGTGTGAAATCCAGTTCGCCACACTCGGGATCGGGCGATCGGTAGTTGATCGTTGGGGGTATGATATTATCCCGAATGGCCAACGTGGCCGCGATGAATTCCAGCCCACCTGCTGCCCCGAGCATGTGTCCGGTCATCGATTTGGTGCTTGAGACGCTGATACGCATTGCGTCCTCGCCGAAGACGATCCCGATGGCCCTGGCCTCGTTGGAGTCGTTCAACGGCGTGGAAGTTCCATGCGCGTTCACGTAGTCAATGTCCGCGGGCGTCAGGCCGCCGTCGGACATTGCTCCTCGCATGGCCCGCTGAAGACCCTCATGATCGGGGAGCTGGCCGGTGAGATGGTACGCGTCGCCGGTGGCCCGGTAGCCGACGATCTCGCCGTAGATTCTGGCGCCGCGCGCCCTGGCATGCTCCAACTCCTCGAGGATGACGACCCCCGCACCCTCCCCCATGACGAAGCCGTCCCGCGTGGCATCGAAGGGACGAGACGCGGACGCGAAGTCGTCGTTCCGCGTGGAGAGCGCGGTCATGTTGGCAAAGCCGCCGATCGACATGGGCGTCACGGCCGCCTCGGCACCGCCCGAGACCATCACGTCCGCGTCGCCGTACTGGATCGTACGAAACGCGTCACCGATAGCGTGCGCACTCGTGGCGCAGGCGGACACGGTCGCGTAGTTCGGACCGCGCGCGTTGAATCGCATGGACACCACGCCCGAGGCAATGTCCGCGATGAACATCGGGATGAAGAACGGACTGATCTTGCTGGGACCGCGCTCGCGGTACGTGTCGTGCTGCTCTTCGAAACTCTTCAAGCCACCGATCCCGCTGCCGATGATGACGCCGGTACGGTCCACATCGAAGCCGCCCTGACCGAGTCCCGCGTCGTTCATCGCCTCCACGGACGCCACCACCGCGTACTGCGTGTAGGGATCCGCACGCTTTGCTTCCTTCCGCTCCATGACCGTGAGAGGATCGAACCCCTTCACTTCACACGCGAAACGAACCGGAAACGTGGACGCGTTGAACTTCGTGATCAACGTGGCCCCGGACACCCCATCCCGCATCGCGCGCCAAGTCGTCGCCACATCGTTGCCGATGGGCGTGACCGCACCCAGTCCAGTGACGACGACCCGACGTCGCATTACGCTCCAACCTTCGTATTCAAGTAGGCAACCGCGTCGCCCACCGTGCGGAGCTTCTCGGCGTCCTCGTCCGGAATGTCGATGTTGAATTCCTTCTCGAACTCCATCACGAGTTCGACAATGTCGAGGCTGTCGGCCCCGAGATCCTCGATGAAGCTCGCTTCATCCGTCATCTTGTCGCGCTCGACTCCGAGTTCCTTCTCGATGATGTCACGGACCTTCTTGGCGTTGTCGGGCATCGACCTGGCTCCTGTGTGTGTTGAACGCGGGAAAGTTAGCGAAAGTGCTGCGAGCGTGTCACGTGCCGTCACGTCCTACATCAGCATGCCGCCGTCCACCACGAACACCTGTCCGGTGATGTACGCAGCGTGGTCCGATGCGAGAAACGTGACGGTTCCTGCAATGTCCTGCGGCGTCCCGAGCCGTTCCAGCGGAATCTGGGCCGACAGCGCGGCGCGCGCCTCGGGCGCCATGGCCGCCGTCATGTCCGTCTCGATGAACCCCGGCGCCACCGCGTTCACCAGAATGTTCCGCGAACCCAGTTCCTTCGCGACGGACTTGGTGAGCCCGATCAACCCCGCCTTGCTGGCCGCGTAGTTCGCCTGACCCTTGTTGCCCGTGAGCCCGACGATGCTGGCGATGTTGATGATCCGTCCCCATCGGCGCTTCATCATGCCGCGGCCGGCCGCTCGGATGGCCACGAACGCGCCGCGGAGATTCGCGTCGAGCACGGTATCCCAATCGTCGTCCTTGATCCGGAACAGGATGTTGTCGCGCGTGAGGCCCGCGTTGTTCACCAGGATGTCGATTTGACCGAACGACCTTTCAACGGACTCGACAAGCGTGACCACTGAGCTCACGTCACTCACGTCTGCGGCGAATCCCTTCGCCGTTGGTGCGATTGCCGCCGCGACCTCCTCCGCGCGCGCGGGATCGCGGCCGACGACGGCGACGCGCGCGCCCGAGTTCGCCAGCGACTCGGCAATTGCGCGACCGATGCCCCTCGTACTGCCCGTCACAAGCGCCGTGCGCCCACTCAGATCGATTCTCACGTGCTCACCAGTGCAAAAAGTGCGTCCACATCCGCCGCCGTGGAACATGGGATGACGTGTGCGGTCGGAAGGATCTTCCGCACCAAGCCCCTCAGCACGTGACCCGGCCCCATCTCGACGTACAGCGCATCGGGGTACCGCGACGCAATCGCCTCCACCTCCCGCGTCCACTGTACGGGCAAGGTCAACTGATCAAGTAGTAGCTGCCGCGCAAGCGCAACTTCTACAACCGGTTGCGCGTTCACGTTCGAGTAGATTGGAAACTCCGCGTCCGCCAGATGCGTCAGGTCCAGCGCGGCCTTGAGCCCGGCCGATGCGTCGTCCATCAGGGGAGAATGGAAGGCGCCGCTCACCTTTAGCTTGATCGTCCGTTTCGCTCCGTGCTCCCTGGCCACCGCCATTGCCCGCTCCACGCCGGCGTCTTCCCCGCTCACCACCACCTGACCCGGCGCGTTGAAGTTCGCCGGGACGACCACACCGGCCTCCGACGCGATCTCGCAGACCTCGCAAATGGGAATGTTCGTCTCGCCAAGAATCGCAGCCATTCCGCCCGGACGGTGAACTCCGGCATCGTACATTAGCTGGCCACGCGTTCTGACCAGTTGTACGGCCTCCCGCAGCGGGATCGCGCCCGCTGCGTGATAGGCCGTGAATTCGCCCAGCGAATGCCCCGCGGCCGCCACCACATGCGGCCCGATCACGTCGCGAATCACGGCCCAGACGGCCGCGCCGTGCGTGAGCAGCGCGGGTTGCGCATTCAGCGTCAGCGTCAGCGCTTCCTCGGGCCCCTCGAAACACAGCCGGCTCAACGGGGCGTTGATCGCGACGTCCGCGGCCAGAAACACCTCACGCGCAACCGGAAACCGCGCGGCGAGATCCTTGCCCATGCCGGGCGACTGCGAGCCCTGTCCGGGGAACAGTAGGACGACGTTCGGCATCCCTAGAACCGGATGACCATGGAGCCCCAGGTGAAACCGGCGCCAAAGGCCACGCATAGCGCCGTGGTCCCCTCCGTCACGCGTCCCGACTCCATGGCCTCGTCGAGCGCGATGGGAATGGACGCGGACGACGTATTGCCGTATCGGTCGACGTTCACGTACACCTTGTCCATCGGAACACTGGCGTACTTCGCCGTCGCTTCGATGATGCGAACATTTGCCTGGTGGGGAATCAGGATGTCGATGTCCTCGGCACGCAGCTTGGCACCGTCGAGGGCCCGATCGCACGCTTCGCTCATCGACCGGACGGCGTGCTTGAATGTCTCGCGGCCGGCCATGCGGACGAAGGACGACCGGTCCTGGAGCACGCGCTCGCTGAAGGGGATCGTCGCGCCGCCGCTCGGACGCCACAGCAGCTCCGCGAGCGTCCCGTCACTGCGCATGAACGTGCTCAGGATGCCGCGCGACGAGTTCGGCCTGGCGCGCTTGAGCACGGCCGCGCCGGCGCCGTCGCCGAACAGCACGCAAGTGGAGCGGTCTCGCCAGTCGACGATGGCGCTCATTTTCTCGGCGCCGACGACAAGGGCCGTTTCAACGACCCCGGACTGCATCAACCCTTCCGCCACGGTCATGCCGTAGATCCAGCCCGAACACGCAGCGGACACATCGAACGCGGCGGCGCGCGTTGCGCCCAGTTCCGCCTGGAGGTCCACTGCGGTGGACGGCAGCAAGCGGTCGGGAGTCGCCGTGCTCAAGACGATCGCGTCGATCTCGCCAGGTCCTACGCCGGCGCGCGACATCGCCTGCCGCGCTGCTTTGGCCGCCATCCAGCAGGTCGTCTCGGCGTCCGAGGCGATGTGTCGTTGCACGATTCCCGTGCGCTCGAAAATCCATTCATGATTGGTATCGAGGCCCAGCGCGGCGAAGTCGTGGTTGGTCATGACGCGTTCCGGGATCCCACGTCCCGTGCCCGCGACATAGGCGACGGGACGTTTCACGCGGCGTGCTCCTTCGGTGAACCGAGGCGCTCCCCAATCACGTCGTTCATGCCGCTGGTGACCGCCTGGAGTGCGACCTTGATCGCTCCCTTGATCGCGCGTGGTGAGGACTTCCCGTGTGCGATGATGCTCACGCCGCGCACGCCGAGCAGCGGTGCGCCACCGTACTCGGAGTAGTCCAGGTGCTGAAGCGCCATCGCCAGGTGCGCCGCATCCACGCCGGCCGCGCGAAGCGTCTCGATCATGAAGGGAGCGATGGCTTCGTAAAACTTGAGCAGTACGTTGCCCACGAAGCCGTCGCAGACCACCACGTCCACGTGCTGGCGATCGGTGCCGCCCGTGGGCAGATCACGGCCTTCCACGTTGCCGATGAAGTTGAGGCCGGAGGCCTGGAGCAGCTGGTTCGCCTCCTTCGTCACGGCGTCGCCCTTTTCGGGTTCTTCCCCGACACTCAGCAGTCCGATGGCCGGATTGGGCCGGCCCAGCACGCATTCCGCGTAGGCCGCGCCCAGGCGGGCAAACTGTACCAGCTCATCGGAGGAGCAGTCGACGTTGGCCCCCGAATCCAGCACGGCCACGGCGTGGCGTGCCGAAGGGAAGAGCGTGACGATCGCGGGCCGCTTCAGCCCTGGATGCAACTTTAGCAGAACCATGGACGCAGCCATCTGCGCCCCGGTGCTTCCGGCCGATACGAAGGCATCCGACATGCCTTCGGACTGCATGCGCAGCCCCACGGCCATCGAACTGTTCGGCTTTCCGCGCATGGCCGTGCTGGGCTTGTCCGACATCTCGATGACATCGGGCGCCTCGACGATCGCGATGCGATCACGTTGGGCGGCGTGCGACGACAGCTCGCCGTCGAGCAGGGCGCGAAGTTGCGCCTCCACGACGGCGGTCCGTCCGACGAGCTGAATACTGTGCGCGGGATCGAGCTCGGCGAGCGCCAACAGCGCCCCGGCTACGGTCGCCTGAGGGGCAAAATCGCCCCCCATGGCGTCCAACGCGATCCGCGCCAATGTCAGGCTTCCTTGGCGGCTACTCGCTGCTCACCTGCATAATATCCGCATTCCGCGCACACATGATGCGGACGCTTCATCGCCTGACATCGGGGACACTTCTGGATCGCGATCGCGGGCGCGACCTTGTGCGTGTTGCGTGCCCGCTTCTTTCGCTTGCTGGTTCTGCGCTTCGGAACGGCCATGGTCTGGTCGGAAAAGGATAAGAACCGGTACGACTCAGCTCTGCCCGCCGCGCGACTTGCGCAGCGCGTCCCAGCGAGGATCCGCCGCGGACGAAGCACACGCGCAAGGGCCGAGATTCAATTCGGCGCCACACGTTGGGCACAGCCCCTTACAGTCGTCCCGGCACAACGCGTAGCCTGGAACGTTCAACAACCACTGCTCGCGAAGGGCCGGCCGTAGATCGAGATCCGGCAACCGGTCGTCGAGCAGAAACACATCAGGATCATCTTCCACACCCTCGCTCTTCGCTTCCGCGAAGATCACGTGTGCCTCGTCGGAAACATGGGCGTCGGCGTCACCCAGACAGCGACTGCAAGCCAACGACACGTCTCCCTCGATCGAACCGTGCCAGTAGTACCGGTCCGGCCCAGCCGGCGACAAGCGCCCCTTCACGTGAATGGCGCCAATCGGCTTCGGATCACCCGCCAGCCACACCGAATCGTCTGCCGACAACGTATCGTCCACGGCCACAGCGCGCTCGGCCAGCGACCGAATGTCAAAGGACAGCATAGCCATGAAAACTACTTGCGCCTCAACCACTTATCAAGTCTCGACGAAAGTCGCTGCGCCTGTCCCACAGCCCTCCATCTTCCACCGCGCCGCCGCTGCGGTCAACCGAACAGCAACTCGGTCTCGGGGAAAAAGAATCGCGCTTCCCGCTGCGCGTTTTCATCCGAATCTGACGCATGAATCGCGTTCCGCCCCTTCGATTCCGCGTAGAGCTTGCGAACCGTGCCCGCGGCGGCCTCGGCGGGATCCGTCGCGCCGATGACATCGCGCAGTGCCTGCACCGCGTCCTCCCGCCCGAGCACCAATGGCATGCACGCGCCCGACGTCATGAACTCCACCAGCTCGCCATAAAACGGCCGCTCGCGATGAACCGCGTAAAACTCCCCTGCCTGCGTGCGGGTCATCTGCAGCACCCGGGCGGCCTTCACCGTGAAGCCCTTCGCCTCGAGCAGGGCGATGATCTTTCCAGCCTTCCCGCCGCCAAAGGCGTCCGGTTTGACGATGGTGAGCGTCGACTTGCCAGCCATGTGCTGTTGCTCCTGTGCGTGCACGGCGCCAGCAAAGGCCGGCCCGTGAAATTGACCCGAGAAATTTGTTCGACTCACCGAGTTCGACAGGGCGGGACATGCGTACCCACCCGCCGCCTGCACCAGTGAACGAACAAAGATACCACGCCCGACAAGCCTCAGGATCCGATCAGCTTTCGCACGATGTCGCCCCGCGTCAGGAAGCCGACGAGGCGTCCCTCGCGCACCACCGGTACGCGATCCACGTCCTTGTTGCTCATCAACGACGCCACCTCCGCCAGCGGCTGCTCGGGCGCAACGCACAACACCTGCCGGGACATGACGTCGCGCACAGTCTTGGCGCCGGAGGGAAGTGGTGACGCGACGCGCGCGTCGGGACCGGTAAAGGCCTGGATGGTGAGCAGATGACGGATCACCTCCCGCTCGCTCACCATACCCAACACTCGCCCCTGGTCATCCACCACGGGAAGAGCGCCGAGCCCGGTCCGCACCAGCGTCTTGGCTGCTTCTCGCAGCGGCGATTCCGCGCTGACAGTTCTCGGTTGGTCGCTCATCACGTCCCGCACGGTGAGCTGTTCCGGCAGACGGTACTCGGCGAAGCTGGACAACCCTGCCAGTGCCTCGGCGCTTGGCGCGGAGAGCATCGCTTGCAGTTCCGCCGGTTGTCGCAGAAGTCGCGCGAACGCTCCCACGACCTGGATGTACCGTGCCGCGTGCCGCGGTGGTGTGACGATCAGAAGCACGATGCGCGCACACCGCGTCTCCTCCTCACCGATTCCCACGCAGAGCGGCTGCGCCGCCACGCCGATCGCCACCAGCAGCTGGCCCACGCTGTCCGTGCGATAGTGCAGCAGGAATGCACGGTCGCCCATCGCCACGACATCCTCGGCGCCCGATTCGCTCACCCGCCGCCGCAACTTTGCCGCGTCGAGGACTCCATGAGCCGCTGCCAGTCGATCGACAAGCGTCGCCGACGCGTCCGCCAGCGACGTGGCGCCGAGCGGAGTGACCATCCGCTCGGCAGCGAGGAAGTCGCGCAGTCTCACGTCGCGCCGCTCACATGCGCGCTTTCAACAGGGTCACGAAGTCGATGGGGCGCTTGGCCACGCCCATGCCTGCCTGCTCGAACGCCTCGATCTTTTCGGTCGCGGTGCCCGCCGAGCCCGAGATGATTGCACCCGCATGGCCCATTCGGCGACCCGCGGGAGCGGTCTGGCCTGCGATGAAGCCGACGACGGGCTTCGTCATGCGCGTCGCCACGAACTCCGCCGCCTCCTGCTCATCGGTGCCACCGATCTCACCCATCATCGCCACGGCATGGGTGTCGGGATCGTTTTCGAATGCGGACAGGCAGTCGATGAAATTCGTTCCGTTGATTGGATCTCCACCGATGCCGACGCACGAGCTCTGTCCCATGCCAGCGCGCGTGAGCTGGTACACGATCTCGTACGTGAGCGTGCCTGATCGGCTTACCACGCCCACATGACCCGGTGTGCAGATTCGGCCCGGAATGATGCCGACCTTGCTCTGCCCCGGCGTGATCAGACCCGGGCAGTTCGGGCCCAGAAGACGCGCACCCTTCTCCTGTACGAACGGGTAGACCCGCGTCATGTCGAGCACGGGAACGCCCTCGGTGATGCAAACGATCAGCCGGATGCCCGCGTCGGCGGCTTCCATCATCGCGTCCGCCGCGAACATGGGTGGCACGTAAATGACCGACGTGTTCGCTCCGGTGGCCTTCACCGCGGCATGCACGGAGTTGAATACCGGTACCGTTCCGTCGAACGTCTGTCCGCCCTTTCCAGGTGTGACGCCGCCGACGATCCTGGTCCCGTACTCGAGCATCTGCTTGGTGTGGAAACCGCCATCGCGACCCGTGATTCCCTGAACGATGACGGTGGTGGAGTTGTCGATGAAGATGCTCACGCGGCCTGTCCTCCCTTCGCGAGCGCCACGGCCTTCTTCACGGCTTCGTCCATGTCGGACGACGCCGTGAATCCATTCTCGGTGAGAATCTGCATGGCGATTTCTTCGTTCGTTCCGGTGAGGCGAATGACGATCGGGATCTTGAGCGGGTTGGCCTTCGTCGCGGTCACGATGCCGTTCGCGACGTCGTCGGTGCGGGTGATGCCGCCGAAGATATTGAACAGGATAGCCTTCACATGCGGCTCCGCTGTGATGATGCGCAGCGCATTCACCACCTTTTCGGGGTTCGAAGAACCGCCGATGTCCAGGAAGTTGGCTGGCTCGCCCCCGTAGTACTTCACGAGGTCCATGGTGGCCATGGCGAGGCCCGCGCCGTTCACGATGCAGCCGACGTCGCCGTCGAGCTTGATGAACGTCAGATGCGAGTTGCGCGCATCCACCTCGCTTGGCTCCTCGGCGGTCTCGTCGCGCAGCGCCTCGAGTTCGGGGTGGCGATCCAGCTCATTGTCATCGATGGAGATCTTTGCGTCGAGCGCGATCACGTCTCCCGCGAGGGTGACGACCAGCGGGTTGATCTCGGCGAGCGATGCGCCGTTCTTCATGAACGCCTGGTAAAGCGCCATCATGATCTTCGACGCGGCGCGCACCTTCTTCAGATCGTCGAACAGAAAGAAGCCGAGCTCCGACGCCTGATACGCCAGCAACCCGTACCGCGTATCGATGGGCAGCTTGAGGATCTTCTCGGGCGTTGTCGCGGCCACCTCTTCGATGTCGATGCCGCCAGCCGCGCTCACCATGAATACCGGCTTCTTGGTCGCGCGGTCCAGGATGATGCCCACGTACGCTTCGCTCGCGATTTCGGCGGCGGCGGTGACCAGCACCGTATGTACGGTCAAGCCCTTGATCTTCATGCCGAGGATCCGGCTCGCGAGCTCGCGCGCCTCCTCGGGAGACTTGGCGAGCTTCACGCCGCCGGCCTTGCCGCGCCCGCCGGCATGGACCTGAGCCTTCACCACGACCATGCCGCCCAGCTTCTTCGCGATCGCTTCGGCCTGCTCGGGAGTGCTGGCGATTTCTCCCGGTGGAATCGGCACGCCTTCGGCGCGCAGAAGCTCCTTGGCCTGATATTCGTGGATGTTCACGCCTTCTCCAATGTGATGGTCGTTCCGGCCTCGCCTCGCACGGCTTCTCTGCCGCGGCTGAGCTCCGTGATGATCGCGCGTCCGCCGGTGCGGCGCGCAAAATCGATTGCCGCACGAATCTTTGGCGCCATGCTGCCCTCGCCAAAGGCTCCCGCGCGGTCCATGTCTTCCGCTTCATCAGCCGTGAGTGCTCTCAGCGGGCGCTGCGTCGGCGTCCCCCAGTCTGCGTAAACGGCATCCACGTCCGTCAGGATCAACAACAACCTCGCTCCCAGATCCCGCGCCAGTACGGCCGCCGCGAGATCCTTGTCCACCACCGCGTCGATCCCCTCCCACCCCTTCTCCGGGTCCTCGTAGATTGGCGCTCCCCCGCCGCCACAGGCAATCACGAGCGTCCCAGACTGCACGAGCTGCCTGATGGTCGCCAGTTCATGAATCGCCTGCGGCACGGGACTGCCCACGACCCGCCGTAGATTTCCCCGGCCGTCTTCTTTCACCTGATGGCCCTCGCGCCTCAATTCCTCGGCGCGTTCGCGCGACAGCGTCTGACCGATGAACTTCGTCGGTTGCCGCAGTGCCGGATCGTCCACCCTGACCTGCACTTGTGTGATGATCGTCGCGACGGCGCGATTCGAATGCGTCCGACGCAGCGCGTTTTCGATGGACTGCTGAATCATGTATCCGATCCAGCCGGCGGTCGCGGCCACAAGGACCCCAAGCGGGAGCGGACTGGCCGCGCCGCGCGCAAGCTCGTTGCGCACAAGCTCGTCGCCAACCTGCGGTCCGTTGCCGTGGACGACGCACACGTTCCAGCCATCGGTGGCGAGATCGACGATGGGGCCGAGACTCTCGCGGGTGTGACGAAATTGATCGTAAATGGTGCTCTGTTCACCCGATGGGGCCAGCGCATTGCCGCCGAGCGCGATGACGGCCGTGGGTGGGTTCGTGGAACTCATCTGCTTCGACGTCGCAAGCTAGACAGGGCTCCCGGAGCGAGCAAGCTCATCGGGCCATCGTGCGCAGAACGCCGCCGAGCGCATCGAGCGCGTGTCCGAACGCAGGCCAGTCGCTCCGCGCCAGCGCCTCGCGCATGGCGCGATACAAGCTGTCAGCCACTACTCTCATATCGCGCTGTATACTGGGCTCCACTTGCCGCGCTTCCGGCGTTGTCCCGAGGGCCGACGCGAGGGTATTGCCGACGCGCACCGAATCGCCGGTGAGCACGCTGACACGCAACAGTGTGGGTGGCGCCCCCGCGTGGGTCTGGAACGCGGGCTGTATGTACACCGCTCGACCAGCCACCGGCACCACCCGGAGCGCCGCGCGAACGACTCCCGTTTCACGGGTGGAGGAGTCCGCCATTCGGAGCCGATCGATCACCATGCCCCACCGTTTGGCATCCGGCGCAATCGGCACCCACGACGTGACTCGAGTGGCCCCGCCCGTTGCGGCCACCACCCCGCGCACGTGGTCGGTGGAATCGAGCAGCGTCCATATGGCCACCAGTCCGCCCAGTGCCGGGATGACCGCATGGGCCGGTTCGCGCGCCGCCCCGGAGTCGGCGCCGTCCTGCACGGCGAAATGCCGAACCTCGAGGCTGTCCCCGCGACGGCCCGCAGCGGCGAAGGCCAGCGCCTGAACGCGCGCCGCGTCGGTGACGGGCGGAAACATCGCCCGCAGCGCTGGCGCCACGTTCGATAGAGGTGTGAACATTCTCGGAAATCGCTGGACCCAGGACAATGCCACGGGATCCGGTGCCGCGTCGAGGATCAGCCGAACCTGCCCGGACGCGGCACGGATCACCGCCGTAGCGGCGTGCTGGAAATACCCTCGCTCATCACCAAGGATCGTGAACCGCTGCGCAAGCGGGTAACTGGCCGACGCCGAGTAGAGTTCGACGACCCAATACAAGGTGTCGCCGGCGATCATCGGCACGACCTCACCACCCTGCACGAAAAACGGCGCGAGTGCCTCGATCCGCTCGCGGACGTCCCGGCGCCGGAGAATGACCGGCCGATTGGGCGGCAGCTCGCCGAACACCAGCCGGAAATTCTGCAGGCTCCACGCATGCAGCAGGCGGGACGATGTCGAAACGAGTTCCACGGCCCGCAACCGGTGCAACGAGTCGGACACCACGCTGTATGGCGGCCCGGCAACGTAGACTGCTGGTTCGCTGATCGAGAGCTCATCTCCGGTCAGGGATGGCGCCGGCACCCGCAGCGGCAGGCGTTGCTCATCCACACCCGCCGCGTCGGTCCGGCTCACGCCCCAGGCGTCGCGCGCGTCGGGACTGGCTTCCGTTCCGCGCTCCACCAGCTGCGCGACGATTCCATTGGCGGTCGCCAACCACGCGGGACCGTCGCCAAACACGCGAACGTGTCGGCCTCGCTCTGCCGCACTCGCCAGTGTCGTTCCGTCCCACACGGCTACGCGCGACGCGGCTTCTGCGGTGGACGCGAAGCCGGTGCCCAGAGAGTCCGACTGCATTCGATCCAGCGCGTACGCGCGGCGCGTGTACCCGAGCCTCGTCGCGATATATTGCTGTTCGTCCCTCACGTGCGTGGCCGGATTCAGCGTGCGCCGGTAGAACAACGGCGTGGCGGTGCGTTCCACGAGCGAGAGCAGCAGCACCGCCGAAACGGCCGCGAAGGCGATGCGCGTCTGTCCGGACCAGCCGGCCCACGCGACGACCACCGCAGCGCACAGCGTCACCACCGCGAGGAGCAGCATCGCCGCCAGGATGCGCTGGTCGACCATGGTGAACACGCCCGCCGCTCCGGTGCCCTCCGTGAGCAGCCGGTACATCCCCAGCCGGTAGCTCCAGGCCAGCACCAGCATCAGTACGGCGCCCAGCATCGTGAAGTGGCGCCGAACGTACGCGGACACGTAGAGCGCGCCCCGATCCCATCGCAGGCTGGGCGTCAGCGCGTACAGTCCCACCACCAGTAGACTGACCGACACGAGCACGACGACCACCCAGTAATGGACCGCGGTCTCGAACGGGAGCCAGTAGACGAAGAACCCGAGATCCGCGTGGAAGTAGTAGTCGGTCTCGCCGAACGCGTGGCCGGAAAGCGCAAGGAGCGCCGAGTGCCAGAGATCCACCGGCAGTGTCAGCAGGCCACCCACCACCAGCGACAGCCCCAACACCGCCAGCATCAGATACCGGTTCGGCACCTCCTCTCCGATCTCGATGTTGGCCATCCGCCGTGGAAGCACGAGCGAGACGACCGAGTGGCGCACCGCGTAGAGGTTGACGAAGGCGAAGGCGCTGGCCGCAAGAAACGACGCGATCGTGAGCGCGGACGATACGAGGAGCCTCGTACGCCACACGTCATCGGCGCCGAGCGAGAGGTACCAGAGATGATCCGTGTACAGCGACGCGCTCCACCGGCCAAGGAGGAGAAACAGCGCGGTGACGGTAACCGCACCGACGAAGAACCGGCGCCCGGTCACGTCAGACGGCTACTCCCTGAGCCCGAATCCAACTCTCCATCTCGCTCCGAATGGCGGCGAGGCGATCGGCGGACCGTGCCTCGTAGCGCGTGACGAGAATCGGTTGTGTGTTCGACGCCCGGATCAGTCCCCATCCGTCGCCGAACAGCACGCGCGCACCGTCCACGTCGATCACGTCGTGAGATGCGCGAAAGTGCCGCACCGCACGTTCCACCAGTTCGAACTTGCGATCGTCGCCGCATTCGACGCGAATTTCCGGCGTGCTGACGAATGGCGGCACGTCGGCGAGGAGGGCGCGGACCGTCCGCCCCGATTCGGCCACGATGCGCAGCAGCCGCGCCGCACCGTACAGCGCATCGTCATGGCCGTAGAACCCCTCGGTGAAGAACATGTGACCGGACATCTCGCCGGCAATCGGCGCGTTCGACTCCTTCATCTTTTCCTTCACGAGGGAGTGCCCCGTCTTCCACATGATGGGAATGCCGCCCGCCCTGGTGATCTCGTCGGTAAGCGCCTGGCTGCACTTCACGTCGAAGATGATCGGTTGTCCCGTGCCGGTCCGCGCCAGGACGTCGCGGGCGTACAGGATGAGAAGGTGGTCTCCCCAGATGATGCGGCCCGCGTCGTCCACCAGACCGATCCGGTCCGCGTCGCCGTCGAAGGCGATACCGAGCTCCGCCCCCTCGCGTTGCACGGCCTCGATGAGATCAACGAGGTTTTCGGACACTGTGGGGTCGGGGTGGTGATTCGGGAACGTGCCGTCGCTCTCGGTAAAGAGGCCAGTGGCTTCGATCCCGAGTCCGCGCATGAGCTGTGGCGCCACGAGCGCACCGGCTCCGTTGCCGCAGTCGTACACGATCTTCATCGGCCGCGCCAGTGGTCCAGTGCGCTGGAGCACGTCGGCCACGTATCGATCAATCACGGCCTCCGCCCGCACGCGTCCGTGACCGTCTGGCGCGGCGTTCGCCTGAACGAGTGCCAGCAGACGCTGCAAGTCATGTCCGTGCAGCGATTCCGTTCCGAGGCAGAGCTTGAAACCGTTGTATTCGGGCGGATTGTGGGAGCCCGTAACCTGGATGCCCCCGGCCACGCCGCAATGATGCAGGCTCCAATACAGTAGCGGCGTGGGAACGATGCCGATGTCCACGACGTCGATGCCGGCGCACGTCAGGCCGTCCACCAGCGCGTCGCGCAGCGCATTGCCGTTTGGCCTGTTGTCGCGCCCGATGGCGATCTCGCCCGCCACGCCGCGCTCGTGCATCAGCGCCGCATACGCGCGCCCGATGGCGCGCGCGGCCTCGGTCGTCAGGTCCTGTCCGACGACGCCACGGATGTCATTCTGTCGGAAAATCCCGGCTGCGATTGTCATGCGGATTCATGAATGACAGCGGGGCCGCCGGAGCGGCCCCGCGGGTTTATCGGACGAGGGGCGACGGTCGCGGCGCTGGACGGGTCGCCGCAGTAGGAAGGACCCTGAGCTCTGGATAGCCTACCTGCGCGTCGGCGATGGCCTGTTCCGGGAAGACGCCGAAATAAAGAATCGTGGCGGCGGCAGCGACCATCACGAACTGCGTCCATCGCGGGGTCGGCGGGATGGCGATGGCATCGTCCCGCCGAGGACGCATGAACATGACCATGATCACGTACAGGTAGTAACCTGCCGAGATCACGGTGGTGAGGACGAGAACCACGGCAAGCGTTGTCTGCGGATCGGGTGCCATGAGCGCCGCCTTCAGCACATACCACTTCGCGAAGAAGCCGACCCCGCCGAACACCGGGAAGCCGAGCATGGCCAGCATGAATACCGTCATGGCCAAGGCGAGCCAGGGTCGAATCGTCCAGAGGCCGCTGAGGTCGTCCGTGGTGAGCGGCGCGTCGCCCTGCGACATCACGATGATGATCGCAAAGGCGCCGAAGGTGGCCAGCGAGTAGGCCAGGAGGTAGAACAACATCGCCGAGGCACCCTGCGTTGTCCCAGCCGCCACTGCCACGAGAATGAAGCCGGCGTGGGCGATGGAGGAGTATGCCAGCAGGCGCTTGAGGTTGCGCTGAACGAGCCCAATGGCGTTGCCCGCCACCATCGTCGCGATGGCCAGGCCGACCACCGCCCGGTGCCAACTGGTGTACTCCGTGCCGAACGCCTCCAGCCAGACACGGAAAAACGCCGCGAACGCCGCCGTCTTCACGGTGGCCGCCATGTACGCGGTGATCGGATTGGGCGACCCGTCGTACACGTCCGGCGCCCACATGTGGAACGGCACCGACGCCACCTTGAAGCCGAACCCCACCAATAGCATGGCGATGCCGATCAACAGGAGCGGGCTGCTCGACAGGTTGTTGGCGACGACGCGCGCGTGAATCTCGTGCAGTCCGGTCGTGCCGGTGGCGCCGTAGATGAGCGCAATGCCGTAGAGCAGAAATGCCGTGGAGAAGGCGCCGAGCAGGAAGTACTTCAACGCCCCTTCCGCAGATCGGCCGCTGCGGCGGTTCAGGCCGGCCAGCGCGTACACCGACACGGACATCAACTCGATGCCGAGGAACACGATCATCAAATCGCGCGCGGCCGCCAGGAGCATCATTCCGCTCGACGCGAGCAGGATGAGCACATGCGTTTCCGCCGTGGTGGTCCCAACGCGATCGTTGTCGTCAATGCCAAGCGCGAGAGCACCGATGGTACCGAGCAGGATGATGACGTCGGCCATCCATCGGAAGTTGTCCACCGCAATCGGTCCATCGGTTGCCACGCCTTTGCCCATCATCATCGCGATCACGGCGGCGAGCGTGGCAACGCATAGTCCGATGGACAGGACGCCGACGTGGCGCTGGTGCGCGGCGGATTCCGTGCGCCACACCGCCCACAGCAGGAGCGCCATCGCGCCGACCATGAAGAAGAGGTCGGGGATGAGTGCGGCACTCAGCTGCGACGGGATCGCAAGATCATAGATGCGCATCAGCGGCGCGCCTCCACGTCCACCGGCGCCAGCGCCGCACGCGTCTCCACCATGTGGACGAAGCGCTCGGCGGCAGGCTGCATGCGGCGCAGCACGGGCGCGGGATAGACGCCCAGCCAGACGATACACACCAGTAGCGGCGAGAGCAGCAGGAGCTCTCGGCGGTTCAGATCCGGCACGTGCTCATTCTCTGCCTTGTCGAGCGGATTGAACAGGATGCGCTGGACCGCCCACAGCAGGTACGCCGCGGCGATGATGACGCTCGTCGCGGCGATGACGGCCAACACCGGGTACGTACGATACGACCCCAGGAGCACGAGGAACTCGCCCACGAATCCGTTCGTGCCCGGAACGCCGATGGAGCTCAGCGACACGAAGACGAGGATGGCCGAAAACATCGGAACCACCCGGGCGATGCCGCCGTACGCCGCGATGAGGCGCGTATGTCGTCGCTCGTAGATCATCCCGATGAGGAAGAACAGTGCGCCGGTGGACAGTCCATGATTGATCATCACCATGAGCGCGCCCTGCACGCTCTGCACGGTGAGCGCGAAGATACCGAGCATCACGAAACCCAGGTGACTCACCGAGCTGTACGCCACCAGCTTCTTGAAATCCGGCTGCACCAGCGACACGAGGGCGCCGTACACGATCCCGATCACCGCCAGCGTCAGGATGATCAGCCGCACCGTGGGATGCATCGCCGCGCCAGGCATCAGCGGAATGGCCAGGCGCAGGAACCCAAAGGTGCCAAGCTTGAGCATAATGGCCGCCAGCACCACCGAGCCCGCCGTCGGCGCCTCCACGTGCGCGTCGGGGAGCCAGGTGTGGAAGGGGAACATCGGCACCTTCACAGCGAACGCCAGGAAGAACGCGCCGAATACCCACAGTGCGGCCGCGGGCGTCAATTGGGGCGCGGCGAGAATCGCGTCGTACGAAAAATTGGGCGCGACCGCCAGCGGCTCCCGCGCCGCCAGACCGAGATAAATGATGCCGACCAGCATCAGCAGTGAGCCGATCATCGTATAGATGAAGAACTTGAGGCTCGCATAAATACGGCGCTGTCCACCCCAGATCCCGATGATGAAATACATCGGGATGAGCATGACTTCCCACATCACGTAGAAGAGGAACAGATCGAGCGCCATGAAGACGCCCAACATTCCCGTGGTCAGCACGAGCAGCAACGCGTAGTACGACGACGCCTTCTCGCGCACCGCCGACCAACTCCCGAGCGACGCGAGGAACATGATGAGCGTCGTGAGCAGCACCATCATCAGCGCGATGCCGTCCAGCCCGAGCGTGAAGCGAGTGCCCCAGGACGGAATCCACGCGACATCGAAGCGCGCATGCCACGATGGGTCGGCGGGATCGAACGACCACCAGAGCCCCAGAGACAGCAGGAACTCGATCCCGAACACGAGCGTCGCGAGCGAGCGCGGGCGCGTGGCAGCGCCCGAGGCGACTTCGTCTTCGCCTTCGGGCGCACGACCGCCCGCCATGACGCCGAGAGCGCCCAGCAGCGGAATGGCGAGAAGCGCCGGCAGGATCCAGCGGTCGAAGCCGACCGAAAGCAGAAACTCGCGCATCTCGTTAACGGAAGGTGAAGGCGCCGAGCACGAACAACATCCCGACGACGAGGACCCAAGCGTAGGTACCGACCCGCCCCGACTGCAGCGTGGAGCCCACCAGCCCCACTGCTCGCGTCAGGAGACCACCCATCTGCACCGAGCTGCCTGGCGCGCTGTCGTCATCCTTGCTCTGGATGAGCAGCCTCGTGAATCCGTCGATCAAGCCCACGTCGATCCCGCGCCACAGCAACCCACGCGACGTGGCGACGACCGGCTCGACGATGGTCGCGTCGTAGATCTCATCCACGAAGTACTTGTTCGCCAGAACCCGCTCGAACCCGTGCTCCGCTGGCGCGTCGGTCTTCGGCACCAGCGTAGCTGGCTTGAGCCGCACGAATGCCAACGCGATGCCGGCCACGGCGATCGCGATCGCGATGCCGACGAGCAGGTACTCCGTGCTCGCGGGCACCTCGACCGGTGCGCCATTGGTAAAGCGCAGCGCGCCGTCACCCACCACCGGATCCAGCCAGTGCTCGAGAGCGCCCACCCGTCCCGCCGGAAAGAACGATGGCAGGTTGAACCAGCCACCGACGGCGCTCAGGGCGCCCAGCACCACGAGCGGACCGGTCATGATCCAGGGCGCCTCGTGGAGGTGATCGCGCTCCCTGTCGCCCGTCCGGTTCGGTCCGTGGAACGTGTACAGCATCATCCGCGTCATGTACACGGCCGTCATGAATGCGGCGGCCAGTCCGAGCACGTAGCAGAACATCATGATCGCGCCACCCGGGACACCGAGCAGCGAGGCACCGTCGAGCGTCGAACCCGCATGCCGCGCGTGCACCGCGCCCAGGATCTCATCCTTCGAGAAAAATCCGGCAAAGGGCGGAATGCCGCTGATCGCCAGCGTCGCGATCCACATCAGCCCCCACGTAATCGGCATGTACTTCCTCATCCCGCCCATGTTGCGCATGTCTTGCGCGTCGTCATGGCTGCCAGTGTGATGATACGCGGCGTGCATCGCGTAGATCACCGAGCCCGACCCGAGGAAGAGGAGTGCCTTGAAGAAGGCGTGCGTCATCAGATGAAACATGCCTGCCGCGTACGCGCCTGAGCCGACACCCATGAACATGTAGCCGAGCTGCGACACGGTGGAGTAGGCCAGCACCTTCTTGATGTCCCACTGTTTCAGGCCAATCGATGCCGCGAAGATCGCGGTGAGCGCTCCGATCAGGACGACCACCAGACACGCCACCGGCGCCAGCGAAAAGAGGATGTTGCTCCGCGCAATGAGGTACACGCCGGCTGTGACCATCGTGGCGGCGTGGATCAACGCGGAAACCGGCGTGGGCCCGGCCATGGCGTCCGGCAGCCACACGTACAGCGGAATCTGCGCACTCTTTCCGGCACAGCCCAAAAAGAGAAAGAGGCAGATCGCGGTGACGAGCACACTGCCCAAGCCCAACTGGGACGCGCCGGCGGCCACGCCGGTAAAGTCCAGAGCACCGAAGTTGGCGAACATCATGAACATCGCCACGAGAAACCCGAAGTCGCCGATGCGATTGACGATGAACGCCTTCTTGCCGGCGTCCGCGTTGGCCTTCTCGCTGAACCAGAATCCGATCAGAAGGTACGAACAGAGTCCCACCCCTTCCCAACCAATGAACATCAGGGGATAGCTCGAGCCCAGCACCAGCACGAGCATGAAGAAGACGAACAGATTCAAATACGCGAAATACCGGGGGTACCCGGGATCGTCCCGCATGTAGCCGACGCTGAACAGAAGGATGAGCATCCCCACGCCGGTGATGATGAGCACCATCAGCATCGACAGCTGGTCCAGTTGGAACGCCACGTCGATGTTGAGATCGCCGACCGGCATCCAGCTGAAGTACCGCTGGATGAACGGCGCCTTCATCTCGCCCGCGCCCTGCATCGCGAAGAAGATCGCGAGCGCCAGGCCGAACGCGACGACGAGCACGCCCGGCCCAATCAGGCTGACCAGCGACGCGTGTCGGTGGCGTGCCACTGCATGGTGATCGTCGCCCGCCGCGCCGTGATCGCTGGGCGCGTGTGGCGCAGGCGACGAGGGATGCGCGGGGCCGTGGCCGGCGCCAGGGTCCGCCGGACCGAAGTGGGCGGCGCTGGTGACGGACAGCAGACCGTTGGCCAGGAAGCCGAGCAACGGCAAGAGCGGCAGCAGCCAGACGTAGCCGGCAACGGTGCCGTCCAGGGGATGCGCGGCCGGCGCGGCAAGCTGCGACGCCGCCAGCATGGCTTCGTGCGGGAGCAGCATCATCCCTTGAGGAGATTGATGTTCGACAGATTGACAGTATGACGATGGCGGAACAGCGCGATGATGATCGCCAGTCCCACGGCGGCTTCCGCCGCCGCCACCGTCATGACGAAGAAGACGAAGACCTGCCCACTGGCGCCGTACACCTGCGCGAACGCCACGAAGCTGAGGTTCACGGCATTGAGCATGAGCTCGACGCACATGAAGATGATGATGGCGTTCCGGCGCGTGAGCACGCCCACGACGCCAACGGTGAACAACACCGCGCTGAAAAAGAGCGACTCAGCGAGCATAGTCACGATCCTTGCGCTTGCCGAGCACCACGGCGCCGACCACCGCCGCCAGGAGCAGAACGCTCGTGACCTCGAACGCCAGCAAGTACTCGTGGAACAGCGGCCCCGCCAGCGGCGCAATGGCGCCGGTGCGAACGATCTGGTCGGCCACCGTGTTCTCCGGCAGCACGAGCGCCTCGGGCAAGCGCGCCCTGGTCAGCGCGAAAATCTGCGCAAGGAGAGCGAGCCCCACCAATCCGCCCGCCAGCTTCCACCAGATGCCACGCGCGTCCGCGATCTCCGAGGGATGCCCGAGATTCAACAGCATGATCACGAACAGGAACACCACCATGATCGCGCCCGCGTAGACGAGCACCTGCATCACGCCGATGAAGGGCGCATCGAGCATCACGTACATGGCGGCCAGCGCGGACATCGTGCTGACCAGCCAGAGCGCCGCGGAGACGGGACTCTTGCGCGTGACGAACGCCACGGCGGACGCGATGGCGATCAACCCGAACAGGTAGAAGTTGGCGACGTAGAACAACTGGAGATTGTTGTGCGGCATCACTCCCCCTTGGGATCGGCGGGGTCCCACATCTCGCACACCGGATGTGTCTGCGCCATCAACCGCTCGAGATCGTACACGAATCCTTCTCGGCTGTACTCGGCGTTCTCATAGTGGCGGCCCATGTGAATCGCCTCCTCCGGGCACACCTCCTGGCAGTAGCCGCAGAAGATGCAGCGGAATTCGTCGATCTCGAACACCAGCGGGTACCGGTTGCCTTTCTCGTCCTCACCCGGCACCAGCTTGATGCAGTTGGCCGGACACACCGACGGACACAGTCCGCAGCCGACGCACTTGGCCTTCCCGTCCTCAGTGGTGAGCATGCGGTGCGTGCCGCGCCACCGCTTGGAGATGGACTCCTTCTGCTCGGGATACTGCGTCGTCACCTTCTCCTCGAACATGTGCCGGATCGTGCGCTTCATCCCGCCAAGGGTCGCGCGGACATAGCTCACCTGCTCGATCGGCCGTTCGACGACCTTCACGCCGATGGACATCAGTCTCCGGACTCGGGGGCGGTAGGAATGAACTGCGGCGCTCTGGCGGCGCGCAGCTTTTCGAGATCGCGCGCATTGAGACGCGAATACGCGGGGCTGATCAGCCGTCCTCGGTCGATGATCACGAAGAGCACCACGACGCAGACGATGTTCAGGAGCACCAGCCCGAGGTGGAACGGAAACGAGCCGCGCGCAAAACCCAACGCGTCCAGTGCCACGATCGTCGTCGCCGACGCCACGATGTAGCCGAGCGCCAGCGGGAGCATGAGCTTCCACCCCAGCGACATGAGCTGGTCGTAGCGGAAGCGTGGAAGCGTCCAGCGGATCCACATATAGAAGAACACGAAGAACAGCGTCTTCACCAGGAAACACACCATCGTCAACAGCGTCTTGATGCCGGTGTGCGGTGCGACGTTGTCCCACAACGTGAACGGGATGTCCCACCCGCCGAAGAACAGCGTGGCCATCAACGCGCTCGCCGTCACCATGTTCGCATATTCCGCGATGAAAAACATCGAGAACTTCATCGAGCTGTACTCGGTGTGATACCCGGTAATCAGCTCTGACTCGGCTTCCGGCAGGTCGAACGGCAATCGATTCGTCTCGGCGAAGGCCGCGACGAGAAAAATGAAGAACGCGATGGTGAGATTCAGCACGTTCCACGTTTCGTACGCCTGCTGATTCACGATCTGGACGAGCGAGACGTTGCCGGCCAGCAGCAGGACGGGAATGGTGCTCATGCCCATCGCGATCTCGTACGAAATCATCTGCGCGCTGCTCCGCAGGCCGCCCAGCAGCGCATACTTGTTGTTCGACGACCACCCGGCCAGCACGATGCCGTAGACGCCGAGCGATGAGATGGCGAGGATGAACAGGAAGCCAACCGGCATTGGCGCGAGTACCATGTCGATCACTCCCCACGGCGATCCCCAGGACGCGCCGAACGGGATGACGGCCCAGGTGACCAGTGCCGGCACGAACGAGAGGATCGGCGCCAGGATGAACAGCGGCAGGTTGACCGCCCCCGGATAGGTCTCTTCCTTCACGAAATTCTTCACCCCGTCGGCCGCCGGCTGCAGCCAGCCCTTCCCCACCCGGTTAGGACCGTGGCGGTCCTGCATCCACGCCGAAATCTTCCGCTCCGCGAGCGTCAGGAGCGCCACACCCACCATGTACAGCGTGAAGATGACGACGAGCTTGATCACGGTGAAGAGCAACCACACGCCGAAGTGCGGCTCCGTGGTGGGGCCGGCGGCCTGCAGCAAGGCGGTGAGCGGTGTCATGCGGATGCTCCCGCCATCGCGCCGGCCAGCGGCGCGCCCTTGAGTCCCAGCGCGTCGTACGACAGCCCCGCGAACTCCGCGTGCGACGCGGCCAGCGCGTCGAACGTCTGCGACGCGGTCCAGTACCCGCTGCCCTCACCGATCTCGGCGAGCAAGTCGCCGATGGCAAGGAAGCTCGGGCGCGCGAGGCCGGGCGCCGCCTTGGCTTGGAGGAATCGCTGCACCCGTCCGCGGAGATTGGTGAAGGTGCCGTCCTCTTCAACGGTGTTGGCGATGGGCAGCACGACGGTGGCAGCGTGCCGTGCCCAGGCCGGGAGGGTGGTGCCAATCACGATGATCGCGCCGGCCTTGGCGACGTCCGTGGCATCCACTCCCGCCAACTCCTCGTCGGCCACCACGAGGACCTCGCCGCCCTGCATGCCCGAGAGCGGCGACTCGGAACGCACGAATCCCGCGAGCTCCGCGCCGCGAACGTTGGCCGCACGATCAGCCCGTAGCGCCAGATCCTCGACGCCCGGCAGCGGTGCCTCCGCTCCCTGCACAACGCGAAACGCGCCCGAGCCGCCGGTCTTCGCGACCAGCTTCCCGAGCAGGAACAGCGCCTCGTTCGACAGATTCGGCGAGGCGAGCACGAACGCCCGCTTGCCTCCCAAGAGTTGCCCGGCCACGCGCAGCGCCACTTCCCAGTCCGCCTTCGCCAGCACATCGTGCTGGCGCACCAACGGTGAATCCACCCGATCCTGCCGGTTCATCCAACGGTAGTTGAGCCGCCCGTGATCGCACATGAAGAACTTGTTCACTGCGTCATTCGGGCGTGGCCGCAGCCGAATCACCTGATTGTCCCGCGTTTCCACAATCATGTTGCAGCCCTGCGAACAGTGCGGGCACACCGACGCCGACCGATCGAGTTCCCACGCCCGCGCCTTGTTCAGTGAATCCTTGGACAGCAATGCGCCAACCGGGCAGAGATCGATGACGTTGCCCGCCCACGCATGCGTCAGATCCTCGCCGTCGAACTTGGCAATGAGCGCTCGATCACCGCGCTCCGCCACCGCGAGCACGGGATCGTGCGCGATGTCGTCCATGAAGCGCACGCATCGGGTGCAGAGGATGCACCGGTTGGCCACGTACATGACGTCGCCGCCGAAATCCTCTACCGGATTGAAGCGCTTGGGATCGCGATAGCGGCCTTCGGCGCGTCCTTCCTGATAGGTATAGTCCTGCAGCTCGCACTCGCCGGCCTGATCGCATATCGGGCAGTCCAGCGGATGATTGATGAGCAGCATCTCCAGCACGCCCTTGCGCGCCTCGAGCGACTTGGGCGAGTGGACATGCACCACCTGCCCTTCCGCCACCGTCGTTGCGCACGATGGCGCCAGCTTTGGCGCCTTCTCGACTTCCACCAGGCACATGCGGCACACCCCCGCGACGGGCAGGCCGGGGTGGTAGCAATAGTGCGGCACCAGCACGCCCGCCACTTTGGCCGCCTCGAGAATGGACGTCCCGCTCGGCACGCGGACCGCGCGCCCTTCGATCGTCAGGTTCACCATCGCGACGTCTGTCATCAGGCCACCTGTGCCGGCACCATGTGCACCTTCTTCCTCTTGATCAGAGCCTCGAAATCGTCGCGGAACTTCGTGAGACCGGACACCACTGGTGTCGCGCACGAGTCGCTCAACACGCAGATGGTCTTGCCCGTCATGTTGTCCGCGATCTCCATCAGCGTGTCGAGATCCTCGTGCGTGCCATCCCCCGCGACGATGCGCTCGAGAATCTTCGTCGTCCACGCGGTGCCTTCGCGGCACTGCGTACACTGCGCACAACTCTCGTGCGCGAAAAACCGCGCGGCGCGCGCGATCTGTTTCACGAGATTTTGCGCGTCGTCGATCACGATCACGCCGCCGGAGCCGAGCATCGTCCCGTTGGCGACGAAGCCCTCATAGTCCATCGGAGAATTCTCCGCCTCGGCCCGCGTCTGAATCGGCACCGAGATGCCGCCGGGGATGATCGCCTTGAACTCGCGCCCGGGCAGTGGACCGCCGCAGAGGTCATAGAGAAAGTCCTTGAACGGAAATCCCATCGCCACTTCGTAGTTGCCCGGCCTGGCGATGTTACCGCACACCGAAAACAGTTTGGTGCCCGTGCTCTTGGGATTGTCCACGCGTCCGAACGTCCGGTACCACTCCGCACCCTTGATGAGGATGTGGTTCACGGCCACCAGCGTCTCGACGTTGTTGATGGTGGTGGGCTGGTTGAACAGGCCGGACACCGCGGGGAACGGCGGCTTGATGCGCGGATTGCCGCGACGTCCCTCCAGGGAGTTCATCAGCGCCGTCTCTTCGCCGCAGATGTACGCGCCGGCACCCTTGTGCACGTACACGTGAACCGTCTTGCCCGTACCCATGGCGTTCGCGCCGAGGATGCCGGCCGCGTACGCCTCCTTGCACGCCGCGTTCATCCTGTCGAGCGCCTCGGTGTACTCGCCCCGGATGTACACGTACGCGACTTCCGCGCCGATGGCGTAGGCGGCGATCGCGCACCCTTCCACCAGCGCGTGCGGCGTCCACCGCATGATCTCGCGATCCTTGAACGTGCCGGGCTCCGACTCGTCGGCGTTGCAGCACAGGTAGTGCGGCTTGCCGTCGCCCGGCTTCATGAAGCTCCACTTCATCCCCGTGGGGAACCCGGCGCCACCGCGACCCCGCAGCCCGGAGTCCTTCACGATCTGCACGATCTCGGCGGGCTCCATCCTGAGAGCCTTGTCCAGCGCCGCGTAACCGCCGCGTTGCTTGTATCCCGCCAGGCTGATCGCCTCGCGGACTCCGAAGTACTCGGAGAGAACGAGCGTTTCGCGCTCGTGTGGGGTGTGTGGAAAGCCCATGTCAGCCCAGGGAGGCGAGGAGCGCAGGCACCGAATCCACGGTGACCGACTCGATGAACCGCTCATTGACCATCAACGGCGTGTTGAACCCGCACGCGCCGAGACATTCGACTTCGATCACGCAGTACTTCCCGTCCGCTGAGTTGACGCCGAGTTCTTCACAGCCGGTGTGCTTGAGCAGCGCGTTCACCACGTCCTCGGCACCGCAGACGTTGCACGGCGACGTGGTGCACACCTGGATGAAGTGCTTCGCCACGGGATGCTGATGATACATGGTGTAGAAGGTCACCACGCCCTTCACGTACGCGGGCGTGAGCTCCAGCAGGTGCGCCACTTCCGCCATGCCCTCCGCAGGTACCCAACCGCGCTCTTCCTGCACGATCCACAGCGCGGGGAGGAGCGCGGCCATTTTCGTGGGATAGCGCGTGAGGAGCTCGTCGAGCTCCTCCTTCCGCTTTCCGACGAAGACCGGCTCGTAGCGGAACTGTTGGTGGGTCGCCGCGCTCATCGATCGATTTCTCCCATGACGATGTCGATGCTCGCGTTGATCGCGATGACGTCCGACAACAAGTGACCCTCGACCATCTTCGGGATCGCCGCCAGGTTGACGAACGAGGGTGGCCGGATGCGCCAGCGCACCGGCTTGGACGTGCCATCCGACACCATGTAGTAGCCCTTCTCGCCCTTCGGACTCTCGACGGCCACGTACGCTTCGCCCACCGGCGGACGCGGACCCTCCATGACCTGCTTGAAGTGATGGATCATGCTCTCCATATCGCTCGTCGCCTTGCTCTTCGGCGGCAGGATCACACGATGGTCATCCACGTTCACTGGGCCGTCGGGCAGCCGCTTGAGGGCTTGTTCGAGAATGCGGATTGACTGCCGCATTTCCTCGAGGCGTACGAGATAACGGTCGTACACGTCGCCCGCCTGACCCACCGCGATGTCGAAGTCGTACGTTTCGTAGTCGAGATAGGGAAAATCCTTGCGAACATCGTACGCCACGCCGGAGGCGCGCAGCATCGGCCCCGATAAGCCGTAGTTCACGGCCTCGGCCGACGACATGGCGCCGAGACCAACGGTGCGCCCCACCCAGATGGCATTCTTCGTCAGCATCGCGTCGCACTCGGCCAGCACCTTCGGAAAGGTGCGGACGAAGTTCTCGAGATCGTCCGTCCACCCGTCGGGAATGTCCGCGGCCATGCCGCCCACACGCGTCAGGCTCGTGGTGAGCCGCGCGCCAATCCAGCTCTCGAGCATGGTGTACACGCGCTCGCGCTGCTGGAAAATCCACAGGAATGGCGTGAAGGCGCCGATGTCGATGCAGAACGTGCCGAGCCAGACGCAATGCGAAATGAGCCGCGACAATTCCATCGCCATGACCCGGAGCACCTTGCACCGCTCGGTGATTTCAATGCCGAACAGCCGCTCCGCACCAAGCGCAAATGCCACGTTGTTGCCAGGCGAGTTGAGATAGTCCTCGCGGTCGGTCCACGGAATGATCTGGTTGTACTGGCGATACTCGCCGATCTTCTCGAACCCGCAGTGCAGATACCCGATATGCGGGATGCAGCGTACGACCGTCTCGCCGTCGAGCTCGAGCACCAGCCGGAGCACACCGTGCGTTGCCGGGTGCTGCGGGCCGATGTTGATGAGCATGTGGTCGCCCTCCAACTCCGGCTCCAGGGCGGGCGACGCCGTGACCGGCACCAGGTTCCCCGACTGGTCCGTGACCAGGGGCACGCGTTGCGGCCGCCCGCGCGAATCCAGTCCCGTGGTGGACAACGCGACTTCGACCGTCCGCTTCGTGGTCGCCATCGCTATTCTCCCACCTTCTCGCCCGCGCTCAGGCGCTGACGCATGTCCCGCGGCAGGTCTTCGAACGCGTCGGCGATGGAGAGCTCTTGCATGCTGTACTTGGCTTCGGGGTTCTGCGACAGCGCCTGGCGAAGTTGCTCGGAACGGCTGAACCGGCCGCGTAGGGGGAAATCCTTACGTAGCGGAAAGCCTTCCTTGTACTGCTCCCACATCAGGATGCGGCGCAGATCGGGGTGTCCGGTGAACGTGATGCCGAACATGTCGTAGCACTCACGCTCCATCCAGTCCACGCTCTTGTGGATGTCCCACACGCTCGGCACTGCCAGGGGCTGCCCCTTGGGGATCAGCGCCTTGAGCCGCAGGAAGCGACGATAGGGGAGCGAGCGAAGGTGCCACACTACCTCGATGGGCAGCTCCAGATCGCGAAACTCCACGGCAGTGACGTCAGCGCAGAAGTCGTACTGCTGGGACGGCTCGTCGTGCAGCCATCGCACGATCTCGTTCACGCGCGCGCGCTCGACGATCACCGTCGTTTCGCCCCACACCACGTCAACCCGGTGAACGGCGCTCCCGAACTTCTCCATCAGTGCCTGCGCCGACGGATTGGCCGGTCCCCCATGATGCGGCACGTTCTTCGGCGTCACGGGCGCCGCCGCGTCGACGCCCTCGGCATGCCCCGCGACGATCGGAATAAATGTCGCACTCACAGGCCAGACCGCGTCTGATTGATGGAATTGCCGAAAGGCTCAGACAGCTCGTCGATGAGGCGCGGTGAGATGTAGAGCTGACTGTTCGGGTCCGGCTCCATCTCGTTCCGGAGCGAGGTATCCGCCATCCGCTCCTTCTTCACCTTCTCCTGCAGCATCATGATTCCGTACATCAGCCCCTCGGGGCGAGGAGGACAACCCGGCACGTAAACGTCCACGGGAATGATGGTGTCAATCCCCTGCACCACGGCGTAGTTGTCGAACATGCCGCCGGACGACGCACACGCCCCCATGGAGATGCACCACTTGGGCTGTGGCATCTGCTGCCAGATGCGGCGGATGACCGGTGCGAGCTTGAAGGGTACACGCCCCGCGCAGATGAGCACGTCAGCCTGGCGCGGCGAAAAGCTCATCCGCTCCATCCCGAATCGCGCCAGATCGAACTTGCTCGCGGCCGAGGCCATGAACTCGATAGCGCAGCACGCCGTTCCGAACGGCATGGGCCACAGCGAGTTCGCTCGGCCCCAGTTCACGAGGAAATCCAGTCGCGTGGTGACCCAGCTCTCCTGAGATTGCGGATCGACGGTGACGCGGCTGGTTTCCGGACGTGGGCTCAATCCCATTGCAATGCTCCCTTCTTCCACACGTAGATGAACCCGACCAGGAGGATGGCGATGAACACGAGCATCTCCCAGAGCCCAAACAGCGAGATCTGACCGGCCGGGCACGCCCCGCCTACGAGATCCACCGTGCAGGACAGCTGCCGGAAGTGCGCGCCCCACGGGATCATGAACACCGTCTCGATGTCGAAGATGATGAACAACACCGCGACCATGTAGAACTTCACGGAGAAGCGCTCGCGCGCGTCACCGAGCACCGGCATGCCGGACTCGTACGGTGTCTGCTTGACCGCGGTGGGCCGCGATCGCGTGATCAGGTGAGAGAGGAGGATGATCAGCAGCGCGTTGACGCCGACGAATCCTACGAGCAACAAGACCGGCAGATACGTGCGTTCCATGGTTCTCCGCACATCGTGAAAACTTTCACTAAGTTGCAGCGCATGAAGTTACCCGGTGCCGCAAAGAAGTGTCAACGGCGTGCGCAACCGGGTTTGCACCACAGCGCGTCGTCGGTCCTACCCCCGCACCCATTGGCGGTTGATGAGCGCGCCGAATAACTTTCGCGCGCTTTCCGCACTCCTGGTCGTGCGGGTTTCCCCTACACTTTCCCCCGCGCCACGCATGAGCATCATGTCAGACCGCTGGATCACCCGGATGGCGAAGGAGCACGGGATGATCGAGCCCTTCGAGGACCGGCAGGTTCGCGACGGGGTCATCTCATACGGGGTGAGCTCGTACGGGTACGACATGCGCGTCGCGCGGGAGTTCAGGATCTTCACCAACGTGCTGAACTCCATCGTCGATCCAAAAGACTTCCAGAGCAGCTGCTTCGTGGAATGGGAAGGCGACGTCTGCATCGTGCCGCCGAACAGTTTCGCACTGGCGCGCTCGGTGGAATACTTCCGGATCCCGCGCAATATCCTCACCGTCACGGTCGGCAAGTCCACCTACGCGCGGTGCGGGATCATCACGAACGTCACGCCGTTCGAGCCGGAGTGGGAAGGCTTCGTGACACTCGAGATCTCGAATACGACGCCGCTGCCCGCGAAGATCTACGCGAACGAAGGCATCGCTCAGGTCCTTTTCTTCAAGGGCGAGGAGGAGCCGCAGGTGTCGTACAAGGACAAGAAGGGAAAGTACCAGGCCCAGGTGGGCGTCACGCTGCCGCGGATCTAGGATCGGAATCCGCGGAGACTCGCGTTATTTGATCCGTTCCAATCCGCGGTAGTCGGTTCGAACCGGCAATCCAGCGGCGACGTCAGTCCTCCCCGCCCCCACGCTCCATCGGTGCCGTTGCCGCGCCAACCAGAAAGTCACGATTCATCCGCGAGATGAAATCGATGCTGATTTCCTTGGGGCACGCCTCCATGCACTCGCCGAACAACGTGCACCCGCCAAAGCTCTCGAGATCCATCTGCGCCACCATCTTGAGCGCGCGCCGGTACCGCTCCGGCTGCCCCTGCGGCAACAATCCGAGATGCGAGACCTTCGCCGCCGTAAAGAGCGACGCAGACCCGTTCGGACACGCGGCCACGCACGCACCGCACCCGATGCACGCCGCCGCATCCATCGCCGCGTCCGAGTCCTCCTTCGGTACGGGGATGCTGTTCGCGTCCTTGGCGGCGCCCGTCGCTACCGACACATACCCGCCCGCCTGAATGATGCGATCGAACGCACCGCGGTTGACCACCAGATCCTTCACCACGGGGAACGCCGCCGCACGCCACGGCTCGATCACGATGGTGTCGCCGTCCTTGAAGCTGCGCATGTGCAGCTGGCATGTCGCCGTACCCTTCATCGGACCATGCGCCACGCCGTTGATCATCACGCCGCACGACCCGCAGATCCCCTCGCGGCAATCGTGGTCGAACGCGATCGCCACCTCGCCCTGCTCCATGAGGCGCTCGTTCAACTCGTCGAGCATCTCGAGAAACGACATGTCCGGGCTCACGTCGGTCGCCGCGTATTCCTTCAGCGCGCCCTTTGCGTCCGGAGATGACTGGCGCCAGACACGCAGCTTCATGTTCATCGTTCCGCTCACTTGTAGCTCCGCTGTGACAGCTTGATGTTCTCGAACACCAGCGGCTCGCGGTTCAGAATGGGCGCAGCGCCCTCTCCGCCGTATTCCCAGGCCGCGACGTACGCGAACTCGTCGTCGTTGCGCAGCGCTTCACCGTCCGGCGTCTGGTATTCCGTGCGGAAATGGCCACCTGCCGACTCGTTTCGGTGCAGCGCGTCGCGACACATCAACTCGCCCAGCTCCAGAAAGTCGGCGACGCGACCGGCATACTCCAGCGTCTGATTGAGGTCGCTGCCACTGCCGGGCACGTTCACGCCTGCCCAGAACTCCTCGCGCAGCCGCGGGATCAGTTCAATCGCCTTCGACAGACCGGCGGCGTCGCGCGCCATGCCGCAGTACTCCCACATGATCTTGCCGAGCTCACGGTGAAAGGACGCGACGGTCCGCTTGCCCTTGATCGAGAGGAGGCGGTTCGTCCGAGCCTGCACGTCGGCCACCGCGGCCCTCACTTCGGGCGCGTCCACGGGCACTGGATCGAGCTTGTTCGATGCGAGGTAGTCGCCAATCGTGTTCGGCAGCACGAAGTACCCGTCCGCCAGCCCCTGCATGAGCGCGCTCGCCCCGAGCCGATTGGCACCGTGGTCGGAGAAATTCGCCTCTCCAGCCACGTGCAGACCGGGAATCGTGCTCATGAGGTTGTAGTCCACCCACAGTCCGCCCATTGTGTAATGCACGGCGGGATAGATGCGCATGGGCACCCGGTACGGATTCTCGTCCGTGATCCGCTCGTACATTTCGAACAGGTTGCCGTAGCGCTCGCGAATCTTGTTCTCGCCCAGTCGGTTGATCGCGTCAGCGAAATCCAGGTAGACGCCACGTCCACCCGGCCCCACGCCTCGCCCTTCGTCGCAGACCTCCTTGGCCGCACGCGAGGCGATGTCGCGCGGAGAGAGATTGCCGAAACTCGGATATTTCCGCTCGAGGAAGTAGTCCCGGTCCGACTCGGCGATGCTTCCCGGCGCCTTCGCGATGTCGTCCGTTCGCTTCGGGACCCACACGCGCCCGTCGTTGCGCAGCGACTCCGACATCAGCGTGAGCTTGGACTGGTGCTCGCCGGCCACGGGGATGCACGTGGGATGGATCTGCGTGTAGCACGGATTCGCAAACGCGGCGCCGCGCTTGTACGACCGCCAGATGGCGGTGGTGTTGCAACCCTTTGCATTGGTGGAAAGGTAAAACACGTTGCCGTAGCCGCCGGTCGCGAGCACCACGGCGTCGGCGAGATGCGGCTCGATCGTCCCCGTGGTCTCGTCTCGCACCACGATGCCGCGCGCCCGGCCATTCACCACGATCAGATCCAGCATCTCGGCGCGCGGATACATCGTCACGCCGCCCTTGGCGATCTCCTTTTCGAGCGCCTGGTAGGCACCGAGCAGCAGCTGCTGGCCGGTCTGCCCGCGCGCGTAGAACGTGCGCGACACCTGGGCGCCTCCGAAAGACCGATTGGCGAGCAGCCCGCCATACTCGCGCGCAAACGGCACGCCCTGCGCCACGCACTGATCGATGATGCGCACGCTGATCTGCGCCAGCCGATACACGTTCGCCTCGCGCGCCCGGAAATCGCCGCCATTGATCGTGTCGTAGAACAGCCGCTGAATGCTGTCGCCGTCGTTCTGGTAGTTCTTGGCCGCGTTGATGCCCCCTTGCGCGGCAATCGAATGCGCCCGGCGCGGCGAATCCTGATAGCAGTAGCAGCGGACGTTGTACCCCATCTCGCTGAACGACGCTGCCGCCGACGCGCCCGCCAATCCGGAACCGACCACGAGCACGGTGTATTTCCGCTTGTTCGCGGGATTCACCAGCTTCATGTCGAAACGATGCTTGTCCCACTTGTCCGCCAGCGGTCCGGCCGGCATCCGGGAATCGAGGCTCAGGGGCATCTATCGAATCACTCCGAAAAACACAGCGACCGGCACGGCGGTGAAACCGAGCCAGACCACGAGCGCGACGACGGTGGCCACGTGCCGTTTCATCGGCTGCCGGGACGGCGTGGTCAGTCCAAGCGTGCGCACCGAGCTCCACGCACCGTGAAAGAGATGGAGCAGGAGGAACAGCATGGCGACGACGTAAAACAGCACGACCCACGGCGTGTGAAACGCGCTCATCACGTTTCCATACACGTCGGTGTGGCTGAATTCGGGATGAAGCGCGTCGGGCGCGCTCGCCCACGGAAAGATCGTGCCCGTGGTGAAATGCAGGAGGTGGAACACGATGAACACCAGCAGCAACACGCCGCCCCAGCGCATCGTCCTCGACGCCACCGTGCTCACCTGCGGCTGCCGCTTCTGATAGTCGACGGGACGGGCCGCGGCCTTGATGCGCGTCAGTTGCAGCGCCATCAGGATATGGAGCAGCACCGCGGCGAGCAGGCCGAGCCGTACGACCCACAACAGTTCACCGGTGCTCTTCAGGAATGCCGCGTAGCCGTTCATTCTGGCCGCCCCGACGAAAACCTGAAGGTTGCCTGCCATATGCCCGATCACGAACACGACGAGCAGCAGCCCGGTCACCGCCATGATCGCCTTCTTCCCTACGGTCGAACGGTACAACGTCAACAACCACATGTCGTCTGGACTCGCTGGTGGTCCGCTCCGAAAACGGGACGGGCGACGCTCAGCCGAGCGCCGCCCGTCACAGGATCACATCTTGATCGCGGCCATCGGCTCTCGCACCGCGTCCGCGCTCTTTGCGAGGGCAGCCTTCTCGTCGGCGGTCAACTCCACCTCGATGATCTGCTCGAGGCCGTTCTTTCCGAGCTTGCACGGTACGCCCAGAAAGAGACCTGACATGCCGTATTCCCCCTGCAACCATGCCGCGCAGGGAAGAATGCGGCGCTGATCGTTTACGATGGCTTCGGCCATCTGCACCGCACCAGCGGAGGGCGCGTAGTACGCCGAGCCGGTCTTCAGGTGCTTCACGATCTCCGCCCCGCCGTTGCGCGTGCGCGTGACGATCGCGTCGAGCGTCTCCCGATCCATGAGCTGCGTTATCGGGATGCCGCTTACGCTGGTGTAGGAAATCAGCGGCACCATCGTGTCGCCGTGACCGCCAAGCACCATGGCCTGGATGTCGCGCACCGACACGTTGAGCGACTCGGCCAGGAACGCGCGGTAGCGCGCCGTATCCAGCACGCCCGCCATGCCGATGACGCGCTCGCGCGGAAAGCCGCTCGCCTCCTTGGCCACATAACACATCACGTCCAGTGGGTTGCTGACGATGATGAGGATGGCGTTGGGAGAGGTCGTCGCGATGTGCTCCGACACCGACTTCACGATGCCCGCGTTGGTGTTCAGCAGATCGTCGCGTGACATGCCCGGCTTGCGCGCGATGCCGGCGGTGATGATGACGACATCGGAGTCCGCGGTCTCCTCGTAACCGTTCGTCCCGATGATGCGAGAGTCGAACCCTTCGATCGGTGCGCTCTGCCACTGGTCCAGTCCCTTGCCTTGCGGAATGCCCTCGGCGACGTCCACCATGACGACAATGCGCGCAAGTTCTTTCTCGGCCACACGTTGCGCGGTCGTCGCTCCGACATTGCCGGCGCCAACGACGGTGATCTTATTGACCATGAGTACGGATGTATGAAGGTGTGAGACTGCGATAGGAAAACTATCGCGGTCGCGACCTATTGCTAGCCGCGTGGGGACGTCACCCGCCCACTTGCGACAGCGCCCTCAGTCCTCCAACGCGCCGAGACAGCAGCGCATGCGCTTCCGGCTTCTCGGCCAGGGCCTGACGGACGAACGGGGCCAGCGGTGTTCCCGCGCGAAGCGGACCGCGCAGATCCACCTCGTGGTCGCCAAAGAGACACGTCCGCAGGCGCCCATCCGCGGTGAGGCGCACGCGGTTGCAGCTGCCACAATACGTGTGCGTCATCGGCGTGATGACGCCGATACTGCCCGCCGCGTTCGGCAGGCGATAGTACGCCGCCGGTCCGTTACCCCGTGCGGGGCCCGCGTCGCTCGCCAACGCGCCAAGTGCATGGCTGATGCGCGCGAGCACCTCGTCGCTTGGCACCACATGGTCGTCAGTCAACGGCTCCAGCGCGCCGACCGGCATGAGTTCGATGAATCGAATGTGCCACGGATGCTCGAGCGTCAACCGCGCGAAGTCCACCACCTCGTCATCGTTCACGCCGCGCATGACGACGACATTCAGTTTGATGGGCGCCAGTCCGGCGGCCTGCGCGGCACCGGCCGCCACGATCGGATCGAAGCCGAGATTGCGGCGAGCGATCGCGACGATGCGGTCTGCCTGCAGACTGTCTGCCGAAATGTTCACGCGGTCCAGCCCCGCGTCCGCCAGCCGTCCAGCCAGTTCCGGCAGTTTCACGCCGTTCGTCGAGAGCGCGATGTCCTCCACACCGGGTACGTCGCGCACCATGCGAACAAGCGTCTCGATCTGCGGGCGAATCGTGGGTTCCCCACCCGTGAGCCGAATGCGCCGCAAGCCCATCGGCGCCAGCTGCGCCACCACGTCGCGAATCTCCTCGTAGCTGAGGATGTCCGACTTGGGCAACCACGGCAAACCTTCCAGTGGCATGCAATAGCGACAGCGGAAGTTGCACCGGTCGGTGACCGAGATGCGCAGATACTCGATGTTGCGGCCGAATTGATCGAGAAGCGTGCTCACGGCGTCACCCCCGCCACCGATCGGCCGCTCGGATCCACCCAGTCGCGCGTGCCATCCACATAGTGTTCCTGCTTCCAGATGGGCACCCGGCGTTTGAGTTGCTCGATCGTCCAGCGCGACAGCGCGTAGGCCTCGTCACGATGCGCGTGCGCCACGGCAATCCCTACGCTCGCGTCTTCCAGCGAAAGCTCGCCCAACCGATGGACGATGAGGACGTCTGACGAGCCGAATCGATCCGCGGCCTCACGCGCGATGGCGCGCAGTTCCGAGCACGCCATCGCCTCGTACGCGGTGTACTCGATGCCTGCCACCGCTCGGCCGTCGTTCACGTCGCGCACCACGCCCAGAAAAAGCACGATGGCGCCATGAGCTGAACGGGCCACTTCCCGTACCAGTGCCGACGGGTCGATTGACTCGCGAACAAGCCGGCCGTCGATGGTCATCCGCCGGCGACCGGAGGAATGAGCGCGACTTCATCACCGGCGTGGACCGGGGTGGAGACCGCCGCGTATCGCTGGTTGACCGCAACCATTGGCGCAGCAGGCAGGCGGTCTCCGCCCGGGTGTTGCCGGCAGGCGGCGAGCACGTCCGCCACCGTCGCGCCGGGCGCTATTTCCAGCGAGACACTGGGTGAGCCGAACGCATCGGCATACGAGGCGAAGAGCAGAACGGTAACGCTCATGGCTGGATGGTACAGAGCCGCGCGACGGAGCGAAAGTTCCCCGTGCTGAATCCGAAAGACTCCACCGTCGTCGGTTGCCGAGCACGCGGTCCGCCGACCCTCTGGCGAGACTCTCAAATGCGAAGCCCCGGCGCGCGGCCGGGGCTCAAACGTCGATGCGGACTGCGGTTAGACGTCCGTCTCCTCGTATTCGCTCTCGTGTTCGAGCTCCTCGATGGAGATGTTCGCCACCATCGCTCTCAGTTCCTTGCTCGGCTTGAACACCGGCACGGGGCGGGCGGAGACTTCTACAGGAGACCCAGTGCGAGGGTTGCGCGCCATGCGGGTCTTGCGGTGACGGATCTTGAACGTCCCGAAGCCGCGGACCTCGATGTTCTTCTGCTCCTGTAACGCCTCCTTGATGGCATCGAGGAAGGAATCGACCACACGGGCGCAGTCCTTCTTCGAGATCATCGGACCGGCCGTGCGGGAAATCTGGGCGGTTACCCGCTCGACCAGATCGGCTTTCGTCATGAGCAGTGCCTCAAAGCGGGCAGCGGAGGGGGTACAAGCTGATCGAACTTATCCGCGTTAACTCTTGTGTGTCAAGAGCTTAAAGCACTTTCAGGGCTCTGATTTTCGGACGGTTTCCATGAACTGCCCAAATAGCGGACGCGCGTCGTGTGGTCCCGGGGCCGCTTCCGGGTGGTATTGAACGGCGAAGATGGGCAGCTCCCGATGGCGCAGGCCTTCCACCGTTCCGTCGTTCAGATTGACGTGCGTGACCTCAAGCGCCGGCGCGCCGGGAATCGCTTGTTCGGTGCCGCGAACGGAGAAGCCGTGATTCTGGGAGGTGATCAGGATCCGCCCCGTTTCGATTTCGCGCACGGGGTGATTTCCGCCCCGATGGCCGTAAGGCATCTTCTCGGTCGAGGCGCCGAACGTGAGCGCCAAGAGCTGGTGCCCCAAGCAGATACCAAAGATAGGCACCTCGCGCTCCGCCAACGTGCGAATAGTGTCCGGTGCGTAGGCGATAGCGTCCGGATCGCCCGGACCGTTCGACAGGAAGACGCCGTTGGGCTTCATGTCGAGTACCACGTCCGCCGGCGTCTGGGCCGGCACGATGGTCACGCGACAGCCGGCGTCGTCGAACAGCCGAAGGATGTTCCGCTTGATGCCGAAGTCATAGGCGACGATGTGATGCGACGCCTGCGGGTTTCCCCACGCGTACGGCGCTCCCGTGGTGACGCGTGACGCGAGATCGAGCCCTTCCATGGACGGGCACGCCTCGACAGCCGCGCGCACCTCGGTGGAGGGCGACTCGCCCGCGGCGATGGCCCCGCGCATGACCCCCACGGTCCTCAGGTGTCGTGTGAGGCGACGTGTGTCAATGCCTTCGAGCAGAGGGATTTGTGCCGCCGCCAGATAACTCGCCAGTCCGCCCTCGGCGCGCCAGTTGGAGTACCAGCGGGAAAGCTCGCGTACCACGACCCCGGCCACCTGCGGCGCGCCGGACTCCGGATCGGCCGGATTCACCCCGTAGTTGCCGATCATGGGAGCCGTCATCACGACGACTTGGCCGAGATACGAAGGGTCGGTAAAGACCTCCTGGTATCCGCTCATGTTCGTGGTGAAAACGACCTCGGCGACGGTCGTTCCCAGCGTGCCGTGGAGCACACCGTGAAACAGGGTTCCGTCCTCGAGGAGGAGAAACCCTGGCGCGGTTGGGAGCTGCGTCACGCGCCTACTTCTTCTTGGGTGCCGGCGGAGACGATGGTGCGGTGGATGCCGGCGTTGTCGCAGCCGGGGTCGCCGGCGTCAGGTTCACGCCGCCGGCCGCCGGTGTCCCCTGCTTCGCGGCTGGGGCGCCGGCCGGAGCAGGCGGTTGCGAAAAGGCCTGGTCGAGTACCGACTTTGGCGCGCGCTGCCGCGTGGACGCCAGCGAAAGCACGAACGCGAGGAACAGGAACAGCCCGCCGCCCCACCAGCTGGCGCGCGTCAGCAGATTCCCCGCTTGGCGCGTGCCGAGCAGCGAGTCCGCCGAGCTGCTCACGCCGCCGAAGCTTGCCGCGAGACCGTTTCCCTTCCCCGACTGAAGAAGGACCGCGGCGATCAGCACGATGCTGTCGATGATGAGCAGGACGAGAAGAAACGAGAACATGCCGACGGCCCGAGTTGGTGAGAGGCGACGCAAGGGATAACCCCTAAATATGACGAGAGTTACGGGGGTGCGTCAAGACGTGCACGCAACAGAACCACCACCACGCCTCACCGGTCCGCGCCGCTCGCGCAGCGAAGGCAATCGTAATAGGCGCGCCACGCGCCAAGGCGAACGCTGACGGGTCCAACGTCGGAGCAGCCGGATTCATCGTCCGAGCGAACGCAGCCCACGTTGGCGCGACCCGAGTCCGCGTCGGAGCGAGCCCAGCCAACGTCGCGCCGAACCGAAGTAACGGTTGATCGACTCGATCCACCGTTGGAACGAACGAGGTTGCCGTCCGTGAACACCTGCCCAACGTCGCGGCGAACCTGTCTGTCGTCGGCGCGAACCAGGCTCACGTCGGCGCGGGCCGGGCTGTCGTCGCGTCGCCGCAGACCGTGGCCGCCGCGAAGCGGACTGTCGCCGCAGCGAAGCGGCCTCTCGCTGCAACGGCGCAGCCCGTCGCCGCAGCGGCGCTGCCGAATGTCGCGTCGCACCGGCCTTGCGTCGCTCCGGAGCGGCCGAGCGTCGCGTCCGAGCAACCTGGCTTCACGCGGGATCAGCCTTGCGTCGCGTCCGGGCGACCTCACGTCGATCGGGAGCAGCCTCGCGTCGCATCCGAGCAACCTCACGTCGATCGGGAGCAGCCTTGCGTCCTGTCGAAGCGGCCTCGCGATGCGCAGCTGCAGCCTCGCGTCGCATCGGCGCTGACTAGGGGCGCATCGCGGCAGCGCGACGTTGCAGCGCGGCGGGCTGCCGGCGCGTCGCCGCGACCTCGCCTCGACGCGGAGCGAGCTGACGTCGACGCGGACCGACCTTTCGTCGCCACACTGCCGCCGTTCGTCAGCGTCGACCAACCTTTCGTCGCCAGGTAGCAACCTCACGTCGCTACGCAACAAAGCGTTCGCGCGCGCGCGCGATCTACTGGCGCATTGCGACGAACCAGTGGCGTGACATCGCGAACGCGCGGCACGGAACGACGACCTCGGCTCGTACACGAGTGTCGTCACGCGGCCCATCGAGCAAGCGAACGAAGTCGGTCAGTTCCCTGGTTCGATGCCCGCGGCGCAGATGGCGGCCCAATTGGCCGCATCGAGGCTTGCTCCGCCAACCAGCACGCCATCCACCTGATCCGCGGCGAGCAGCGCGGCGGCGTTGGCGGGCGTGACGCTTCCGCCGTACAGGATGGGAATCGTGGCGCCGCTCTCCCCCACGAGACGCACGAGCGCCGCGCGTATCACGCGGTGAACCGCGGCGGCGTCGTCGGGCGTGGCCGTGCGCCCCGTGCCGATGGCCCAAACAGGCTCGTACGCAATGATGGCCTCCCGAACCGCCTCGTGCGTGAGCGCAGATAGGCCCGTCCGCAGTTGGTGGAGCACGACTGATTCGGTCTCGCCGCGTTCGCGTTGCTCGATCGTTTCCCCGACGCACAGCACCGGGATCAGCCCGTGCTCCACCACCCTTGCGCACTTGCGCGCCGACTCGGCCTCGGTCTCGCCGAAGACGTGCCGGCGTTCGGAGTGACCCACCAGCACGTAGCTCGCCCCGGCGTCCGCGGCCATGCCGGCGGACGTCTCGCCGGTGAAGGCGCCCTTCTCGTCGGTATGCACGTTCTGGACGCCGAGCCGAATGTCGGGCCGCGCCCGCGTCGCGGCATGCACGGCGGCAAAGGAGATGGCCGGCGGGAAGAAGATGACGGTGCGCTCGTCACGTGCCGCGTGCAACGGCAGGAACGCCCTCACGAATGCCGTCGCCGCGGACGGACCCAGATTCATCTTCCAGTTTGCCGCGAGGACGGGGCGCTGGTGCACGCGTGACCTCTATTTCTCGTTGAGCACATCGACGCCGGGCAGCGCCTTGCCTTCAAGGAACTCCAGCGCCGCGCCGCCGCCCGTCGATACGTGGCTTATCTTCGAGGAGAGCCCCGCCTGTTCGACCGCCGCAGCGGAGTCACCGCCACCGACGATGGTAGTGGCCCCGGTCGCAGTGGCCTTCGCCATCGCATCGGCGATGGCGCGCGTGCCCTTGTCGAACGGCGGCGTCTCGAACACGCCCATTGGCCCGTTCCACAACACCGTCTTTGCACTCGTGATGGCGCGTGCGTAGGACTCCGCGGTGCGCGGCCCGATGTCCAGCATGGCCATGTCGGACGGGATGTGCTCACGACCCACCGCCTTCGACTGTGCGCCGTCCTGGATGGAGGGCGCCACGACGGCGTCGTGCGGCAGGATGAGAATCGTGCCCGCCTCGTCGATGAGCGCGGCCGCCATGTCGATGCGATCCGGCTCCACGAGGGACGTGCCGGTTTCGAGCCCCATGGCCTTGTAGAACGTGCAGGCCATGGCGCCGCCCACCAGCAGCGCGTCCACCTTGGGCAGCAACGCTTCGATGACGTCGATCTTGCCGGAGATCTTGGAGCCGCCAAGGATTGCGACGAAGGGTCGCAACGGGTTCTCCAGCGCGCCGTGCAGATACGCGAGCTCCTTCTCCATGAGCAAACCGGCCACAGCGGGGGCGAGATGATGCGCGACGCCCTCGGTGGACGCGTGCGCCCGGTGCGCGGTGCCGAATGCGTCGTTCACGTACAGGTCGCCGAGTTGAGCGAGCGAACGCGCAAGGCGCTCGTCGTTCTTCTCTTCACCTGCCAGAAAGCGCGTATTCTCCAGGAGAAGGATCTCCCCGTTGGCCAGGGCATTCGTCGCCTTGATGGCTTCGTCGCTGTCGGTGGACTCGACGAACGTGACCGTTCGATTGGGCACGAGCTCTGCGAGCCGGCGCGACACCGGCTCGAGCGAGTACTTGGGCTCAGGCTTTCCCTTTGGACGGCCCAGGTGCGAGAGCAACACCACGCGCGCGCCCCGGTCGAGCAGGTAATCGAGCGTGGGGATCGCGGCGCGGATGCGCGTGTCGTCAGTAACGTGGCCATGCTCGTCGAGCGGGACGTTGAAGTCCACGCGCACGAGCGCACGCTGTCCGCGGAGTTGATCCGCGGACAGGTCGCGTACGGTGAGCTTGGTCATGACCTAGAGCGACTTGCCGATGTATTGGATGAGGTCCACGCAACGCGAGGCATAGCCCCATTCGTTGTCGTACCAGCCGGACACCTTCACCAGCAACCCATCCACGACCATAGTGCACTTCGCGTCGAGGATGCAGGAGTGTGCGTTGCCGATGTAGTCGCACGACACGAGCTCCTCCTCGGTGTACTTGAGGATGCCCGCAAGCTCTCCCTCGGAGGCGGCCTTGAACGCCGCGTTGACCTGCTGTGTGGTCACGGCCTTGTCCACCACCACGGCGAGATCCGTCATGGACACATCCGGCGTGGGGACGCGGATGGCGATGCCGTCGATCTTGCCCTTCAGCTCCGGGATCACCAGCGATGTGGCCTTCGCCGCGCCCGTGGTGGTGGGAATCATGGAGACGGCGGCCGCGCGGGCGCGCCGCAGGTCCTTGTGCGGAAGATCGAGAATGTTCTGATCGTTGGTATAGCTGTGCACCGTGACCATCGAGCCGCGCACGAAGCCGAAGTTGTCGCGAATGACCTTGACCATCGGCACGAGGCAGTTCGTGGTGCACGAGGCGTTGCTCACGATGTGATGCGAGGCGGGATCGTACTTGGTGTGGTTGACACCCATGACGATGGTGATGTCTTCGCCCTTGGCCGGCGCGGAGATGATCACCTTCCTGGCGCCGCCGTTGATGTGCGCCTGCGCCTTGTCGGCGTCGGTGAATCGACCGGTGGCCTCGAGCACAAGGTTCACGCCCAGGTCCTTCCACGGCAGCTTTGCGGGATCCTTTTCCTCGAGCACCTTGATTCGGTGGCCGTCCACGGTGATGGAGTCGGCGTCGTGCGAGACGTCACCCTTGAACTCGCGATGGACCGAATCGTACTTGAACAGGTGAGCGAGGGTCTTGTTGTCCGTGAGGTCGTTCACGGCCACGATGTCGACGTCGGTAATGCCCGCCTGCTTCACGGCGCGCAGTACCTGACGACCGATACGGCCGAAGCCGTTGATTCCGACACGAATTGCCATCTCGTTCTTCTCCCATGGTCACCACCGGTCGCCAAGAGCGGGCGCCCGGCCGAAGGTCACATAGCTCAGAATGCGTGCTCCCCCGGAATGTAGCACGGTCGCGCATGCGTTGAGAGTCGCCGCGGTGGTGACCACGTCGTCCACCAGGACGAGATGCAGACCACGGAGGGACGCGCGATCGGCGACCGCCTGGAACGCGCCGGACACGTTGCGCAGACGCTCCCCCGGGGTCAATTGGGTTTGCGAGACCGTTGCACGCGAGCGCACGATGACGTCCGTTCGCACAGGAATTCCCCACGAGAGGGCGAGCGTCCGCGCGAGCTCGGCACTTTGGTTGTATCCGCGCTCGCGTTCGCGGGCCCGCGACAGGGGAACGGGCACCAGCGCGGCCCGCTCCTCTTCCACATCGATCGGGAATCGCAGACGAGCCATCCGCTTGGCCATCGCGGGCGCGACGCCTGGCCAGCCCTGGTACTTGAGCGCATGCACAATGCGCTCGGCGTGGCCGCCGGGCATCGCGTAGGCGGATCGCACCCCGCGTACGTAGGGCGGCAGCAACTCGCACCATCGACAGCGCTTCGACCGCATCGGATCGTACGGATGTCCGCAGCGATGACAGCGGGGACGCGGAAGCTCCCGTGCGCGAAGCCAGCAGGTGCCGCAGACGAGCTCGCGTTCGAGCGCCGACCTTGCCCCGCCGCAAATCGCGCAGACGGGCGGCAGCAGCAGGTCGAGCAACGCCGCGCCCGCTTCACGAACGAGGCTGCAGCACGCAGAGACGCGTACCCGCGAACCGAGAGTTCGCATCCACAATTCGCGACCCCTTGTGAAAGTACGCTGGACTGCAAAGGCGCGACCGGACGGTCAACGCCGCCGGAAGCTGTTACACGGGAAGCCTGAGGCAGCATCGAGGCATCGCCGGTGGAAGCATCGCGACGCGTCGTTTTCGTGTCAGCGCGCCTCGCCTGTTGCATCAATCTCCGCGTCCCAGCGCAGAATTCCTCCCGCAAGACTGGATACTCTTGCGACGCCTGCCGCGCGCAGTCGTCGCGCGGCGTCTGCGCTACGCCCCCCGCTGCGACACATCACGACGATCTCGCGGAATGCGTCACGCGGTGTCATCGCGGTGTCGAGGGTATTCAACGGCAGGAGGAGAGCGCCCGCGATGTGGCCTGCGTCCCATTCGTACGGCTCGCGTACGTCAATCAAGTCAAAGTCATCGCCGCGCCGCAGGCGAGCCGCGAGTTCGCGCGGCGTGATTTCAGGGACGGCGTCATCATCGTGCTGCGGCTCCGGTGTCCCACAGAAGACGTCGTAGTCCACGAGCTCCGTGATCGTGCGCGTGGCGCACATGGGGCAGTCGGGATCGCGCGCAATGCGGATGGTGCGGAACTGCATCGTCAGCGCGTCGATCAGTAGCAGGCGGCCGGCGAGCGATTCGCCGATGCCTGCAAGCAATTTGATCGCCTCGGTTGCCTGGATGGTGCCCACAAGCCCCGGCAACACACCCAACACGCCGCCCTCGGCGCACGACGGCACCGTTCCGGGCGGCGGCGGTTCGGGGTAGAGGCAGCGATAGCAGGGCCCGCGATCGGTGGCAAAGAGCGACGCTTGCCCTTCAAAGCGGAAGATGGACCCATACACGTTGGGCTTGCCGAGCAACACGCAGGCATCGTTCACGAGATAGCGCGTGGCGAAGTTGTCGGTACCATCGAGCACCACGTCGTACTCCCGCAGGATCTCCATGGCGTTCGACGCGGTGAGGCGCGTGTCGTAGCCTTCCACGTGCACGTGCGGATTGACGTCGTGCAGGCGGTCTCGCGCCGAGTCCAGTTTGCGCCGTCCCACGTCGTGAGTGCCGTGCAACAGTTGACGATGCAGATTGGAGGCGTCAACCACGTCGAAGTCCACCAGTCCGACGGTGCCAACTCCGGCTCCGGCAAGGTAGAGCGCGGCGGGCGATCCGAGTCCGCCAGCACCGACGATCAACACCCGGGCTGCCTTGAGGCGGCGCTGGCCATGGAGCCCGATGTTGGGTAGCGACAGGTGTCGGCCGTACCGGACGAGTTCAGGCGGACTGAGCTCGGGAAGTGCCGGGTGAACCTCGTCGCCGAGTGTTGAAGCGTTCGTCATGCTCACCGCCTGGTTCTGGGTCGCGATACCTGGCCGAAAAATTCGACACCGATTCCATCGTGCGCTATCCTTGGGCCGTCACTTTCCCTTCAGGAGCGACTCCATGACAGGCGTTCGAGTGCTCGTTGGCACACGCAAAGGTGCATTCATTCTCACCGCGGACGGCAAGCGCGACAGCTGGACGGTGAATGGGCCACATTTTCCCGGATTCGAACTGTATCACCTGAAGGGCTCGCCGGTGGACCCAAACCGCATCTACGCGTCGCAATGCAGTTCGTGGTTCGGGCAGTTGATGCAGCGCTCGGACGATGGCGGTGCGACGTGGAACGCCGTCGGCAATCAGTTTCCGTACGACGGTGTACCGGGCACACACCAGTGGTACGACGGTACCCCCCATCCATGGGAATTCAAGCGCGTGTGGCATCTCGAGCCCTCGCTCTCCGACGCTGACGTCGTGTATGCGGGCGTCGAGGACGCCGCGCTCTTTCTGTCGGGCGACGGCGGGAGCACATGGACGGAGCTGTCGGGTTTGCGTAAGCACGGATCTGGCCCGAACTGGACACCAGGTGCCGGCGGCATGTGCCTGCACACCATCCTCATCGATCCGTCCAACCCCGACCGCATGTACATCGCGATCTCGGCGGCGGGCACGTTCCGCACGGAGGATGGCGGGCAAACCTGGAAGGCGATCAACCAGGGGTTGCACTCGGCGCATATCCCTGACCCCACCGCAGAGGTGGGGCACTGCGTGCACCACGTCACCATGCACCCGTCGCGGCCGCGCACCTTGTTCATGCAAAAGCACTGGGACGTGATGCGCAGCGACGATGGCGGCGACCGGTGGCGTGAAGTGAGCGGCAACCTGCCCACCGACTTTGGCTTCGTGATCGACGTGCACGCGCACGAGCCTGAAACGGTATACGTGGTACCCATTACCAGCGATGCGCACCATTTCGTGATGGAGGGCAAGCTGCGCGTGTATCGAAGCCGCAGCGGCGGCGACGAGTGGGAACCGCTCACCAAGGGATTGCCGCAGGAGAACTGCTATGTGAACGTGCTGCGCGATGCGATGGCCGTGGATTCACTCGACGAATGCGGCGTGTACTTCGGCACCACAGGTGGACAGGTGTACGCCTCTCCCGACGGCGGCGATCACTGGTCCGCCATTGTGCGCGACTTGCCCGCCGTCCTCTCCGTTGAAGTGCAAACGCTGCAATGAGTAGCCCTGGCGTTCGCGTGCTGCTGCCATCGCTGTTGCGCGACATGATCGGCGCGGCGGGCGAAATTACCGTTGACATCGCGGGCCCGGTAACACAGGCGAGCGTGATCGACACGATCGAGGCGCGCTATCCCATGCTGCGCGGAACCCTGCGCGATGGCGCGACGCGCCGGCGTCGGGCGCTGGTACGCTTCTATGCCTGCGAAGAAGACTTGTCGCACGCGGAGCCCGACGCGCCGTTGCCTGATGCCGTGGCGCGCGGTGCTGAACCGTTCCTGGTGGTGGGCGCTATCGCCGGCGGCTGACGCGGTCCGGAGGTTTCCTAGTGGAGTGCCTTCCACATGACGCCGCGATTCGGCGCCATGCCAAACCACCGCTCGAAGGCGATGGCGCCCTGCTCCAGCAGCATTCCCTCGCCATCCGCGGCGTAGTGTCCGGCGGCGCGGGACGCCCGCACCCACGCTGTTTCATTCGCGCGGTAGCAGAGATCGAACACGCCGCACCCATCGGGCAGTTGTGCGACGTCCACGGGCATGCGGTCGTCCACCAGACCCACCGGCGTGGCGTTCACTACCAGCGCGCTGCCCGCCAGCGCCTCGTCGATCGCGAGGGCCACGCGGGCGATGTCCGGAAAGCGCGCGGCCAGTCGGTGTGCGCGCGACGGATCGCGATTGTACACGCGCACCTGCCGAATCCCGCATCGCTCCGCCGCACAGAGGATGGACGCGGCGCTACCGCCGGCGCCCAGCAGGGTGATGTCGACCACCGCCGACTTCGCGCCGAGGAACGCGCGCAACACCACCTCGGCGCCGCCGACATCGCTGTTGTCGCCAACCAACTGTCCGTCTTCGTGCCAGAACACATTCACGGCGCCGACACGGTGGGCAAGCGGCGTGAGTCGCGCGCACATCGCGGCCAGCGCCTCCTTGTGGGGAATGGTGACGTTGCCGGCTCCGCGCTCGCTCGCGAGTTCGGTCATGACGCGAGTGAGGTCGGCGGGCGCCACATCCAGCGCTTCGTACTTCAGGGGGAGTCCCGCGGCGCGGAGGGCAGCGTTCTGGAAACGCGGAGAAATCGAGTGCGAGACCGGGTGTCCCAACAGCACCAGCCGCAACGGGGGATCGATCACGGCGTGTCGGGGACGCGCTCCGCGGCCAGCGTGTCGAACACCCGACGGATCTCGACCTCGAGTTCGTCGGCGGCAGTGCGATAGGCCTCGAGCTCACCGCCCATGGGGTCCGCGATGGCCCGTCCTTCTGCGCCTGCGGCGGGATACGCCGTCAGCAAATAGCTCTTGCCCGTGCCGCCGAGCGCCTCGGCGCGTTCGAGGTGATGCGGCCCCATCGTGAAGATCAGATCACTCGACTCCACGAGGGCCCGCGTGAGTTGCTGGGAGCTGTGGCCGCCCACGTCGAGTCGTCGTTCGAGTCCCACCAGAAGTGCACCATCGGACGCGGCGGCGCGGTCCCATGCGCTGGTGCCCGCGCTGGCGACGTCGATGTCCACCAGCCCGCGCTCGATGATGAGCTTGCGCGCGATCGCCTCCGCCAGCGGGCTGCGGCAGGTGTTGCCCGTACACACGAACAGCAGCTTCATGGACTCACGTGTTTCCGATGAGGCGTGGCGCGGTTTCCCGGAGCACCGCTGCCGGAATGGCGCCGGGACGAATGACGCGCGGGGCTCGGCCGGTACAATCCACAACGGTGGACGGCGGAGAAGGCCGAAGCATTCCACCGTCCAGCACACGCAACGTGCCGCGCGCGATGGCGTCGCCCCACTGCTCTCGAATCTCGCGCGAAGACGTCGCGGGGGGAACCCCGGGACGGTTGGCACTCGTGGAGGTCATGGCGTCGCCATGCGCTCGAAGAAGTTGTTGCAGCGCCGGGTGGGACGTCCATCGGACCGCGATCCCGCCCTCGGGGCCTCGCAACGCCTCAACGACGCGCTGGCGACCGCCGGAGAGTACAAGGGTGAGCGGACCTGGCCAGTGCCGCGCCGCCAGGTTGGTGGCATAGCTGGGGAGGCGAAGATCGAGCTTGGCCAGCATTTCGCTGCCGGCGATCAGCAGGAGGAACGGCTTTCCCTTCGGGCGTCCTTTGAGACGCACCAACGCGTCCACGGAATCACGATCAATGGCGCCGCCGAACCCATACACCGTTTCGGTCGGATAGGCGAGCACGCGACGCATTTCCATCTGCTCCAGTGCCTGGCGCATGGCCGCGGCGATCTCGGGCTCAGACCAGAACGGAATGGCCAGCGGACTGCCTGTCATTCCGGTACTCCATACATCGCGCCCACGCGCGCAAAGTCTCCCTCGTCGGTGACCTTCAGCGCGCGCTCAGTGCCGCGCACCACGCGCACGGGGATGCCCAGACGCTCGCACAACGCGGCATCGTCGGTGGCATCGATGCGTTCTACGCGCGCCTGACGATGGGCGTCCACAAGAACGCGCCGCGGGAACCCTTGCGGCGTCTGCGCGCGCCAGAGGAACTCCCTGCTCACCGTACGCACGACGTTGCCGTCCGCCGAGACTTGCTTGAGAGTGTCCACCACGGGCAGTGCGGCGATGGTGCACACGCCGCCGCGCACCGACGTCACCACCCGATCGATGGTGGCGGCGTCCACCAGCGGACGCGCGGCGTCGTGAACGAGCACGATCTCCGCGTCGTCCGGCAGGTCGTCCAATCCATTCCCGACGCTCTCGCTCCGTGTCCGCCCGCCCACGGACACCAGTAAGCGATCGACGTCGCACTGGAAAAGCCACGGCGGAGGATCGCCCGCATACTCCCGCGGCAGTACGCACACGACCATGCCGACGTCTTGCCGCGCCATGAACGTCTGGACGCTGTGCAGCAACATGGGTTTGCCGGCGACCCAGCGGAACTGCTTCAGTTCCTTGCCGCCCACCCGCGAGCCGCTGCCCCCGGCGACGATGACGACGCCGACGTCGCGCACAGTCGAAATGAATCCGGTCACGTGAATACCCGTTCGAACAGATCGGCGATGGTGCGCACGCCGATGGCGCGCAGTCCCTTTGGCACCCGCGCGGGCACGGCGCGCTCCGCCAGGTAGGCGGTGGTCATTCCCATGTTCGCCGCTTCCGACAGCCGGCGTTCGGCCTGCGACACGGGGCGAATCTCGCCGCCGAGCCCGACTTCGCCGACGAACACCGCGTCGTGCGAGAGCGCACGGTCGTACACGCTGGATGCCAGCGCGACCGCCACGGCGAGATCTCCCGCGGGCTCGTGCAGCCGCATGCCACCCACGACGTTCAGAAAGACATCGAGCAGTCCGAAGGACAATCCGGCGCGCTTGTCGAGCACCGCGAGCAGCAGCGCCAACCGCCGCCCGTCGTATCCGGTGGCCACTCGCTGCGGCGTGCCGAAGCCGGCCTTGGCCGCCAGGGCCTGGATCTCGATGAGGATGGGCCGCGATCCTTCGATGAGCGCCGTAACCGCGCTGCCCGACGCGTGCATCGAGCGATCGCCGAGAAAAAGTTCGGAGGGGTTCGCGACGGGAACCAGACCGTCCTGCGCCATGCGGAAAACGCCAATCTCATCCACGCTGCCGAAGCGGTTCTTGGTCGCGCGGAGTACGCGGTGGTCGATGGAGTTCTCGCCTTCGAAGTAGAGGACCGTGTCCACGATGTGTTCCAGCGTCTTTGGACCGGCGATGCCGCCGCCCTTGGTGACATGCCCGACCACGAACACCGCCGTGCCACTCTCCTTCGCGAAGCGCATGAGCCGCGCGGCACATTCGCGCACCTGACCCACATTGCCGGGCGCGCCGTCGAGATCGTTCGTGAACACCGTCTGAATCGAGTCCACCACCAGCACGGCGGGCGACACGGATGCAGCGGTCGTGAGCACCGTTTCCAGGTTCGTCTCGCTCAGAAGACTCACGTCGCCCGCGTCTTCCAGCAGGCGGTCGGCGCGGAGCTTGATCTGGAGTGCGCTCTCTTCGCCGGAGGCGTACAGAGTGGAGTGTCCGCCCGCCTGGAGCCTGGCAGCGACTTGGAGTAGGAGAGTGGACTTGCCGATGCCAGGTTCGCCGCCGATGAGGACCATGGAACCGGGCACGATGCCGCCGCCGAGGACGAAGTCGAATTCGTCGATGCCCGTCGTCCACCGGCGCGCGTGGGAGCCGTCCACGTCGCGCAGCCGCGGCGTGAGTGCGACGCTGCCGCCCGCGGCGAGCGACAAGGCCCCACCCGCGCGGCGACTGGCGCCGCCGGTGGGCACCGTCTTTGCCGCCATCTCTTCGGCGAGCGAGTTCCACGCGCCGCACGCGTCGCAGCGACCGGCCCATTTGGGGTGATCGGCGCCGCACTCCGTACAGCGAAACGTGCTCTTGGACCTGGAGCTCATGCCGGGAAAATAATGCAGGGATGTGGCCGGCGGCGGCGCGTGCGCTGAAGCGATTCGCGTCGCGGCGTTCCGCGCGACGTACGACCGTGCATCAGCCGGCGCGTCGCTCCTGTCCGCCCGGTCCGATGCGTCCCGCTTCCTGTCCGCCGCCCGACGGCCCGCTCGGCGCGCGACCGGAGAAGTTCTCGAAGCGCGTGTAGTTCTTGTGGAAGAACAGATTCACGAATCCGATCGGACCGTTACGCTGCTTGCCGATGATGATCTCGGCGCGGCCTTCCAGCGAGTTGCCGTCCTTGTCCGTGGGGCCATCGTAGACTTCCGGCCGATAGATGAACATGATGAGATCGGCGTCCTGCTCGATGGCGCCGGACTCTCGCAGGTCGGACAACTGCGGCCGCTTACTGTCGCCGGCGCGCTGTTCCGGCGCGCGCGACAGTTGCGACAGCGCGAGCACAGGCACTTTCAGCTCTTTGGCCAGTGCCTTGAGGCCGCGAGAGATCTGCGAGACTTCCTGCTGCCGGCTCTCGCTGTTGGCCGGGCCCTGCATGAGCTGCAGGTAGTCCACGACGATCATGTCGAGTCCCTGATCCGCCTTCAGGCGCCGCGACTTGGAGCGCATCTCCAGCAGCGTGATGCCGGCGGTGTCGTCGATCCAGATGGGCGCATGCGTCAGGATGCCCGCCGCGCGCGCGAGCCGCGGAAAGTCGTCGTCACGCAGCATGCCCTTCCGGAGCTTCTGCGCGTCGATCCGCGCCTCGGACGTGAGCATGCGCTGCACGAGCGACTCCTTGCTCATCTCCAGGGAGAAGAACGCGACCTTCTTTTCCTTCTCGATCGCGGCGTACTGTGCCATGTTGAGCACAAAGGCCGTCTTACCCATGGACGGACGGGCGGCGATGATGATCAGATCGGACGGCTGGAAGCCCGACGTCAGTTCGTCGAGATCGCCAAAGCCGCTTGCCACGCCGGTGATGGCCTCGCCACCGGCGTGGATGGCCTCGATGCGCTCCATGGTCGGCCAGAGGAGCTCCTTGATGCGGGAGAATCCTTCCGACGTCCGTTGCTGTGCAACCTGGAAGATGCTTTGTTCGGCGTAGTCCAGCAGCTCGTCGGCGGTGCGCCCGCCACTGAACGCTTCGCTCACGATCTGCGTGGACGCCTCGATCAGGCGCCGGAGGAGCGCCTTCTCCTTCACGATCTTCGCGTGATACTCGACGTTCGCCGCGGTGGGCACCGCGTCCACCAGGAAGCCGATATAGTCCTTGCCGCCGGCGCCCTCAAGATCACCCTTGCGCGCAAGCTCGTCGGCGAGCGTGAGGGGGTCCACCACGCTGCCACGTTCGGTGATCGACATCATCGCGCGGAACAGGCGACGATGCTTCTCGGCGTAGAACATGGTGTCGTCCACGACTTCCACGGCGCGCATGACCGCGTCCTGATCGATCAGCATCGCGGCGAGCACGGCTTGCTCGGCGTCTTCCGAATAGGGAGGACGCCGATCGCGGTATGGATCACGCCCCTGGGGCGACGGTGCGATCGAGTATTCGTCGGGCAAGCTGAACGTCTTCCCAGGTAGGACGCTTCCAGGATGGATTCCGGAGGAGCGCGGCGGGGTGATAGGTCACGACGAGCGGTACGCCATAGTAGCTATGAATCTGCCCGCGGAGCTTTCCAATCGTGAGCTTCGTTTCCAGAAGGGTCTGCGCCGCAAAGGTGCCGAGCGCAAGAATGACCTTTGGTTTGACCAGCTCAATCTGTCGAACGAGGTAGGGCGAGCAAGCAGTCACCTCATCCGGCATCGGATTCCGATTGCCCGGGGGTCGATGTTTGAGGACGTTCGCGATGAAGACATCGTCACGAGTGAGGTTGATGGCCCCAAGGATCTTCGTCAACAGCTGGCCGGCCTGTCCGACGAACGGGACGCCCTGCTCGTCCTCGCTGGCGCCCGGTGCTTCGCCGACCACCATGAAATTGGCGTCGGGGTTTCCGGCCCCCGGCACGGGATTCGTTGCCGTGGCAGACAGCGGACAGCGAGTGCACGCTGCGATCGTCTCGGCCATCGCGAGGAGACTGTCGATCCGGAAGGCTGGGTCGGCGAAAAGCGCGCGGTTGGTGCGCACGATGGTGAGCCCGGCTGGGATGTCCTCCAGCGGCGACGAGGCGTGCGAGGCAACCGCATCGGGCGGCTGATCGATGGAGTACCGTGGCGAGGCCACCGGCTTGGGCTCGGCCGGCTTGACGACTGGCACGGCCCCCGAGGGCCGCGCTTCCGGTGCGCCCCCGGCGGCGCGCACGGCGCCACGCCAATCTGCCATGGTGGGCGCGTCCGCCTTCTCCATGCCTTTCGCGGCGCCAAGCAGCTTCATCGCGTCCTCGACACTCAGCGAGTCAAGAACGAGCTCGCTTTCTCCCAGCTCGCGACGCTGCTCGAGGTAGCGGCGCAGCGCGTCGTTAGCGTCCATTGATCAGCGCCTCCACGCGATCGAGAATGGCATCCGCCACCGCGCGCTTGTCGAGCAGCGGCAGCTGCTCCGGTTCGGGGGCGCCGCGCTGCACGATGGTCACCCGATTGGTGTCGACACCGAATCCGGCTCCAGGCTCGTTCGCCGCATTCAGGATGACGAGATCCAGCCCCTTCGCGTCCAGCTTTCGCTTGGCATTAGCGAGGAGGTCATCCGTTTCCAATGCGAATCCGACCACGACTGCTCCGGGCTTCCGGCTTGCCCGCGTGGTGACGAGGATGTCCGGCGTTTCGCGCAGCTCGAGTTCGCGCGCGGAACCCGTCTTCTTCAGCTTGTTCGCCGAGGGAGCGGCCGGCTGGTAGTCGGCCGGCGCCGCGCTCATCACCAGCACGTCGGCGGTTCCGACGCGACCCGCGACCGCATCGCGCATTTCCGTGGTGGACTGCACGAACACGTGCTCGACGCCGACCGGGACCGGGACGGTGATGGGGCCGGCCACGAGGCTGACCTTCGCGCCGCGCCGCCACGCCGCGGCGGCGATCGCGACACCCATCTTTCCCGAGCTGTAGTTCGAGAGGAACCGCACCGGGTCGATCTGTTCGCGCGTGGGACCGGCGGTGACGAGCACCGTGCGTCCGGCGAAGGACGACGCCGGTTCGAGCAACCGCCCGACGTGCGCGAGGATCGTATCCGGTGCGGCCATGCGGCCTGGGCCACTGCCTTCTCCGGCGGCGAGCAATCCCTCCTCCGGCTCGAGCAATCGATAGCCCAGGCCGCGCAGGTGATCGGCGTTCGCCTGGGTTTGCGCGTGGGCCCACATGCGGTCGTTCATCGCCGCCACGAGCAGCACCGGCGATTCCGTCGCCAGCAGGCAGGCGGTGAGCAGGTCATCGGCGAGACCCATCGCGGCACGGGCCATGAAATCGGCCGTCGCGGGCGCCACGACCACCACATCGGCATCGCGCGCGAGTTTGATGTGATCGAGCGTCCGACCGGGCGTGAACAGCCCGATGTGCACCGGGCGTCCGGTGAGTGCCTCGAACGTGACCGCGCCGATGAATTCCGTGGCGGCGCGGGTGAGCACGACGTCAACCTCCGCGCCCGCTGTCGTGAGCAGGCGGGCGAGCCCCGCGGTCTTGTAGCTGGCAATGCCACCGGACACGCCGAGCAGGACGCGGCGCCCCTGAAAGGGCCGAAGGCCGGTGGCGGTCACGAATGGTGTATCCTGAGCCAGGCGCTCCAGCACCTGGCTACGTGTCCTACTCGGCCGAACGACGGCGGGGGATGACGCGATACTTGATGTCGCCGCGCGACAGCTCCTCCAGCGAGCGTGTCGTCAGCTTCTTGTCGCGTGAGGCGGAGCCGCCAGGGAACTCGTTGAGCGCGCGCGCGTACTTGGCCGCCACGAGGACGCCAAGATATTTGTTGGCGGCGTGATTGGCGATTTCGATCGGTGTGAAAACTCGCATGACTCGTTGATCAGGGTGTGGTGTTCTCGATTTCCTGCTCGAGCCGCTCGATGAGCAGCGCGACTTGTTCGCGAAGATTCTTGACCCGCTCGCGGCTCACGAACTCCGCATCGACGATGGAGGCGACACTCGCGATGGCGCGCTCCAGGTCGTCGTTCACGACCACGTACTCGTACTCGTCCACCTGTTGCAGCTCCTGCAGCGCCGATTGCAGTCGCGCCGCAAGTTGCGCCGGACTCTCCGTCTGCCGGGATCGAAGACGCCCCAACAGTATTTCCGCCGACGGCGGAAGGATAAAGATGGTCACGGACTGCGGAAATGCACGTACGAACTGGACGGCGCCCTGCACGTCGATGTCCATGACGACGTGACGCCCGCCACCAAGGACCCGCTCGACTTCTCGGCGAAGCGTGCCGTACAGGTTGCCGTGGACTTCCGCGGATTCGGCGAACGCCCCGCGCCCCCGTTCAGCCAGGAACTCCGCGCGACTCATGAAATAATAGTCACGTCCCGCGATTTCGTCTGGTCGGGGCGACCTGGTGGTACAGGAAACGGAATAGCCCAGGTCGGAGCGACGGGCCAGCAGCGCCTTGGCGATGGTGGTCTTGCCGCCCCCGCTGGGAGCGCTGAGAATGACCGGAAACGGACTCATTCCAGGTTTTCAACCTGTTCCCGAATGCGTTCTAATTCCTCCTTGACCAGCAGGACGTCCGCGACGATGCCGGCGTCGTTGCCCTTGCTGCCCGTGGTGTTCGCCTCTCGGAGCATCTCCTGCAGCAGGAAGCCGAGGCGCTTGCCCACGCCGTCCGGCTGGGGAGAGTCGAGCGCCGACCGAAACGCGAGGATGTGAGCGCGAAAGCGCGACAGCTCTTCCTGCACGTCGAGGCGGTCGGCCAGGAGGGCGATCTCCTGCGCGAGGCGCGTTTCGTCTACGGCCAGTCCATCGGTCAGCTCGCGCACCGCGTTTCGCAGGCGGTCGCGCTGCTCGATCACGCGGTCGGGGGCCCGAGCGGCGATGCGAGTCAGCGCCGACTCGATGACGGCGAGCCGCTCATCCAGGTAAACCACGAGCCGCCCTCCTTCAACCGACCGCATGGCCAACAGCGCGTCCACCGCGCCATCCACGATGGTCACCAGTTGAACCGCCGCCTCGGCGGAGAGCTCCTCACGCGCCGCGCTCGCAACGAACACGTTGGGCATGCGGAGAATGGTGCCCAAGTCCAGCACGTCGCCTAGCGCGTACCGTTCCTGGAGCGACCTGAGCTGCGTTACGTACGCCGCAAAGCGTCCCTCATCCACCGGTGTTAGGGTGCCGTCCGCGGTATCGTCGCGCTCGAAGCGGGCAGAGAGCGTGACGTGTCCGCGAGTGACGCGGCGGCGCATGGCGTCTCGCACCTCGCCTTCCCATCGCTGCAGCGCGCCGGGCAGCTTGATGGACGGACTGAAGAAGCGGTGGTTCACGGAGCGCACTTCCACGCTCACGCGACTCCCCGCAATCTCGCCGTCGGCCGCGCCGAATCCCGTCATGCTTCGTATCATATCAAGTCGCGTAAGTTACGATGTGCCAACGGGATTGTCAATTTAAGCCCGTGCACCTGCAACTCGCTGACAGCTCTACTGTGCCCGGCTGGTTCGAGAAACCAGGTGCGAACTAATTCCAGAATTCCCATCGCACGCCGTAGAACTGCGCTTGCCGGGGAAGGTTGAAGCCCGGCACCTGGGAGTACCGCTCCTGCACCAGGTTGCGGAACTGATACGACACCACGGCAGTCTGCACGCGGATTTCGAGTTTGAAGGTCAGTGCCCGGTATCCGGGCGAAATGCGGATCGAGTCCGTACCCATCGGAAAGCGGGAATTGGAGCGGTATTCGTGCACCAGTGACGTCAGCAGCCCGAAGTTCCCGCGCGGAAAATGATCCAGCAGGCTGGTCTGAATGAACAGTTCGCTGCGGGTCTGGTACTGCGGGCGATAGAGACCGGTCGAATCACTCCACTTGACGGCCCACGCGTCCGCCTGAATCCCTCGGTAGAGTCGCCCGCGCGCACTGATCGTCCTGGCGGTGGCCTGGTCTTCGACGCGAACGGCGCTCCGTGCCGCGTACGCCTTGTCGAACTCCGCCGGTCCGAGCAACGTGGTCGGGCCGCGCCGGAGGAGCCCGACGCTCACCCACAGATCGCGGATCCGGACACCGGCCTCCCCGCGCAGATTGGTTCGGGCCGCGAGGCGGTAGCGCCTTACTTCGCTCGTATCATTGGCACGGTATCCGGCGGTGGTGAGCGTGTCGAACTGGCCGCTGGCGTCGAGCACCGCGCCGGCGCGAGGTTCGCTGAGCAAGCGGTCAAAGTCGCCGCTGCCTGTCCTGGCGGCCGACCCAACGATCGCGACACGATCGCCTGGTGAGAACCGCGCTGTGCCTTCTACCCGGCTGGGGTCGAGATAGCTCCTGCCTTCTCCGAACAAGGAAAGAGCAAGCGGACCGGTGGTGCCGGTGGCTCGCGCCGACGCCACGTGCGAAGTGCGGCCGCTCGAGACTCTGACGCGCTCGGCTCCGCTCAGTCGTATCCAGCCGCGAGACAGTCCGCCGGTCACGAGGTACTGGCTCTCGTAGGAAACCGTATCGGACGACGTGTTCGCCGAGTCCGTGGCCGATGGCAGCGTGTTCGACAGGTTGGTAGACGTGCGCGCCGACGCGCTGTACCCCAGCGCCGACGCCATGAGCTGAATCCATCGCCCCTGATCGGGATCGCCGTTGGCGAATCGCAGGTACGACGTATTCCGCTGCGTCTGGAGGCTCGGCACCGTGTCGACCGTCTCGTTCGGGTTTCCGGTGCCGGTCCACGGCGCGCGATTGAGGTGCGATCGCTGGACGGTTCCGTCCAGAGTCCACGGACCGCGCTGCAGCCCCAGGCGCGCCATGATGTTCAGCGCATCACTCGACGGCAGTGCGCGGTCGGGCTGGGTGGTGTACTCCTCGGCAGCGACCTGCATGACGCCACCGTTGTTGAACCGCTTTCCGTAGAAGGCGCGATAGAGATTCGAACTCAGGTCTCCCGTGGCGATATCGGCGCGCGTGTACGGAATGGTTCTGTCCACACGCCAGGTCCGCGCGTAGACGCGCACCTCGTCCGCCCCCACCTCGATGCGGACCTCCTCCAGCGAATGCAGCACCAGGTCGTTGACCGGCGCAATGCCACGCGCGCGGCGGTCCATGGGATCGAGCTCGATTCCGTCAAGAAAGAGCCGAATGCGTTTCAGGTCGCCTTGCGATGCCACGACGGTGGGCGACGCGATGAAACCGGTGGAGTATTCGGTGAGTCCGATGATTCGCGTCAGCAGGTCGCTCAGGCGAAGCGCGCCCGTGGCGAAGAGCGCGGTGCGATCGTACACCCGTTCCGGCCCGATCACCAGGCTCGGGGGTGCCTCCGAGTGGGGCAGCGCGCGCTTGATGGTATCGGGCTTGATGGAATCGGCAGCGGCGGGCAGCGGCACCGCATTCCGCACCGCGGTGTCGCCGCGACCTACGGTGTCGAGACGCGGAGGCAACGGAACACGAATGGTGTCCTTGCGAAGGGTCGTGTCGCGCCGCGTGGTGGTGTCCCGCTTGACAGGAATCGTGTCGCGACGGGCGGGCACCTGAGCGCCAGCCGTCAAAACGGCCCCGGCAACCGCGCCGAGGCCGAGGAGGACGATCCACAGCGACCGGCTTAGGATCACCCGGCTCGCCCTCGGACGAACTCGACGAACGTTCCGACCGGAACGCCCGTGGGGCCACGCGGAATCGTCGTCAGTTCCGACTCGGAGTAGGCCGTGCCGGCAATATCCATATGAACCCAGGGGAAGTCTCCCGCAAACTCGGCCAGAAAAAGAGCGGCGCTGATCGTACCCGCCGGCCGGCCGCCGGAATTCCGGATATCGGCGACGTCGGACTTGATGAGTTCCTTGTAGTCGTCCCACATGGGTAGCTCCCACCCCGGCTCCCCTGCCCGTGTTCCCGCGCCGAGCACTTCCTGCACCAGCGCGGCGTTGTTGCCCAGTATGCCGGAGGCCGAGTGACCAAGGGCGATGACGCATGAACCGGTGAGGGTCGCGGCATCGATCACGGCGGCGGGCTTGTACCGGCTGGCATACGAGAGCACGTCGGCGAGGACCAGTCGTCCCTCGGCGTCTGTGTTGATGATCTCGATGAACTTTCCGGACATGCTCTGCACTACGTCGCCCGGCTTGAACGCGGTATCGGAGGGCATGTTGGTGGTCGATCCGATGAGTCCCACCACGTTGACCTTCAAGCCGAGGCGCGCGATGGACTCCATCGCGCCCAGAACGCCCGCGGCGCCGCACATGTCGAACTTCATCCACTCCATCCCCTGCGCCGGCTTGATGGAGATGCCGCCCGAGTCGAAGCAAAGTCCCTTCCCCACCAGCACGACCGGCGCGGCGTCCTTCGCTCCGCCCGTGTATTCGAGGGCGATGAGCTTCGGGTCTTCGGAGGTGCCCTGCGCGACGCATAGCAAGCTGCCCATCTTGAGCGCTTCCATTTCGGGACGCCCAAGCACGGTGACGCGGAGTCCGTGTCGCTCGCCGATGTCGCGCGCGGTAACGGCCAGAAACTCCGGAGTACACAGGTTGCCCGGCATCATGCCGAGAGTGCGAGCCAGCGCATGGCCTTCCGCGATTGCCGATCCACTGACCACTCCGAGTTCCACCGCGGCGATGTCCGCGCCGTGGATGGTGGCTCGCGCGAGCGGAGCGCGGCGCTCGTCCACCGGCGGCGGCGTTTTGGTGTCCGTGTACTCCCACGCGCCGGCCGCCAGGCCCACAGCGAGTGCCTCCGCCTCCGTTGTCGTTAGCGCGCCGGCGTAGAAGCTCAACTCACCCGAACCCATGCGGCTGGCCTGACGCGCCGCCAGTGCGCCGGCGCGGCGAAGCGCGGAAGTGCGGTCGGTCGGCTTGCCGAGTCCGAGCAGCATGACGCGCGCCGGTCCCGACGTGTTACCCACCATGTGAAGCGTCTCATCCCTGCCGCCACGGAAGTCACGACGTTCGATGGAGCGACTGAGCGCGCCACCGAGCGTGGTGTCGAGTGGCGTCATGGCGGCGTCCAGGCCATCCCCGGCGCCGAGCGCCAGGACAAGCAGCGGAACGTCGAGCGCGCCAAGACTGGCGGGCCCCGAGGTCAACGAAAGCTTCATGATGTATGGTTGAGTTCGAAGTCAGGAAGCGCAAAAGCGGCGCGCTTCCTTTTGATGGTCCCGCCCGCAACGGGCGAGCGGCTTGCTGCCGTGGCTACGACCTGCCGACATGCAGCGCTTTGGTTCACTCGCCCGCCGGTGATGGCATCTCGAATTCTTCGTCTGCGGTCATGCTCTAAACTACAGAAAGAGAAACGTACCGGCTTCGACGATACCGAGCAAGCGAGGGAGTTCCAAAGCGACGTGATCCACGACGTGAGCAACGATCCCGAGTTCCGCCCAAAGTCGTGCGAGCACGTTGATCGACCTTCAATCTAACGGCATGCGGCTGACGCGAAGCGGGTGTTAGAGCCAGCGCAGCGTGACGACCGCGCCTGGGGGCAACGCGTAGGAAAACGCTTTCGCTCCGAACCGCACCGTAAAGGCTCGTTCCAACGATGCGGTGTTCAGCACGAGGAGGACCTTCGATCCGTCGTCGGCGTTCCTGAACGCGACGCTCTGCAAACCGGCAACGCCCGTCGAGGATGCGATGCGATGCGCGCCCGGCACGACGAATAGGCTCGCGTGCGCCAACGCGTAGTACTCCACGTTGCGAGTGACGACGCCGGTGCGCCCATCGATGGTGACCACGCCTCGACAGTTGCCGCATCCTCCCAGATGTGGGCCGGCATTCTCGTCGAGCGCGATGTTCCACAGGGCGACTCCTCGAGCCCAGGCGCGAGTGGTGCCGATGATCAGCGTCCCGACGTCGAACTTCAGATTGTCCGCAAACACGGGCGCCCACGCGCCGCCCGAGCATTCGGTGAAGTACGCGTCCTTGTCCGGGTAGGCGGCGTGCACCGTATCCTGGGAAGACACGTTCCCCGCGTAGCAGTGCCACGCCACGCCATTCACGTAGCGCCGGGCGGCGCTATCGGCGAGCACCGCCAAGGGAGCGGTGGGTGCGTCCCAGTTGTGATCCCAATCCAGGATCAGCGTGCCGACGCCTGAACGTTGGAAGAGAGGGCCGACGTGCAGCGCGATCAATGCGGCGCGCATGGGAGGATCCAGACGCATACCCGGATAGTTCGACGGCTCGAAGGCCGGCTCGTTTTGGAGGGTGATGGCATGGATCGGCAGGCCTTCGACAGCGTACGCGCGAATAAAGGCGAGAAAGTAGCGGGCGAACGCGTCCTGGAATTCGGGGCGCAGCGTGCCCTGCACAAGGCTGCCTGACGTCTTCATCCAACCCGGCGGGCTCCAGGGAGACGCGACGATCTTCAACGCCGGATTCACACGGCGTGCCGCCTGAAGCAAGGGCAGCCGGTCCACGCGGTCCGGGTCGATGGAGAAGTGCGCGAGCACATCGTCCGTCTGGCCTGGCGGCCTGTCATCGTAGCTGTAGTGTCGCGGCGAGAAATCCGACGCGCCCATCGGCACGCGGATGAAGCTCAGCCCGATGCCGGGGTTGCGGCCGAACAACTCCTGAACGAGCGCGTCGCGCTGCGCGCCGAGCTTGTTCTGGATGAGATACGCGGAGGCGTCGGTCAACGCAGCCCCGAAACCGAGCATCTCCTGATAGGCGATCGACTCATCCACCTCGATAACGAGTCGCGACGTGTCTGCCGCGGCGCCGGAACGAATTGGCACGTCAGGGTCGCGTGAGAGCAGCCGAGAGCTGTCGCCTGTAGTGATCCACGCTTGCGCGACGGGGCCCGCCGACGCGATGCCGCCGCGCTGCTCCGGACGCGTCGGCCCGCACGCGGCGATAGCGACGGCGGTCAGCAGCAGTGCGGGCCGACGCCGGAGGCGCGACAGACTCACGGCGCAACCCTGGTCCGAGCGCGACTGCGGCGGATGCGCGTGTTCTACTTCCTCCAGCCCTTCATGTCGTCCACCAGGATCGGGACGTCCAGGTGCTCGAGCAGCAACTCGAAGCGGTGCTGCTCCTCGTGTTTGTAGCGATCCTGATCGGGAAACAGCGTTTTGAGAATTGGCGCGGTGTCGAACCCGTCATTCGCGGTCGCAGCGTCCTTCCACACGATCGTAAACCGGAAGTCCCATCGGTTCGCCTCACCGACGTGGTATACCGGTGTCGCCGCCGACATGCTGAGGATGCGCCCGAGTTCCTGCTCCTTGATCAGGAGCGGATAGTGATTGCGCTTGTAGAGGTCGAGCCACTCCGCCGTGTATCCCCATTTGATCTTGTAGTAGTACTCGACTACGTACGGCTTGGCGCTGCTCTGGGCGCGCGCCGGCAGCAGCGCCACGCCGCCGATCAGCAGCGCCAGGAAGAGACGGGCGATGTAGCGCATGCGGCGATCACGGGGCTGAGGGTGGGACGAGACTCGAACTCGTAAATCACTCGCGTGACGGGGATCTCGAGTCCCGCGACAAGATACCGCTGTCGGCAGCAATCCAGCACACAGAGGCACTGCGGCGTCACGGGCGAACGCCGTGACGCCAACGCACAGCCCGTTACGGCACCGGTTTCTGGAACGGCGCTACCTGCTCCTCGACCGTCTTCTTGTCCCCTACCACCACGATGGTGATCCGGTCCGGCGCGATCTGCTCCTGCGCGATCCGCTGCACATCAGCGGCGCTCACGGCCATCACCCGCGTCACGTAACCGGTGAGATAGTCGTCGCCCAGCCCAAGAACCTCGGTGTTGATGAGCTGGCTGGCGATGCCGCCACGCGACGCGTTCAACAGAGTGAAGATACCGATCATGTTGTTCTTCACGCTGGCAAGCTCCGCCGCCGGGGGCGCTTCTTTCCGCATTCGGTCGATCTCGCCGAATATCTCCTTGATCGAGGCGCCGGTGAACTTCGTCGTGACATCAGCCTGCTCGGCCCAAATCGCCGTGCCTCGATGGGCGTTGATGCTGCTGGAGGGGCTGTACGTGTAGCCCTTCTGCTCCCGAATGTTGGACGTGATGCGCGAGCCGAACGTCCCACCGAGAATCGCGTCGGTCACCTGCAGCGCCGCGTAATCCTTGTTGGTCGGCGACATCACCGGCAGCCCCATCACGATCGTGGACTGCGGCGCATTGGGACGGTCGATCAGCGTCACCATTGGAGCCGCCTTGGGCGACGCTGGCTTGGCGGTTGGAGCACTGCCTGCCTTCCAGTCGCCGAACGACTCGCGCACCACCCTCTCCATCGCCTTCTCGTCGTACATGCCCACCACATACAAGTGCGAGCGCGCCGCCCCGAAGTTTCTGTCGTAAAACGCCCGCGCCTGGGCCACCGTGTAGCCCTTGAGCATCACCTCGCTCGGGAAGAGCACGCCGTACGGATGATCGCCGTAGATGGCGCTGGCGAACTTCTCTTGCGCGAGCGTCGCAGGTCGGCTCCTGGCGATGGATAGCGTACGTACGCGGCCCGCGATGATGCGCGGTAGCTCGCTCTCTGGAAACGTTGGATTGCGCGTCACGTCGGCCACGAGTCGCACCATCTGCGGTCCTCCCTCAGCGAGCACGGTGCCGCCGATCTGCGACACATCCTCGCCCACCGAGATCGTCACGCTCCCTCCCATCGCCGCCCCCTGCTCGGCCAGCTGCAGCGCGCTGCGCGTAGTGGTCCCCTCGCGCATCAATTCGCCGGTCACGTCGGCGAGCCAGACCTCGCTGGAGCTTTCGTCGATGTTACCGGTGCGGATCGCGTTGAGAATGGTGACCTTGGGGATCTTTCCGAAGGGGACGAAGGTGACGTGCATCCCGTTCGCGAGCGTGAACTCGCGCTTGGGCGGCAGCCTGAATGCCTTCGGCGTGCCGAGCGCCGGCGGCTGCTCCCTGGTGGTGGCGGGCTGCTGCGCCGCGGCACTCGTTGCGAGGCCCGCGACGGCGGCCCCGAGCAGCATCGCGCGCATTGGGGTGGTGTGCATCCGTCGACTCCGCATTAGTGAGTGCCGGCGGCCTTCTTGGCCGCCACGATGAATTCGATCGTCCGGTTGGTCGGACGCAAGTATTCCTGCGCCGTCTTTTGCAGCAGCGCCGGTGTGACCTTCGCGAACCCGGTCTCGAGCTGATTGATGCGCTCCGGCGCGTTATCGAAGAGCGCGAACGACGCGAGCATGTTCGTGCGACCGAAGCCCACGAGACTCTCCATCTCCGCGAAGAGCGACGAGCGCATCTTCACGACGGCGCGGTCGAGCGTCGCCTGGTCCACTGGTTTGTCCCGCACGGACGCGATTGCCGCGTCGAAGGCGGCGACGAGGGAATCGGGCGACTGTGTGGCATCGTGGTACGCCGTCACCTCCCACAGCATGGGTCCCTGATAGTCGAACATGCTGCCGAGGCCGAAGTTGATCCCCGCGGCCACCCCTCCTGTGAGGGCGCGCTTCTGGACCAGCTCCTGATAGAATCGTGAGTCGCGTCCCTGCCCAAGGATCTGGTCGAGCAGGCCGAAGGCGAACCATTCGGGCGTGAAGCGGTCCGGCACATGATAGCCGAGCCCGATCGCCGGCCGCGTGGCGAGGGAATCGATCCGCGTGAACCGCTTCTCGGCCATCTGCCGCTTCTCCGACAAGTCCGGCGTGGCCGGCAGCGCGGCGCGGGGGATCTTGGCGAAGTAGTCGGCGATCCACTGGTGTGTCGCCTTTGGCTCGAAGTCGCCTGTGACCACGAGCACGGCGTTGTTGGGCGCGTAGAAGGTCTTGAAGAAGCTCGACGCATCCGCGGCATTCGCCTTGTCGAGGTCGTCCATGTCGCCGTAGAAGTTGTGCGCGTTGTACCAGTTCTCGTTCGCGTGCATGGGCAGATCGATCCAGGGGAATCCGCCGTACGGCTGGTTGAGCACGTTGACGCGCACCTCGTTCTTCACCACGTCGCGCTGGTTGTTCACGCTCGACGTGTCGATGGCGAGCCCCGACATCCGATCGGCCTCGGCCCACAGGATACGGCGGAGGGCGTGCGTGGGCACCACCTGGAAGTAGTTCGTGAAATCGAAGCGCGTGGAGCCGTTGAGAATGCCGCCGTTCTGCTCGACGAGCTTGATGAACTCCATCTTGCCCAGGTTCCGCGAGCCCTGAAACATCAGGTGCTCGAACAGATGGGCAAAGCCGGTCCGGTCCTGCGGCTCATTGCGAAAGCCGACGTTGTAATAGGTCGCCACGATGGCGGTCGGAACCGTCGCGTCCGGGGAGAGGACGACCTTGAGCCCGTTCGGCAGCTTGTAGTACTCGACGGGGACCTTGAGAGCCGCTCCCCCTTTCGCGGCCTGAGCAAACAGGCGAGCGTGGACAGGAGCCGCCACGGCGACGAGCACGATGGCGGTGAGGAGGCGTGAGAAACGCATGTGCCCTGTAGTAGAAGTGGTGGGTGAACATTGGGTCCCGGCCGCGACGCGACAAGACCGAAACCCCGAATCGGCAGACCCCGAGTACTGAGGCTGCCGACTCTGTTTCTCTACTGAGAATGCGATACCCGGGACGAGACTCGAACTCGTAT
>JANYIN010000086.1 GCA_025362035.1 Gemmatimonadaceae bacterium | reverse complement strand
GTAGCGATCGACGAGATTCGTTCGGAACAACTGTAGGTCACCTGGCGAGCGCGGCCGTCGAGCCACGCTCGTGAGCGCGGTTCGCCGGGCGAATAGCTCAGTTGGTTAGAGCGCCTGCCTTACACGCAGGATGTCGGGGGTTCGAGTCCCTCTTCGCCCATGTAGGGGTGGTGGCCGTTCCGTGGTGGTGGACTGGTGCGTGCGGACCCTCGGCGGCCGGTGGGGTACATCTGTTTAACGTCTTGGAGGTTACGACTGTGAAGGCTCCGCATCGCTCAGCGCTCGTGATTGCCGGATTCGCCGCCGCGCTCGCCGCGTCGATCGCCCCGGCCTCTGCACGCGCGCAGCGGAATCAGGGTCCCGGTCCCGATACGAAAAAGGCCCTCGTCACGGCGTTCCGTGGTGACGTCGAGGGAGGCGTCAAGGCCGCGGACGAGATCCGGAATCGGATTCAGGGCGAGTACAGCATCAAGGTGCTGATGCCCATCAGCAAGAAGAACATCGATGCGACGCTGCTGCAGTCCGGCTACAAGCCCGATTCGGCGCTCAGCCCTAACGACATCAAGGAGCTCGCCAAGCTCCTCAGCGCCGATGAAGTGATCGACGGTGTGGTGACGAAGACGGCCAGCGGGTATCGCGTCGCGACGCGCATGTTCCTGCCGAGAGACCCGAATCTGTCGCAGCCCCTCGTCACGGTCGAATCGAACAACTTCGGCGACATCGCCCGCCAGGTCGTGGACGAATACGACAGGGCGCGGAAGCAGATTCCGGATAATCAGGCGTGCGAAAACGCCATTCGGGCCAACGCGCCCTCGGCGGCCATTCTCGCGGCGCGCAAGGGCCTGGTGTCGTACCCCAGGTCCACGCTGCTTCGCCTCTGTATGGCGTCGGCCTATGCGGCGGCAAAGACGACGGCAGACTCCACCGGGCCGTGGAAGGACTCGGTGATCGCCCTGACGAAGTCCACGCTCGATCTCGACAAGACCAACAAGATCGCGCTGACGCTCCAGTATGATGCCTACACGGCCAGGCACGATACAGCGAACGCGTTGGATGCCCTCATCGGGTTGATGAACGCCGATCCAACCAATTCCACCACGCGCGAGCAGGTGATCGCCACGCTGGTGAACATGGGCAAGGCGGATGCGGCCATCCCGACGGCCAAACAGCTGGTCACGGACAATCCGGGTGACCCGGCATACGCGCGCACGTACTGGCTGGTGCTCCGCGCCGCGAAACACTACAAGGACGCCGTCGCGGCCGGAATGGCATACGTCGCCGCGGATTCGGCGGCGGCGGACTCCGGATATTTCCAGCGCCAGATCGCTGACCTCGCCAGCGACAGCTCGTATGCGAAGGCGGCGGAGTTGGCGGCGGTGGCGGCGGCCAAGTACCCAAAGTCGTCCACCTTCTATCTCCTCAAGGGACAAAACGAGCGCAAAGCCGGACAGCTGCCAGCCGCCAAGGCCTCGCTGGAGCGCGCCTTGGCCATCGACCCCAAGCTACCGGGCGTATCCGCGCTCGTTGCCCAGCTCAGCTTCGATCAGGGCGCGCCGGATGTAGCGGTGAAGCTGCTCAAGGCTGACGTGGCCAGCGATCCAAGCAACAAGGAGCGCGATGCTCAGTTGATCGTGAGCTTCGCACAGAAAATGTACCAGGCGGCCGCCGCGTCCAAGTCGGTGGAGGACTACCGGAAGACCATCCCCATCGCGCAAGCCTCGGAAGAGATGAATCCGAGCGCAGCGGCCAAATTCTTCCTGGCCATCTCCGCGTTCCAGGTGTTGGCGACCACGTCCACGGAACTGCAGAAGTCGAAGAACTGCGAAGAGTACAAGGCCGCCGGAGAAATGCTCACGCTCGTCAGCACGAACATGCAGGCGGCGGTTCGATCAGCCCCGAGACGGCCAAGCAGGTATTGGGCGCCGTCCCGCAGTTCCAGGCGTTCATCGAGCAATCGATCAAGAAATACTGCAAGTAGTCGGCACGTCACCATCGTGTCCCACAAGGTCCCCCGTCATTCGACGGGGGACCTGCTTGCACTTACGCCTCCATGCCCGGCAGGTGCAGCAGATGCACCAGCAGGTCGGCGCGACGAGCGCGGTAGTCGCACACAGGGGCCTGTACGCCCTCCCCGTCCAGATTCACACTCAGCGGCTCCGTGCTCGTCACCTTGAGCCATGGCAACTGGGCGTAGTGCACTCCAGGCAACCCGAGATGCTCACCCTTCTTCACGGCAAGCGACAGCCGGGCGAAGTCGCGTCGCGACATCGTCTCGATGACGCAGAGATCGAGCAGCCCGTCCGTCACGCTGGCGTCAGGGGTCATCATGTTGCCGCCGCCCGTCTCGCGCGCGCTACCAACCGCGAACGCCAGAAAGTCCACGTCCAGCCCGAAACCTTCGCTCTGGAAGGTCGCGTGGCGATCCGGCGATCCAGCAGCGAGCATCCGCACCGCGGTGATGGCGTAGGCCAGCGGCCCCAATGCGGCCTTTGCATCCGACGGCGTCTGCTGGGTCGCCTCGGCGCCCACACCCCCGGTGGATACGTTGAGAAACCGGCGTCCGTTCATCGACGCCGTATCGATGCGCACGGGCTTGCGGCGCAGGATAACATCCATGGCATGATCTGCGTCTTCGGGAATCCCTGTTTGCCGTGCAAAGTCGTTGGCCGTGCCCAGCGGGACGACGCCAAGCGGAGTCTCCCGTCCGTCCAGGCCATTCACGACCTCGTTCAGCGTGCCGTCGCCGCCGCACGCAATCACCACGTCGGTTCCGCGATCGGCCGCTCTCGCCGCGTAGACTTCGGCGTCCCCGGCGTTCCACGTGATGCAGACTTCCACCGCGTGTCCGCGGTCGCGGACCCACGACACCGTCTGCTTCAGCTCGGCGCGGTCGGCGCGGGCGCCGTGCACCACGAAGGTGAACTGTTTGCGTGCGGGCATGCGAGACGCTCGGGAAGTGGACCGGTACTCTGGCACCGGATTGTGCAATAAGATGGCCGATCGATCGACCGCGCCACACCCCCGCAACGCGTGGGACACCGATTATCATGCTCCGGCGCTGACGGAGTCGGTCATCGAGCTGCTCGGCAACTCCACGCTCGTCCTCGATGGCACGCTTGGCGGTGGCGGACATGCGGCGGCGCTGCTCGATGCCGGCGTGCAGCGCGTGCTGGGGCTCGATCGGGATCCTGATGCGCTGGTGTCCGCCTCCGCACGGTTGAGCGGTGCGGTTGCTGCCGGTCGCTTCGCCGCGTACCAGGGCAACTACGCGCACCTCGACCGCGTCGCCGACCTGACAGACCTTCGATTCAATGGCATCTTGCTCGACCTCGGCATTTCCTCGCATCAGATCGACGACGCATCGCGCGGCTTCTCCTTTCGGGAAGGCGCGCCCCTCGACATGCGCATGGGCGCCGACGCGCCCCGGACCGCCGCGGCGCTGCTGAACGAAGCGGACCTGCTGGAGCTCACGCGCGTCTTCCGGGAGTATGCCGACGAGCCGCGAGCGCCGCGCCTGGCGCGCGAAATCGTTCGCCGACGGGCCACGCATGCATTCGCGACGAGCGACGATCTGGTCGGCGCCATTCGCGCGTCCTTCGGCCCTCGAACCGGCCCCCCGGAGTTCGCCCGCCTGTTCCAGGCCGTGCGCATCGGGGTCAACAACGAGATGGAGGACCTCGCGCGCGCGCTCCCCGGCCTTCGCGACCGGCTCGCGCCGAGAGGAATTCTTGCCGTCATCGCGTACCACTCGGGAGAGGATCGTCAGGTGAAGCACGCCGTTCGCGACTGGAGCGAGGACTGCATCTGTCCGCCCCGACATCCGATGTGCACCTGCGGCGGCGGTCGGGCGCTGGGCACTGTCCTCACGCGGCGCGCGATCACTGCCGAGGCGGGTGAGATCGCCGTCAACCCGCGCGCCCGTAGCGCAAAGCTCCGCGCATGGCAAAAAGCAGAATAGCCGGCAGCGGCCGCCTGCGGCTAGCGTTGCTGCTGCTGGTATTCCTCGTCATCACCAGCGGAGTCGTGCTTCGTCGCGTCTACGGCCACAAGGCGCAGAACGAGACCAACGCACTCGACGCGCGCCGGGCGGGGTTGAATGCCGCGCGCCTGCGGCTCGAAAGCGATATCCGCTCCGCCTCGAGCCGATCGCACTTGCAGCCTATCGCCGAACAGCGTCTTCACATGCGCGTGCCGGATCCCAGCCAAGTCCTCACCATCCCACGGGTGGCGCAATGAAGCTGCCAAGCCGCGTCGGGATTATTCACCTCAGTCTCGCGATGTTCGTTGTCGCACTTGTGGTTCAAACGGGTCGCGTCCAGCTGTGGCAGAAGTCCCGGTGGACCACCAGCGCGCTGCGTCAGCAAAGCATGTCCAGCACAGTACCCGCGCCCCGTGGCGACATTCTCGATGAACGCGGCCAGACGCTGGCCCAGAGCCGAGAGACGGTCCGACTCGGCATCGCGCCGCCGGAAGTCGCCAACTTCGCGAAGTTGAAGGGCGCGCTGGCACATGCCGGCATCCCTCCCGATTGGATCGCTCGCGCCACCGATCCCTCGCGACGGTGGGTGTCGCTACCCGGCCGCTACGTGGCCATCGACGTGGCCCCGATCTCCGCCATTCGCGGCGTCTATACCAATGCGATGATCGAACGTTCGTACGCGTTTTCCGAGGGCACCCGGCGCATCGTGGGGCGCGTGGATGCGGAGGGCAGGGCGGTGGACGGAGTCGAGCTCGCGCTCGACTCCCTGCTGACGGGCGTGCCGGGTTCTGCCACGGTCCTGAAGGATGGGCGCGGCAGGCACTTCGACTCGCCGGCCGCCATCAGTACGGCGCCGAGGAAGGGCAACTCCGTGATGCTCACGATCAACCAGGAGTTGCAGGAAATCGCTGAGCGCGAACTCGCGGGCGCGGTGTCCAGTATGCGCGCCGAGGGCGGTGACGTGGTCGTCATCGATCCGAGAAACGGCGAGGTGCTCGCGATGGCGAGCCAGCGCTCCGATCCGCGCTCCACGGCGAGCACGGCGCTGACGGAGCCGTACGAACCAGGATCCACACTCAAGCCATTCATCGCGGCCACCCTGCTCGAAAAGGGCCGCGCCGTCGAATCTGACATCGTGCAGACGTACGGCGGCCAGCTGACGATCAACGGTCGTACCATCTTCGATGAGCACAAGGCGGACCAATACACCCTGGCGGAGGTGATCCGCCAATCGAGCAACGTGGGGATCGTGCAGTTCGCGCTACGACTCGACCAGCGCGAGGAATACGAAGCCCTGCGTGACTTCGGCTTCGGTTCGCCCACGGGCGTTCCGTACCCGGTCGAATCCGCCGGAATCCTGCACGAACCGGCACGGTGGTCCACACAGTCGGCGAATTCGCTGGCCATGGGCTATGAGGTTGCCGTGACGCCGCTTCAACTCGTCGTCGCCTATGTCGCCATCGCGAACGGTGGCGAACTGCTCGAGCCCACCCTGGTAAAGGAAGTGCGCGGACCGGATAACACCCTGCTGTACCGGCACCAGCGTCGGGTCGTGCGTCGAGTGGTGAGGCGGGATGTGGCGCGCCGCGTGCTAGGGATGATGGTCGGGGTGGTGGAGGGCGGAGGCACCGCCAAGCGAGCCGATCTGGGTACGTTCTGCCTTGCCGGTAAAACCGGAACGTCGCGCCGGTCATTTCGGGGCCGCTACGACGGGGCCCATATCCCGACGTTCGTTGGCGTGTTCCCGTGCGAAAATCCTCAGTTCGTGATCCTCGTGAAACTCGACAATCCGAAGGGGTCGTACATGGGTGGACTCACGGCGGCGCCCGTCACCAGGACCGTGATCCAAGCGGCGCTGGCCTCGCGCAATGCGTCCCTCGATCGGAAGTCGCTGGCGGCAAGCCGGCACGAACGGCCGCTCGATTCCGCCGCGACAGCACAGATGGTGAAATTGTCTCTCGCGTCGCAGGCCACGCGCGACAGCGGGGCGGCGCTGCAGAAGGAAGCGATGCGCGCCGCGGCGCTGATTGCGTACGACGACACGGCTGGCACCACCCCGTTCATGGCCACCCTGCCCGCGCTGCCGGCCCCGAAGGTCACGCCGCAAGCCGCACGGGCAGTGCCGATGGTACGCGGCCTCTCCGTGCGCCAGGCCGTTCGCGTACTGCATGCCGCGGGCTTTCGCGTTGAACTCGTCCCCGCTGGGCCGGCCGCGGCAGGCGTCACCACACCTACGGCGGGAACCGTGGCCCCCGCCGGCACGCTCGTGCACCTCGCGGGAACGCTGTGACGTCCGTCCGTGTCACCATGCTCGTGGAAGAATTGCGTCGCGCTGGTTTGCTCGTGTCGGAGCACGGCGTGCTGCCGCAAACGGTGGCCGGCATCGCCGACGACAGTCGCGCGGTGACCGAGGGTGGATTATTTCTCGCCGTGCGCGGCAGCGAGCGTGATGGACACGACTATCTCGGCGCGGCCGAGAAGGCGGGCGCGGCACTGGCCGTCGTGGATGACGCGTCACGTACAAACCTGCCGTCATTGGTCGTGACCGATGCGCGCCGCGCCGCCGCGGTGGCAGCCGCCGCGTTTTTCGGCCATCCAGCGCGTGACCTGCGCCTGGTGGGCGTCACGGGGACGAACGGCAAGACCACCACCGTCGGTATGCTTCGCCATCTGCTCGACAATCCTGCGGAGCAGGCGGCGTCGATCGGTACGCTCGGTGTGCTGATCGGCAGCGCCGGTGAATCGATTCCCGGTGGCGCGGGCCTGACCACGCCCGGTCCGGTGGAGCTCCAGCGCGTGCTCCGCACCTTGCGGGACCGCGGCGTCCGCACGGTCGCAATGGAAGCCTCCTCGCATGCGCTGCAGCAGGGACGTCTGGAAGGCCTGCGGTTCGAGGCCGGCGTGTTCACGAATCTCACGCGAGATCATCTCGACTATCATCTCACGATGGACGCGTATCTCGCTGCCAAGGCGATCCTCGTCTCGCTCCTGACGCCGGGGGGCGCTGCCGTGGTGAACGCCGACGATGCGGCGTGGAATGCCCTGCCGTCGGCCCCGCGCACGCTGCGCTTCGGTGGCGACGAGAGTGCCGAGGTCCGCGCACGAGACGTCACCTACGGGTCGCGAGGCTCCGACTGGACGCTGGTCCTCGGCGCCCACGCGCACCACGTGCATCTGCCGCTCATCGGCGACTTCAACGTGTCAAATGCATTGGCGGCGGCCGCCGCGGCGTGGGCGCTGGGGATGCAGCCAGCGGACATCGCACGCCGTCTTGCCACCCTGCCGCAGGTGCCTGGACGGCTGGAGATCATCAGCCTGCAGCCGCTCGTCCTTCGCGACTACGCGCATACGCCGGATGCCCTGGCGCGCACGCTCGACGCCGTTCGTCCGTTCACGACCGGCGAACTCATTGTCGTGTTCGGATGCGGCGGCGACCGGGATCGCGGCAAGCGGCCCGAGATGGGCCGCATCGCCCAGGCAAAGGCGGACCGCGCGATCGTGACGAGCGACAATCCACGCACCGAGGACCCGGAGCGCATCATGGATGACATCGAAACGGGCATGGCGCCAGGACGGCACGAGCGATTCGTTGACCGCCGAGAGGCGATCGTTCGCGCGCTCGAGCATGCGGCGGTGCCCGCCGCACCCGCGCAACACGTCCCTGTGTTCGAACCGGTGATCGTGCTGGCGGGAAAGGGGCATGAAACGTATCAGATTCGCGGTACGATGAAATTCCCTTTCGACGAGCGGGTGATCGTGCGCGAGATCCTTGACGGGACGATGAACTGATGGCCGACGCAGCTACCCCACAGGCGAGTGCACTGGAGCAGAGTCCGTTCTGGACGTTGGATCGAGTCGCCGATGCGCTGGGCCAGGGCCCGCGGGGCAAGAGGGAATTGTCGCGCGTGTCCACGGACACGAGACACGTGAAACCCGGTGCCTGCTTCGTAGCGCTCCGTGGGGAGAGCTTCGACGCGCACGATTTTCTCGCTGGCGCGGTTGCCGCGGGCGCCGCGGCACTCGTGGTGAACGACGCGCGGCGTGCCGCGAGTCTCGGCGTGCCCGTATACGAGGTACCCGATACGCTCGCCGCGCTTGGCCTCCTCGCGCGCTACCGCCGGCGCGTGTGGGGAGGTGCCGTAGTCGGCGTGGTGGGAACGAATGGAAAGACGAGTACGAAAGAATTGCTGCGCGCCGCGCTGGGCACCGCGTTTACCGTGCACGCCACGGTCGGCAACTACAACAACATGGTTGGTGTGCCCTTCACGTTGCTGACCGTGCCCAACGATGCGGACATCGCCGTCGTGGAGATGGGAACCAATCATCCCGGCGAGGTCGAGGCGCTTCGCATCATCGTCGAGCCGGATGTGGTGGTCGTGACGTCCATTGCCGAGGAGCACCTCGAGGGACTGGGTGACATCGAGGGCGTCCTGCGCGAGGAAATGTCAGCCTGCGTCGCGGCTCCACTGGTAGTGGCGCCCGCGTCACAGCCGGAAATTGCCGCCGCCGCGGCGCCGCTGGCGCTCGAAACGATCACCGCCGGGCTTGGCGAAGGCGACTTCCGGCCCACCTCATGGGGCGTCGAACCCGACGGGCAAGGATGGTTGGATTTCGATGGCTCCCGCGTTCGGGTGCCGCTGCGCGGCGTGCACAATCTCCGGAACACGATGCTGGCGCTGGCGGTCGCACGAGCGAGCGGGATCGCGCTCGACGTCGCGGCCCGTGGCATCGCGTTGATGACGGTGCCGCCGATGCGCGTGAACGTCGAGCAGCATGGGGCGATCACCGTCGTCAACGACGCATACAACTCGAATCCCGGCTCGGCCCGCGCCGCACTCGAACTGCTCGAGCACGCCGGCCTCTCGCGACAGAAGGTCGCCGTGCTCGGGAGCATGCTCGAGCTTGGTGCGCAATCTGATCGGTTGCACGACGACGTGGCACGTGCGGCGTTGCGGGCCCCGATCGACCTCGTGGTGGCGGTGGGCGCATTCTCGGAGGCGTTCGCGCGCATCGCGCCCGGCGATGTGCGCGTCGTCGCCGGCGCCGATCCGCTGTCCACCTGGACGGCGGCGCGGTCGCGCATCGCTCCCGATGCCGTTATTCTGCTGAAGGGCTCTCGCGGAATACGCCTCGAGCAATTGCTGCCGCTGATCGGAGCGATGTCCGCGTGAGAACTCGGCGCTCGAAGCCACATGCCTGTCGCCCGTCGCCGGACGCCGAAGGCCGCAATCCACACGTGCCGCCGTCTTCGTAACCCTCACTAGAGTCTGTCTTGCTTTACTACCTCCTCATCCCGCTCGTCCCGCGCTTTCACGCGCTGAACGTTTTCACGTACATCACGTTCCGCGCGGCCGGAGCGGCGGTGACCGCCATCCTGCTGAGCTTCATCGTCGGTCCCGTGATGCTGAAGCGGCTTGACACGGCAGCCAATCACCAAGTGGTGCGTGAAGGGACGCCCGACACGCACGTGCTGAAGAGCAAGACGCCAACCATGGGCGGCCTGATCTTCCTCTTCTCGGCCCTCGTGGCCACGCTGCTTTGGGCCCGCGTGTTCAGTCACTACGTGGTTCTGGCGCTGCTCGTCACCACCGGCATGGGCACGATCGGCTTCCTGGACGACTACCTCAAGCTCAAGCAAAAACGACTGGGACAGAAGAACGAAGGGCTCGTGGAGCGCTACAAGCTGGTGGGGCAGGTGACCATCGGTCTTGCCCTCGGCATTTACCTCTGGCAGTTCCCGCTCGCGCCGAACCTGCCGGCCATGTCCACCACGCTGCCGTTCTACAAGTACGTGCTTCTGCTCTGGAAGTGGCCGGCGCTGTTCGTGCTGTGGACCACCTTCGTGCTCACCGGCGTAAGCAATGCCGTCAACTTCACGGATGGTCTGGACGGACTCGCCTCGGGGCTCAGCGCCATCGCCTTCGCCACCCTCGGCATCTTTGCGTACCTCATCGGGCGCGTGGACGCATCACATTACCTCGGGATTTTCTACCTTCAGCACTCCGGTGAGCTCACCATCTTTTGTCTGGCGATGGTGGGCGCGCTCATCGGCTTCCTCTGGTACAACACGTTTCCAGCCCAGGTGTTCATGGGGGACACCGGCTCGCTCGCACTGGGCGGCGCCATGGGCGCGGTGGCGATCCTGCTCAAGTCCGAATTTCTCCTGCTCTTCGTCGGGATGGTGTTCTTCGCCGAGATGATGTCGGTGGTCATCCAGCGATACATGTTCAAGTACCGCCGTCGGCGTCACGGGCTCGAGTATGCGCAGCAGCATCGTGTCTTTCTGCGGGCGCCGCTGCACCACCACTTCGAAGTGAAGGGCTGGAGCGAACAGCAGGTCGTGGTGCGGTTCTGGATCATCGGGATCATCGGCGCCTTTCTCGCGATCTCCACGTTGAAGGTGCGGTAGCATGCCGGTCCGATCGCTCACGGAAGCGCTGCCCGCGGCGTGGACACGCGGAGAGATCAGCGTGATCGGGCTGGCGCGCAGCGGCAGGGCTGTCGCCGAACTGCTGCGCCGCGCGGGAGGGGATGTCTACGCCAGTGATGCCGGGTCGGGGCATGATGTGTTGCGTGCGGCGCTCGGGCTCGAGCCGCTTGGGGTCACCGTGCAGCACGGTGCGCACGATCTCGACCGCATTGCGCGAAGCGCGCTGGTGGTGGCCAGTCCGGGAGTACCACCAAATGCGCCGTCGCTCCGCGCCGCGCGCGACGCGGGCGTGCCGATCGTCGGTGAACTCGAAGTGGCGCTCCAGTTTCTTCCGGGCCAGCGCTACATCGCGATCACCGGCACCAACGGCAAGACGACCACCACGGCGCTGGTGCATCGCCTGCTCGAGGGCCTTGGGTACGACGCCATCGCCGCGGGCAATATCGGCACGCCGCTGTCCGAAGTCGCATTGCGCGCCCATCAGCCCGCGTGGATTGCGCTCGAGACGTCGTCGTTTCAACTGCACGACACGCCAAGCATCGCGCCCACCGTGGGGATCCTCACGAACCTGTCCGCCAACCACCTCGATCGCTACGAGTCAGTGGACGCCTACTTCGCGGACAAAGCGGAGTTGTTCCGGAACGCCACGAACCGCTCCATCTGGATCTCGAACGCCGACGACTCCGCCGTGCGGGAAATGCTGCTCGGCGTGGACGGCACGCAGCTCTGCTTCAGCACGGAGTCGAAGCTGGTAGAGGGCTACTACGATCGCGGGGCGGATGAACTGGTCGTGTTCGGGCAGCCGTTGATCGAGCGCGACGAACTCGTCCTGCTCGGTGACCACAACGTCGGCAACGCTCTGGCTGCCACGCTGGCGGTGATGAGCGCCGACGCGTCGCACGCCGCGCCAGGCGCAAGGGGACGGATTGCCGACGCCCTGCGCGCCTTTCGCGCCCTGGAGCACCGCATCGAGCCGGCAGGCACGTACAATGGCGTGCAGTGGATCAACGACTCCAAGTCCACCAACGTGGCATCCACGCTGGTGGCCCTGAAAGGCATGCGACGGCCCACGGTGCTGCTGCTGGGTGGACGCCACAAGGGTGAACCGTACTCCGCGCTGGCGGATGAGCTCAGGCGAACCGTGAAGCTGGTGATCGCGTACGGCGAGGCAGGATCGCTGGTAGCGAAGGACCTGGCGGGTGTTGTGCCGGTTGAGCAGATGGAAGCTTCCTTTGACGACATCCTCAAACGCGCCCGCGATCTCGCCGTAGCGGGCGACGCGGTGTTGCTCTCACCGGCCTGTTCCAGCTACGACATGTTCGACAACTACGAAGAACGCGGGCGTGTTTTCAAGCAACTCGCCTCCACGCTGGGAACGGAACACGAATGACCGCGGTGGCGATGCCCCGGGAGCGAGCGACGCCCGTGGACAGGGTGCGGGAGCGGTGGCGAATGGGCCCCGAGGCGCGCGGCCTCGTGGTGGTGATGGCCATACTGTTGACGTTCGGGCTGGCGGTGTTGTACAGCGCCAGCGCCTTCGTGGCGGTCCAGGCCAACCACGACAGCTGGTACTACGTCGTCCGCCAGTTCACGGGCGTGCTCGCCGGGGTCGTCGCCTTTGCCATCGCCGCCAAGCTGGACGCGGAGAAGTGGCGCGAGTGGGCCTGGCCGATCATGTATCTCACCATCTTCACGCTCGTCGCATGCCTCGTGCTCCCCGAGAGCATCGCGCCGCGCGTGAACGGGTCCAAGCGATTCCTGCTCGGTACGTCGCTGCAACCGTCGGAATTCGGCAAGCTGGGCGTGGTGATCTGGACGTCGATGCTGATCGTCAAGAAAGGCGATCAGTTGCGTCGTCTCACGAAGGGTGTGCTGCCGTTTTTCGTCGTCATCGGTCTGCTCGACGTACTCGCCGCGCTGGAGCCCGATCTCTCGGTGTCGATGCTGTATACGCTGCTCCTCGCCGTCCTGCTCTTTGCCGGCGGAGTCCGCATCGCACACTTCGTGATCATCTGCGCGCTCTCCATTCCGCTGCTCTGGCACAAGATCCAGAAGGTGCAGTACGCCGCGGGTCGTCTTACGGGATTCTTCGACGCCACCAAAGCGCAGACGCAGGTGAACTATCAGCTCAAGCAGTCGCTCATCGCCGTGGGATCAGGTGGCGCACTCGGCGTGGGATTCGGGCAGGGACGCCAGCAGTATGGTTTCCTGCCCTTTCCGTACAGCGACTTCATCGCGAGTAACATCGGCGAGGAGTGGGGTTTCGTGGGCCTCGCGGCCATCACGCTGGCATTCGCCGCGTATGCGCTGCTCGGCTTTCGCATCGCGCGCCGTGCGCGTTCGGCATTTCTCCAACTCGTGGCGGTGGGACTCACGTTCGTCACGGTGCTGACCGCCTATCTGCACATCGGCGTGGTGGTAGGGCTCCTCCCAACCACCGGGTTGACGCTGCCGTTCGTCTCCTATGGCCGATCCAACATCGTGCTGACCATGTTCCTCACGGGAATCCTGGTGAACATCGGCAGCCAGAAGGAGCGCGTGCTGGGCTCCGGCGCCACCGATCCGCTCTCCACACCGGCAGGCTGACATGCCCGACTCACGCAGGACCGTGCTCTTTGCCGGAGGTGGCACCGGGGGCCACTTGTATCCGGGCCTCGCGATAGCTCGCACGCTCGTGCGTCTCGATCCCAGCGTACAGCCTTTCTTCATCGGGGCCCAGCGTGGTCTGGCAGGGATCGTTGGCGATCTGCAGCGGCGTCTTGTTTGCCAGGAAGTAGGTGACCT
>JANYIN010000085.1 GCA_025362035.1 Gemmatimonadaceae bacterium | reverse complement strand
ACCAGCGGCAACATCGCGGTATTCGATCACGACGTGCGGCGTTACGTCGACTTCCTCGAACGACTCGAGCGCGACCGTGGGCTTGGCCGACGCTCGGTGGATACGCTCGCGGGCCGTGTCTACACCTTTCTCGACTCGAAGCAGCCAGGGGACGTCGATATCCCCGAAGTGCAGGACATCAAGCGCATCATCCGTGAGAGCGAAGCCGTGGCCGGCATCGAGGTCATGGGGCTTTCGCGCCAACATGCGAGATTCCTGAATCTGCCGTTCTACCAGACCGGCAAGGTAAGGAAGGACCCAGTTAGTGGGGCCGATGTGGCCATCGTCCGCGATCTCATCAACGAATTCCGCCCTGAGATTATTTTCGTGGCCGGCGACTTGTCCGATCCTCACGGCACGCACCGGATGTGCAAGGAAGCCATCGACAGCGCGCTGCGCGAAATCAGTGTTCCCCGCCCGGAGGTCTGGCTGTATCGCGGCGCGTGGCAGGAATGGAGCGTCACGGATGCGACGTGGCTCGTGCCGATGTCACAGGAGGAACTGCGTCTCAAGATCCAGGCGATATTCAAGCACCAATCGCAGAAGGATTCGGCCCCGTTCCCGGGCCAGGACGATCGCGAATTCTGGCAACGCGTCGACGCTCGTAACAAGGACACCGCGGCATTGCTCGACCGGCTCGGACTGGCTGAATACTTCGCCATGGAAGCGTACGTGGTGCAAGAGGCGTAGCGCGTGACGCGCTTCACCACACTCGACGCCATCGTTCTCATCGCGTACCTGGCGGGAACCACCGCGCTCGGCCTGTGGGTCGGGCGACGCCAGCGCGACGCCAGGGACTACTTCGTCGCCGATCGCGCAATTCCGTGGTGGGCGGTGATGTTCTCTATCGTGGCCAGCGAAACGAGCGCCTTGACGTTCATCAGCATACCGGGGCTCGCGTACGGCGCGAAGACAGGCACGGGTGATTTCGGTTTCTTGCAGGTGGTCGCCGGCTACATCATCGGGCGATTCGTCATCGCGGGCGTCCTTCTACCCCGCTACTTTGCCGGCAACCTGGTGACGGCCTATGCGCTCCTTGAAACCCGCTTCGGCCTTACGACGCGCCGCTTCACGTCCATCATCTTCATGGTCACGCGCGCACTCGCCGACTCGGTCCGCGTATTCGCGACCGCCATACCGGTGTCACTCATCATCGGCCCGTCCATCACGAATAAGGCGATCGTGATGCCCATCTCCGTGCTGATCCTCGGCGCGTTGACGGTCCTATATACCTATCGCGGCGGCATGAAGGCCGTTGTCTGGACAGAGCTATTGCAGGCGTTCATTTACCTGAGCGGCGCCGTTGCGGCCATCGTCATCCTTGGCCGCCTCGTTCCCGGTGGTTGGCCGACCATCTGGTCAACCGCCAGCGCCGTCGGCAAGACCAGAGCTATCGATTTCAGCCTGACAAAATCGAACCCGCACACAGTCTGGGCAGGGCTCATCGGCGGCGCGTTCCTTTCAATGGCATCGCACGGGACCGACCAGATCATCGTGCAGCGACTGATGTCCTCCCGCTCCTTGAAGGACGCCCAGCGCGCGATCATCGGATCTGGTTTCGCCGTGTTCGTGCAGTTCACGTTATTTCTTACAATCGGTCTCGGGCTCTGGGCGTACTACCACGGACAATTCTTCGCGACGACCGACCAGATCTTTCCACTCTTCATTCTCGAACACATGCCCGCCGGTCTGGTCGGGCTCATTGTTGCGGCGATTGTCGCGGCAACGATGAGCACACATTCCGGGGCGATCAATTCGTTGGCCGGCGCGACGACGCACGACATCTATTTGCCCATCACCAGGCGTTCGGTTACCGACCCACAGACGCTCAAAATGGGACGCTTGTTCGCCCTCGGCTGGGGCGTCGCGCTGACGCTCGGAGCGCTGCTGTTTCCGCAGGATACTCACACTCCGGTGGTTGTTGTCGCACTGGGTATTTCATCCTTCACCTCCGGCGGATTGCTCGGTGGATTTTTCCTCGGGATCTATTGGCGGCGCGCCATCCAGCGGGATGCGATTCTCGGCATGTCGATCGCGATCGTAACGATGGCGTTTGTCGTTTTTGCGAAGCAGATCTCCGCCACGTATCCTTCGTTGGCGCCCACGCTGGAGCCCGTCCGCGACATCGCGTGGCCCTGGTACGTCCTCATCGGCACTTCCATCACACTATTTGTAGGCATGCTCTCCTCTTTCACGCACCGTATGCCGGCGCGAACGCCGGCGGTCGCATGACGTTCATCGTTCTCGGCGTGGACGGAGGCGGCAGCAAGACCCGCGTCATTGTCGCAGATGAACGCGGCACGGCAATAGGCGAAGTCGTCGGCCCGGGCTCCGCCGCTCGGCCGGGTGAGATCGAGCTCTCCGCCGACGTCATCACCGCCGGCATCAACGATGCGCTCGCGTCGTGCGAGATGATGCACGTGATGCCCAAGGTGCTCTGCGTCGGTGTCGCGGGAGCAGCAACGGACTCGGAACGGCAGGCACTTTGGCAGGCCCTTGTGGAGCGCGACGTGGCCGAGGAGGTCGTCGTGCACCCCGACTATGCCATCGCGCTTGACGATGCGTTCGGTGATGGACCGGGTGTGCTCCTGATCTGTGGTACCGGCTCGGCGGCGTTTGGCCGATCGCCCGCCGGAGTCACAGCCCGCTGCGGCGGCTGGGGCCCGATCTGCGGTGACGAGGGCAGCGGTGCGTGGATCGGCCGCCGTGCACTGAGCGTGGTCACTGCGGCTGCGGACGGCCGCGAGCCCGAGACCGCCCTCCTCGGTGCGGTACTGACCGCGGCACAGGTCAACGAGCCGCGGGAGCTAGTCGCATGGGCGGCCCACGCGTCCCCTGCCCAGTTCGCGTCGATCGCTCCCATTGTCACGAGCGTCGCCGATGCCGGCGATCTGCGCGCGAACGCGCTCCTGTCGCTTGCCGTGGAGGAGCTCATCTTGCACGTCCGCACACTATCCCGCTCGCTGTTCGGCGACGAGCGCGCCGCCACGCCGGTGGCACTCACCGGCGGAATGCTCCGCAAGGGCAGCACGTTGCGGAAGCGGCTCGAGCAGCGGCTTCGCAGTGCGGTTCCCGGAGCGCAGCTGCACGCGGACGAAGTGATTCCGGCGCGCGGCGCGGTGCGAGGCGCGTTGCGATTCCTGGGTGAAACCGTCGCCTGATCGTTGCGAGCGACCGACGGTCGCGATGCGATTCGTCCCTGCTATCCCTCGTCCCTGGGCGTCAGCACACCGGGCATATTGAGCGGCGTCCCCGCAAGTCGGTCGGCGATCGGCGTGTCTTCGGCGGACAACTCGAACGTGCCCTCCCACCTGGCCATCACCACCGTCGCGAGACAGTTGCCAACCACATTCAGGGACGTGCGCGCCATGTCCATCAGGGCATCGACGCCAAGTATTACGGCGACGCCCTGAAGCGGCAAGCCGAACTGTGCGAGCGCTCCCGAGAGGATGACGAGCGCCGCACGGGGAACCGCAGCCACGCCTTTGCTGGTGAGCATCAGCGTGAGCATCATCAGGATCTGCGTCGAGATAGGCATGTCGATCCCGGCCGCCTGCGCCACGAACACCGCTGCGAGCGCGAGATACAGTGTGCTGCCGTCCAGATTGAAGGAGTAGCCGGTCGGCAGCACAAAGGACACGATGCGTCGCGGAACGCCGAGTCGCTCCATGCGCTGAAGCGCCAGGGGCAGTGCCGCTTCGGATGACGCGGTCGTGAACGCGATCAACCACGGCTCCTTCGTCGCCTGCCAGAAACGGCGAATGGGCACCTTGAAGATGATGGCGATTGGCAGGAACACGACGAGCACGAACACGATCAGGGAGCCGTACAGCGTGAGCACCAACAAACCGAGGTTGCGTAGCACGCCCAGGCCGCTCTTTCCGACCGTCACGGCGATGGCCGCGCCGATGCCGATGGGCGCGAACTTCATGACGATGCCGACGAACTTGAACATGACCTCGCTCAGGCTCTCGCAGAACGAGAGCATGAAGGTCTTCGCCGGCCCCTGCACCTGGGAGAGCGCGACGGCGAATATGATGGAGAAGAAGACGATCTGCAGCACTTCGTTGTCCGCCGCCGCTTTGAATGGACTCTGCGGCACCATGTGCTCGACAACACCGGAGAACGTCGTCTTGGTCTGCGCGAGCTCGCTGCCCGTCTCCACCGAAGCGGTGGTAAGGTTCACCCCCCGACCCGGCTTGACGACATTCACCGCCACCAGGCCGACAACGAGCGCCAACGTGGTGACAATCTCGAAATACACGAGTGATCTGAACGCAAGCCTTCCGACGCGCTTCATGTCGTCGCCATGACCCGCGATGCCGACGACGAGTGTCGAACCCAGCAGCAACACGATCAGTGACTTGATCATGCGCAGAAAGATGGACGACAGCACTTGAAGATCCGACGCCTGGAAGCCACCCTGTCCGGCAGCATGATCCGGGAAGAGGTATCCGGCCGCGACTCCCAGCACCATCGAAATGACGATCCACTGCGTCTGCGTGATCCGACGCAGTCCGGTGAGCGGAGACGGCGCCACGGGCGTTACGACTGCAGGCATCAGATTAGCGACTGGAAGGCGCAGACGCCGCGTCGCGGCGGAGCACGGAGTTCTTGTAACCGTAGACGAAGTAGAGGACCAGTCCGATCACCAGCCACCAGCCGAATCGCTCCCACGCCTGGCGGGGAAGGCCGACCATCACGAAGATGCACATCCCTACGCCACCGAGACACACGGGCCATACGAATGGCACGCGAAATGGTCGCGGGCGATCGGGTTCCGTATGGCGGAGTACCAGAACGCCCGCGCACACCAGCACGAATGCGAACAGCGTTCCGATGTTCGTCAGATCGTATGTCTCGCCCGCGTCTCCGATGAGTGACCAGAAGGCGACGAACAGGCCGGTGATGATCGTGGTGACGTACGGCGTGCGCGACTTCTGATGAATCTTCGCCGCCCACTGCGGCAGCAAACCGTCACGCGCCATCGAAAAGAAGATACGCGGCTGTCCATACTGGAAGACGAGCAACACGGCCGTCATCGAAAACACCGCACCAAGTGCGACGAGCCAACCAGCACTCTGCATTCCGGTACGTTGGAGCGCATACGTGAGCGGATCTGCGTGCACGCTGGGGTCAAGCTCGGTGTACTTCACCATGCCGGTCAGCACCGCGCCGACGACGACATAGATCACGGTGCAGATGGCCAGGCCGCCAAGAATCCCGATGGGAAGATTCCGTTGCGGGTTCTTCGTTTCCTCCGCGGCCGTGGAAATCGCGTCGAATCCGATGTACGCAAAGAAGACGATCGCGGCGCCGTGATGAATGCCCGAGAATCCGTTCGGCGCAAACGGGTGATAGTTCGCGGTATTGATCTTCGTGAGGCCGACGCCGATGAACAGCGCGAGCGCCAGCAGTTTCACGACGACCATTATGTTGTTCGCCTTCGCGCTCTCCCGTACTCCCACGAGCAGGAGCCAGGTGATGAGAAGGACAATGGCGAACGCCGGGACGTTGATCAGGATCGGAATTCCGGCAATACGAGGCGCGGTCTCGAGCAGGCCGTGAACCTGCGGGTCGGAACTCAGCAGCGCCGTACGATATCCCGTACCGAGCCAGACAGGCAGATTGAGAAACCCGCCGGTGAGCGACTTGAAGTAGTCACCCCACGAGATCGCGACTGCCACATTGCCAACCGCATATTCGAGAATGAGATCCCAACCGATGATCCACGCGACGATCTCGCCGAGCGTTGCGTAGGAGTATGCGTAGGCGCTGCCGGCTTGCGGAATCATCGCCGCCAGTTCGGCATAGCAGAGCGCCGCGAGCGCGCAGGCCACGCCAAGCAGAATGAACGAGAAAACCAGCGCGGGACCCGCACCGCTGCGGATGACGTGTCCCGCTGCGTCGGTCTGGCCTGCCGCAGCGGTGCCGATAGCGCCGAAAATGCCGGCGCCGATCACCGCGCCAATTGCCAGCATGATCAGATCACCGGCCCCAAGAGCTCGTCGGAGCCCGTTGGGGTTTTCGGCTTCATCTACCAGCGCGGCAATCGGCTTACGGGCAAAGAGCGAGTTCATCCAGACTGGGTGAGAGACGCCTTAGATGAACAGCGGAGCCAACACGAGTGTGATGGTGCTCAGGAGCTTGATGAGCACGTGCAGAGAGGGGCCTGCCGTGTCCTTGAACGGATCACCCACCGTGTCGCCAACGACCGCCGCCTTATGCGCGTCAGATCGCTTTCCGCCGTATGCGCCGGTCTCAATGTACTTCTTCGCATTGTCCCACGCGCCGCCGCCATTGTTCAGGAAGCCCGCCATGAGAATGCCCGCGATGGTGCCGACCATGAGTAGCGCCGCGACCGACTCCGCCCCCATGAACTCGCCCGGTCCACCAAAGCGCTTGAACACGACACCGACGACGATCGGGAACAGCACCACGAGTGCGCCCGGCAGCACCATCGCCTTGAGCGCGCCGACCGTTACGATGTCAACGCATGCCGCATAGTCCGGATCTTCCGTCCCCTGCATGATGCCTGGTCGCTCGCGGAACTGGCGACGCACCTCCGTGATGACCGAAGACGCCGCCTTCCGCACGGCCGTCATCGCCAGCGAGGAAAACCAGAACACGAGCATGGCGCCACAAAGCCCCGCGACGAACACCACTGGCTTGGACAGATCGACGTGCAGCGCCTGCCCGGTGAGATTCTTTACTTCGTCGAGATAGGCGGAAAACAGCAGGAAGGCCGCCAAGGCGGCCGATCCGATCGCGTACCCCTTCGTGAGCGCCTTGGTCGTGTTGCCAACCGAGTCCAGACGATCGGTCTTTTCGCGCACGGACTCGGGCTGGCGTGACATCTCGACGATTCCGCCAGCGTTGTCGGTGATTGGACCGAAAACGTCCATGGCCAGGATATAGCCGGCCGTGCCAAGCATGCCCATGGTGGCGACTGCTGTCCCGAACAGACCGCCGATCGCCGCTCCAGCATCGTTCACCAGGCCGCTGGACTGGCCCAACGTGTAACTCGAGATGATGGCGATTCCGATCGTGATCACGGGTAGCACCGTGGACTCCATTCCCACGGCAAGACCCGCAATGATGTTGGTCGCCGGTCCGGTCTGACTCGCCTCGGCGATGCTGAGCACCGGGCGATAGCGATACTCGGTGTAGTACTGCGTGATGAAGACGAACGCGACGGATGTGATGATGCCGATGACGCCGCAGAGGAAGAAGTGCCACCACGCATCCGGCGCCGCGGCAACCTGCAGGAGTGTCTTGCTGGCGAAGAAGAACATGATCGTGACCAGCGCCGCTGTCACGTAGTATCCGAAGTTGAGTGCCTTCATCGGATCGGCGTTTTCGGTGGTCTTCACCACCATCACCCCGACGATGGAGCATAGCAGTCCAAGCGCCATGATCACGAGCGGGAACAGGATGCCATTCACGCCGAACGACTTGAAGAGCAGCACGCCGAGAATCATCGCGCCGATGTTTTCGGCTGCCGTGCTCTCGAAGAGATCAGCACCGCGACCCGCGCAGTCGCCGACGTTGTCGCCCACGAGATCGGCGATGACAGCTGGATTGCGAGGGTCGTCCTCGGGAATGCCCGCTTCGACCTTGCCGACGAGATCGGCACCCACGTCCGCTGCCTTCGTATAGATCCCGCCGCCGAGTTGCGCGAAGAGCGCGACGAAGGACGCGCCGAACCCGTAGCCGACGATAAGGAACGGGATGCGCCTCGCCCATTCGCCAGCCTGCATGCCCGCCGGCTCGAGAGTGGAAAGGACCGCGAACAGGCCGCCGACGCCCAAAAGGCTCATCGCCACCGTGAACAGTCCGGACACCGCGCCACCGCGCAGCGCCGTCTGCAATGCATCGTTGAGCGACGTCATCGCAGCCGCGGCAACGCGAATGTTCGTGCGGATGGACACCCACATGCCGACGTATCCCGCGACCCCCGAACTCAATGCGCCGAGCAGGAAGGAAGCCGTAACGTACAAGGCGAACGTCTTGGGATCCTGAACGGGATCGTTGGGAGTCGTCTGCCGGAAAAAGCCATAGCCGACCCCCAACATGGCAGCGACGACGATGGACAACAGGCCGATGGTCTTGTACTGACGCGCGAGGTAGGCTTCCGCGCCCTGCTGGATGGCGTTGGAGATCTTCTGCATCTCGGGTGTGCCGCGGCTCCGCGAAAGCACCCATCGAGCGAGGAAGATCGCGAAGACGAGAGCGAGCGCGCTCGCGCCGATGACGACGAATAACAGTGAGGACTGCGTTTGCGTCATGTTGCGTGGAAGGTGGAAATGCGTGCGAAGGACGCCGACCGAATGTCCGTGCGGACATCCACTCGGCGGAAACGGAGTGCCCAGTTGATCGACCTGAGCGCCAACGTGTCGATGAGGGGTATCGCTTTTACGAATCCGGAAGCGGACTGCGGCGTGGCTTCGGTCGAAACGGCCGAGCTGCTCATGCAGGGGACGGGAAAAGCGAATGGGGCGTCGTCGGTCAGTGCCGGCGGCGTTTGTGGTGGAATCTCACAAAGCTAGACAGCGGTGGGGGCGATCGCTAGACCGACCGCTCGTCCTTTGCAGAATCCAGTAGAACGCGGTCTGTCCGGTCGCCGACCACTATGCTGCGGCGGGGCGACGAACGAATCAAAACCCGTATTCGACCTGCGCCTTCATGCGTAGCGGTGTGCCGTCAGGTCGAGATCCGGGACGGAAGCGCATGGAGCGCAGGATGGCGGCAATGCGGCGATTGTAATCGCCGTCTCTCGTCTCGGAAAACTTGAAGTCGAGCACGCGGCCGGTGGAGTCCACATCGAACTCCGCGATAAAGTGAAAACCGCGAACGCTTGCTGGTGGCGGAAGCGGCGGCAGGAAGAACTCGATCGGAAACGGCGGATAGTTCGCCTGCGTGCCTCCTCCCGTTCCCGGGCCATTGCCGCTGCCACGGCCAGGCCCGATGCCCGCCCCCGCACCGCCGCCCGTACCCGCACCATTGCCTGTCGTGCCGTCATGGCCGCTTCCCGACCCCGCCCCTGCGATCGAAGCGAGCGTCTGCGCCGGCGCCGGCGTTGCAACCGGCTCGGGCGGCTTCGCTTGCGGTTCGGGCTGCGGCGCGACCACTGGCGGCGTCGGGGGCTGCACCTTGGGTGTGACCAGTGTGGGTATCGACGGAAGCGTGGTCGGAGTCCGCACCGCTCCAGGCATGACCCGCACGAACCTGAGCGTCTCGTGATAGCCTTCATCAGCGCCGCGACCGCCCCCGCCCCCGCCTGCAGGCCCCTTCCCTCCCGCGCCTTGCTCGATTCGGGCGATGATCGTGCGTGAGAACACAAAGGGCAGGCCGAGCAACGCCACGATCAGCACATGCACGATGAACGAAACGACCGCGCCCGCTCGACGGCCGTCATCACGGAGTGGCATGTTGACAGTGACGCGATACGACGGACGCGCCGGCGGATCGTGCGATCCTGAATCGCTCGAATTAGTCATGCTGGAATGACTGGTCTCATGATCCCTCAGGAATGTTATACGGCGGACGACCCTCGAAAGGTTCGTCCGCCGCATTTACATCTGTCCAGCCGAGCGCGTTGCCGGCCGTTCTTACGGCTTGGAGCCCGGCGTATCCTTGGGTGGTACTCCGATGACCTTGACGCCCGAGCCGCGTGACACGTCCATGGCATGGACCACGTCCCCGAACTTGGCCTTCGGATGCAACCGCCGGACGGCTCCAGACACTTGCCCCCACGTCAGCCGCCAACCGGAACCCGAATCGTAGGCACCCCGATCCTCGGGGGTCTGCATCATCGCTACGGTTTCGCGGTGCCTGCGCGAGTACCACCGTCGGAGGAAATGCGGGCAGCGTGAGTCGCGGACGGAGTTTTTGCGCCCCACAGGCGGCGGCGATGGGGCACGAGTCGTTCAAGACCACGGCCACGAGCTACGCCAAGGGCGACA
>JANYIN010000066.1 GCA_025362035.1 Gemmatimonadaceae bacterium | reverse complement strand
ACCGACTCGCCGTTCGTGACGAGAGGCGGTGCCACGGTCGGCACCGTGGCCTACATGAGTCCGGAACAGGCGGAAACGCCCGGTCTCGATGTCGATACGCGCTCGGACATCTACTCATTGGGGGTCCTGCTCTACGAGATGCTCGTCGGGCGGCTGCCATTCGAGCCGGCCGAGGGCGCCCTGCACCTGTTTCTCGCTCGTCTCGCATCGGGTGAGACCAGCATGCCGAAGCCGAGCAGTCGGTTCATCACGCTCGGATCGGACCGCGAGTCGATTGCGCGGGCGCGACGACTCAGTCCTGATCGTCTGCGCGATGAGCTTCGAGGCGATCTCGACTGGATCGTGATGAAAGCGCTCGATCCGGATCGTAATCGGCGGTACGACAGCGCGGCGGCATTCGCGGCGGACATCAGCAGGCGGCTCGCCGATCAGCCAGTCATGGCGCGCCCGCCAAGCACGCGCTATCGGCTGCAAAAACTCCTTCACCGGCATCGCGTGGCCGTGCCGGCGACGCTCATCGCGCTCCTGCTCCTCGTTGTCAGCGCCCTATTGGCGGGTGCGGGAATGCTGCGAGCGACGCGCGCCGAACGCAAAGCCGCGCTGGAGGCTGCTGCGGCGCAGCATGTGACGTCGTTTCTCATCGATCTCTTCAACGTGAACGACCCTGGCAACCTGCACGGCAGTGAGGTGACAGCGCGTGAACTGCTTGACCGCGGCGCACAGCAGGCCGCCATCGATCTGGTGCAGCATCCCGAGCTACAGGGCCAGATCATGCACACCATGGGCGTGGCATACTCCAAGCTCGGGCTCTACGATGCGTCGCGCGCGCAGCTCGAACAGGCGCTCGCAGCGCGCGTGCGGGCGCTGGGGCCCGATGCCCTCGCCGTGGCCGAGACCGAGCTCGCGCTCGGCGATGTAGCGGTCGATCAAGCCGACTTTGCTCGAGCGGACAAGCACCTGAGGCGCGCATTGGACCTTCGCGAGGCGGCGCTCGGCCCTTCCCACCCGGAGGTCGCGCAGGTCCTGGCCAGCATCGCGAAGTTGCGATTGAGCCAGCATCGTCTTCCGGATGCCGACGCGTATTATCGGCGAGCACTGGCGATCAACGAGAAACCCGGTGGTGATTCCGCGCAGTTGTCTCGCGATCTGACTGGCGTGGCCGCGGTGCGCTGGTCGGAAAAACGCTTCGCGGATGCCGAGCCACTGTTTCGCCGTGCCCTCGCGATCGAGGAGAAACAACACGGCCCCAATCATCCCGACGTGGCGTCCGTGCTCAACAACCTCGGCGCCACATACTGGATGCAGGGGAAGTACGCCGAGGCACTGCCCTTGTATGAGCGGACTCGGGGCATACTCGAACACTCGCTCGATTCGACGCACCCGCAGCTGTCCATGCTGCTGAGCAACCTTGGCGAGACCTATTGGAAGTTGCATCGCTACTCTGAGGCGGAGCCACTCTTCCTCCGCGCGCTTGCGATCAAGAAGCTGCGACTCACGCCGGACAACCCCGGGGTCGCCGTGACGCTCAACAGCCTTGCCGGGCTCCTGCGTGACGGGGGACGACTGGCCGAGTCCGAGCAGTACTATCGACGGGCACTCGAGATCCGCGAACGCGCCTTCAGCCCGAACGACGCCAACCTGCGGGAGACCTTGCAGGAGTACGCTGGGCTGCTGCGCCAGATGGGCCGCGTACGGGAGGCCGCGGCGCTCGAATCGAGACTGGGCTCGCCGAGATAGCTGTCTGCCAGGGTTCCAGTGACCGCCGTTCGCCAAACCCTGGCGACGTTCGGAGCCTCACCCAACGACAACCCCGGGCGCCTCCAAGTGCTGCATGTGAGAGGCGTGACCGTCCTTGCCGACGATGCCCACAATGCGGACCGTCTGGCGTCGCTCTGCGACACCGCGCGTATCTTTCCCGCTCGGCGGCGCGTGCTGGTGCGCGGGCAGGCGCCAAACAGGGACGACCAACAACTACGGGCGCTGGTACGGTCGGCGTGGACGGTCATGTCATTCGATGAAGTCGTCATCAAGGAAATGCCCAAGCTGCTGCGCGGCCGAGCGCGCGGCCGCCTGCCGCGAGTGTTCGCCTCCGAGCTCTCCCGACTTGGTCTGACACCGGAACGGATTCATATTGCGAAGAGCGAGTTGGCCGCCGTACACGGGGCAGTGGCGCTGACGTCCCCTGGCGACCTGATCGTGTGTCCCCTGCACTTGGAACAAGCAGCAGTGCTGTCGTGGTTCCAGCGTCTGACCGACGCATCGTGGAGCGCCGGGTCTCCGTTTCCGCCCACGGCACGCTCGTGACGGCCGCATCCTTTCTCGGAGCGTTTGCCCAGGCATTGCTGCGTCGCGACTTCGGCCGCGCCGAGGCCATGCTCGCGCCATGGATGCGCGCGTCGCTTCCCGCCGGCGGCTTGAAGTTGGTGGTGCAAAACGCCCTCGGTGACGCAGCTCCTCCTACGGAGTTCGCGGTGGAAGCGTTGCCGTACGAGAATCTTGCGTCCATGCGCGATCACGTGGACGAGTACAAGTCGAACCCCGACAACCGCACGCTCGCCACCACGGACGGTAGCGTGGGCGAATTCGGACCGCCGTCCTATCCGGTGCCCGACCAGCTCACCGCTGACACCTTTCGGGGCTGCTGGCGCATCGAGTTCCAGCCCGACGAGGAGCTCGAAATGGATGACGACTACTCTTACGCGCTGTATGTCGCCGTCAGCGGCGAAAACGACGCCATGGCGGTCGGATATCTCGAACCGTCCGACTGACAAACGCCGCCCGGAGCCGCGGCGACGCGGTGCTTAGCTCGACAGCGCTCTTACCTCTTCAGCGCCGAGTCGCCGCCACTGGCCCTTGGCAAGCGCGCCGAGCGACAGTGGTCCGATGCTGACACGCACTAGCCGGCGCACTTCCAGGTCCAACACCCCGAGCAGCCGCCGGATGTGCCGATTCTTACCTTCGTCCAGCACGATCACGAGCCACGAGGAACTCCGCGATCCCACACGGAGCAGCGACGCGTGCTTGACCGTGAACCGTTCTCCCGTGTCGGGCTCGGTGACGCCGGCAGACACGCGAGCCACGGTCGATTCGTCCGCGAGGCTGCCAATCTGCACGTGGTAGGTCTTGTCCACGTGCGACGTGGGGTCGAGCAGCCGTGCCGCCCACTTCGAGTCGTTGGTGAGGAGCAACAGACCCTCGCTCGCCTTGTCCAGCCGGCCTACCGGCGCCACAAATGGCAGATTCGATCCGGCGAGACACTCATAGATGGTCGCTCGACCCTGCGGGTCGTCACGGGTCGTCACGAGGCCACGTGGCTTGTTGAGTGCCAGATAGACGCGTTCCACCACGCCGACGCGCACACCGTCCACCTCGATGACGTCCGTTTCGGGCGTGATGCGAAGTGCCGTGTCGTGCACCGCTCGTCCATTGATGCGCACGCGCCCGGTCTCCACGAGACGTTCGCCGTCGGCTCGCGAACAGACGCCGAGTTTCGACAGTCCACGCGCCACGCTCACGGTGCCTGAACTCGGACCTTCAGCATGCTTTCGTGACGGGCTCATGAGAGATGCGAGTGAACGCGCGATCCACGACTCGACATCTCGACGCGCGCTGCAATAGTATAGCACGGCGCGACAAGCGCCTGCCGTTTCCGGCACTCACTTCACGCGTCTCGACGATGAAGCTGCTCAAGTACATCGCCAACCTGGGTTACGGCAGCCGGCGTGAGGTCACGGCGATGCTGCAGCAACGGCGCGTGCGGCGGCGTGATGGGAGCATTCTGCGCGAGGGCGATGGTTTCTCGCACGACGACGTGCGCATCGACGATGCCCCGCTCGACGTCGCGCAGGGTGTGGTGCTCATGCTTCACAAGCCCGTGGGCTTCGTGTGCTCCACGACGGACGCCAGCCGCCTGATCTACGAACTGCTGCCGGGCCGATTTACCGCGCGATCCCCGATCATCGCGCCGATCGGCCGTCTGGATCGCGATACCTCGGGCCTGCTGCTGCTCACTGACGATGGCCAGGTCAACCACCGCGTGTCGTCGCCGAAGGCGCGCCGCCCGAAGGTCTACGAGGCTACGCTGGCGAGCGACGTGCGTGCGGACGACGTGAAGATCTTTGCCAGCGGCACCCTGATGCTGGACGGCGAATCGTCCGCGCTCGAAGCTGCGATCCTCGAGATCGTCGATGCGCGGCACGTGCGGGTCACGGTCACCGAAGGGCGATATCACCAGGTCCGCCGCATGTTCGCAGCGGTGGGCAATCATGTGGAATCGCTTCACCGGACGTCGATCGGGGGACATCAGCTCGGTGACCTCGCCGCGGGCGCGTGGCGTGCGTTGGAGCCCGATGAGGTGGCGCGGCTACTCTCGTCAGTCTGACTGCTGTTTCGTGGCCGAGAGGACTTTGAACCGTCGGCCATCGTGCAGCGTCCGAATGTTCCCGAACAGCTGAACGATGATGCGCTCGTACGGCAGCGTGCGGTTCGCAACGAGATAGAGGCGCCCATTCGCGGACAGCACGTGGTGCGCGTCACGGATGAACTGCGCCGGCACGTCGAGATCGGTGGTCTTCCCGATGTGGAATGGCGGATTGGTCACCACCACGTCGAACCGCTGGTCCAGCACCTCGCCGGCGACATCGCTCGTGAGAACGGAGCAATGGTCTGTACCCGCCGCCTTCGCGGTGCGCGCGGCGGACCGCACCGCCTCCACGTCCGCGTCCACCATGCAGACTCGCTCCGCCGAGAGCGTCGCGGCCACTGTACCCAACACACCGCATCCGCAGCCCAGGTCCAACACCGATTCGCCGAGATTGATCTCCATCGCGTCGGCCAGCATCGAGGTCGCCTCGTCGAGATGGTCCCACGAGAACACGCCGGGACGGGTAAAGAGCGTTCGGGCGCTGCCTCGAATGACAGCCTCGATCTCGTTGAAGGCGTCGCTCTGGAGGTAGGGGCTGGCCAGCACCTGCGGACTCGCGGGCGTCTCACCGCGCTTGGTGGCCATCGCGATCCGGTGGCCGCTATCCACGGCGAGCACGCCACCGTTGCCGAAGACGGCCACGAGCGTGCTCGTGGCTGTCTTCGCGCCTTCGTTCGTCGCGCCGGCGAGGTAGCAGTGCCCGCCGATTCGAAGGATTCTGAAGGCATCGGACACGAGCTGCAGCAGCGCGATCTTTTCCTGCGGGATGCGAATGGCCACGACATCGGCACGGACGTCGGCTGGCAGCGCGGTGGCGCCGTGGCCGAGCAGCACATCGACATTGGTCACACTATTCGCGTCGAGCGTTCGACGGGTCGCCTGCACGGCGAGAATGTTGCGGTCCGTGAGCAGCACGCGATCGGCCACACGGGCGGCCACCGATCCAAAGAGTCCATTGCCGCAGTTCAAGTGCACCACGACGTTGCCGGGTGCGATTGTCACGCGCTCGGCAAGCAGCAGCGCCGCCGGATCGATCGCCCCATCGGCGAATACGCCAGGTTTGGACTCGAGTGCGTACCGTGTGCCTGCTATCGTCACCGACGAGCGGCGCCATTCGCGATACGCGCCCGCCGACTGCACACGTCTGGCGCTCGGCATTACGCGATGAACTACCGCGACGGGGCTGGAAACCTGCCCACGATCACGTTCACTGCCTTGCGAACTTCTTTCACGTAGTCCGGCGGATTTGGGTCCACGCTTCCCTTGTACAGACCGCGCCACAGGGCCCGATGCGTCGCCGGGGACACGACATCGATGATCACCGTACCCTTGTCGAACTGGCTTGCCCCAATGCCATCCGGCGGAAGATCGACCCAGCTGTAGCCATAATCGAAGTTCACGAGTTCCAGCCGCGGTGCGGCCGTCGCGTAGTAGGCGACGTCCATATCGGCGGCATCGGGTGCGTAGCGATAGCCACGCTTTTCCAGGGCGCGACGTATCTCTTCACGAATGGCGGCGTTGGTCACCGAGTTGGGCAGCATCGGATCGTAGTCCTGCAGCGGCTCCCTCCCCCTGAGTTGCGCTTCCGGCATGAGGCGGAAGCTCTGACGACCGCTCAGCGTCCCGTCGGGCGCGGCGGCGGTCTGCACATCCAGCGCCGTGGTGCACGAGACCCCAGCGATCACCATGACCGCGACAGCGCTCGAGGCGAAGCGGGCAAGCCAGGTCCGTCGGTGTATTCGTGGTGCTGACATTCGTCGTTCGTCTCCGTGCTGGTGCCGGCCGACAGCGTGCGCGGCGATAGGATTCGTAAGTGAGGTTCCAGCCGCCTTCCGGGAAACGTAGCAGACCGGCGGCCAGCGCACCCGGAGAGCCACGGCGGGCTAACATTCCATGAGAGATTCGATCAGGCCGCGCAAGACGCTTCGTTTAGTCCTGTTTCGCGGCGTATGCGGGAATCAATCGGAGATTTGACAGCCATGCAGCATCCTTCCGATTCCGGCCTGGAGCCCATCGAGCGCGCGTCTCGGGACGAGCTCGCGCGACTCCAGGTCGATCGTCTCCAGCAGACGCTGCAACGCGCTTACGACCACGTCCCCTTCTACCGATCCCAGTTCGAGTCGTTCTCCGTCCATCCCACCGATCTACGCGAGCTTGCTGATCTCGCGCGGTTTCCCTTCACGGTCAAGAGCGACCTTCGCGAGCACTATCCCTTCGGCTTGCTCGCCGTGCCGCGCCGGATGCTGGCACGCATACATGCGTCGTCAGGCACCACCGGCAAGCCGACCGTGGTGGGTTACACGGCGCGCGACATCGAGGTGTGGGCTGGGCTGGTCGCGCGCTCCATGCGCGCCGCCGGCGTGCAAGCCGGCGACCTTGTCCACGTCGCCTACGGGTACGGGCTTTTCACCGGCGGACTCGGCGCGCACTATGGCGCGGAAGCCCTCGGCTGTACGGTCATACCGATGTCGGGCGGGCAGACGGAAAAGCAGGTCCGTCTGATCAGCGATCTCCGACCGGATGCGATCATGGTCACGCCCTCATACATGCTCGCCATTGCCGACGAGTTCGAACGGCAAGGGCTCAACCCCCGAGAGACATCGCTTCGCGTCGGCATTCACGGCGCCGAGCCATGGACGGAGTCGATGCGACACGAAATCGAAGCGCGCTTCGATATGCACGCCGTGGACATCTACGGCTTGTCGGAGGTCATGGGCCCCGGCGTCGCCAGCGAGTGCGTCGAGACGAAGGACGGCCTGCACGTCTGGGAGGATCATTTCTATCCGGAGATCATCGACCCGGTCACCGGCGCGGTGCTGCCCGACGGCCAGGTGGGTGAGTTGGTGTTCACGACGCTGACGAAGGAAGCGCAGCCACTCATTCGCTATCGCACGCGCGATCTCACCATGTTGCTGCCCGGCACGGCGCGAACGATGCGCCGCATGACGCGCATTTCCGGTCGGTCGGACGACATGCTCATCGTTCGCGGTGTGAATGTCTTCCCCACACAGATCGAGGAGATCCTGCTGGCGGACCCGCGTTTGAGCGCGCACTACGTGCTGGAACTCAGGCGCACCGGACATCTCGATGATCTGGTCGTGGTGGCGGAAACGCGCGCCGGCGCGTTGGACCACGCCGCCGACCGCGAGGCCGCGGGCGAGCGCATCATGGCGCGGATCAAGGACCTCATCGGCGTCACCGCCACCGTGAAGCTCGTCGAACCAGGCACCATCGAGCGCTCGCTCGGCAAGGCGAAGCGCGTGATCGATTTCCGGCAGCCGCAATAGTGCTACATCTTGTCGGCTGACTCACCGTAGGGGCCCGGAATGGGAACGCCCAGCAGGCGCAGGTACATGCCGAGCTGCGCGCGATGGTGCACGATGTGGTTCAGTCCAGCGGTACGCACGAGCGTGCCCCGACGATCGTTCATGTAGATCGTGTCGCCGCCCCGCATGATGAACGTATGGTTCATCGCGGGCCATCCCGCCGCCCGCAGCGTGTCCGTCAATTCCTTCGCCACCCGGTCGAAATGTGCGAGCCGCTCCGCCGTGTTCGACAGCGGGGCCTCTTCCCACTTGTACGTCGCCCAGTCCAATTCATCGAGATCCAGCAGCAGCTTCGCGAAGCGCGGCAACTCCGAGACATGCGCAGCGAGCGCGCCGAGCGTCATGTTCTTTTCGTGCGGCTTGAACGTCTCGTGTCCGTCGGGGACCAACGCCAGCATCTTGCGCGTGAACTGGAGTTCGGACGCGAGGTCGGGATACAGCAGTTCGTGCGGGCTGCCGGTGTCGGGAAGCGACTGCGTGGAGGTCGTCATGATCGCTCGGGCTGAGGGTTTGATCTTCGGTGTTTATACGGTACAGCGTCCAGCCGGACTCCGCAACGGTCGGATTCTGCGGCCGTCCGCTCACGGCACCGGAATGCAGCCATCCACCTTCTGACACTGCGGATCCAGCGGCGGAAGCTTGAGCCGCGCCAGTTCGTTGTTCACGGTGACCAAGTCGGTTTTCCAGACCTTGGCCAGCTGGACGGTGTAGCCCCTCAGTTCCGTGGCCAGGATGCCGTAGATCTCGGACAGATTGTTCGTCGGGGGGCCGTCCCCGCGCTCGGCCATCGAGAGCAGCGTCGCGAGCCGATTGTTCACCTTGATCGGGAAGTTCAACGGGTCCTGACCGCTCTGGTTCTTCACCTGGTAGACATTCACCTCCACCGCGGTCGCGTCCTTGTCGAGCGTGACGCCCGCGGCCTTGAGGGCCGCGTCGTCGGACTTCTTTTCTCGATCGGCCAGCTGCGACTTCACCCGTCGAATCGCGATGATCGATTCGTTCGCGGTGTTGGCTTCGTCGCGCACCCTGGTCGAAAATGCGTATTGTGCCCGGAGGTCGGCGTCCGTGACGTCGGTGAAACGCGGGTTGCGCACAATGGTGATCGGACTGGTGAGCGCTCGGGCGTCCACCGTGAGTCGCGCCGTATAATGCCCCGGGGGGACGGCCGGCCCGTTCGTGCCCGCGCCCCAGAGGATCATGCCGGGGAACGTGGCGATGCCTTTGGCGCGCAGATCCCACGTGATGCGCTGCAGGCCAGCCGCCTTCGGCAAGTAGGGTCCTGCCCCGCCTCGCCGGCCGCCGGCCGGTTGGGCTGCCGCGGTATCGGACCGCGTGGTCGTATCGGGCTCGAAGGTGCGCAGCACGGTGCCCATGGAATCGAGAATCTCGAGCTTCGTGCTGCGAGGCGCAGTCTTGAGCATCCAGCTGAGCGTGAGGCCCGGGCCCGATCGCACGCCCACCGGAGGCGCGAACATGTGCGCGTCGGACGCGAGGATCTCGGCCGTGGCCTGCCGCAAGGGCGCGGTGTTGTCGAGCACCCAGAAGCCGCGCCCGTGCGTGGCGATCACGAGTTCGTTCCCTTCCACGACGAGATCGCTCACGGGGACGTCCGGCATGTTGAGCATCAGCGACTGCCACTCGGCGCCGTCGGAGTAGGAGACGTACACGCCGTGTTGCGTGGCGGCATACAGCAGCCCCTTGCGGGTGGGATCCTCACGCACCGCGTGGACGTACGCGTCGGCGCGAATCCCGTTCACGATTTTCGTCCACGTCCTGCCGTAGTCCGTGGTCTTCCAGATGTAGGGCGCGCGATCGCCGAGCAGCGGGCGCCGCACCGACACATAGGCCGTGGCATCGCTGAACGCCGACGCATCGATCTGGCTGACGCGGCCGAACTCCGGCATGTCCTTCGGGGTCACGTTCGTCCACGTCTTTCCGGCGTTGCGCGTGACGTGCACCAGACCGTCGTCGCTGCCCGTCCAGATGGTGCTCACCGTCTTCTTGCTCGGGCCAACCGAGAAGATCACGCCGTATACCTCCGGGCCGTTCATGTCGCCGGTGATGGGGCCGCCCGACGGACCCTGGGTCTTCGGATCGTGGCGCGTGAGATCACCGCTCAGCGCGGCCCACGTGCGGCCTCCGTCCGTGGTGCGCCACAACCGCTGCGAAGACACATACAGCGTATGCGGATCGACTGGGGAGAAGATGATGGGATACGTCCACTGCCACCGTTCCTTGATGTCCCGGCTCGGTTCGCCCGAGTAGAACCAGGGATACGGATTCACTTCGCGCGACGTGTTCGTGCGGCGATTGAACTTGTCGAGATACCCGCCGTTGTTCGTCCCCGAGTAGAACTGGTCGGGGTCGAGCGGATCGGTCCCGATGTAACCGGGCTCGCCGCCGCCGGCCACGTACGACACCGCCATGCCGCCCAGCGTGATGTCGTGCGCGCCGAGCGCCGTGGTGTCGCGGCCGGTGCCGGCGCCACGACCGCCGCCGCCCCCGCGCCCGCCGCGGGTGCCCAGCCCGAAGGCGGCGGCGTTCCAGTTGAACGGCGTGCAGAGCGTGCTATTGTCCTGCTGCGAGCCGCAGACGTCATACGGGATGTGCTTGGTGGTCGCGACGTGATAGAACTGCTCCGTCGGGAAGTCCTGCGCCGTCCACGCGCCACCCGTGTTGGTGGACACCGCGCCACCGCCGTCGTTACCCACCACGAGATGCCCCGGGTCGCCCGGATCGATCCACAGATCGTGCATGTCCCCGTGCGTGCCGCTGCCCACGTTCACCAATGACTTGCCGCCGTCCTTCGACCGGAACATCGACGTGTTCTGCATGTAGACCACGTCCTGATCCCTGGGATCGGCGTGGACGTGCGTGTAGTAGAAGGCGCGCTGCCGGATGTCGCGGTTGCCGTTCACCAGCGCCCACGTCGCGCCGGCGTCGTCGCTCTTGTACAGACCACCGCTGTCGTTTTCGACGAGCGCGTACACGCGATTGGAGTTCGCGCCCGACACGGCAACGCCGATACGGCCATCCACACCGGCCGGCAGCCCCTTGGCGCGCGTGATCTCCGTCCATGTCTCCCCGCCGTCCGTGCTCTTGAACAGACCGCTGCCCGGCCCGCCGCTGGACATCGTGTACTCATTCCGGAAGGCTTCCCACATCGCCGCGTACACGACGTTCGGATTGGTGCGGTCAATGGAGATGTCGATGGCGGCCGTCCGGTCGTCGCGATACAGCACACGCTTCCACGTCCTGCCGGCATCGCTGCTTTTGTAGACACCCCGCTCCGTGCTCGGCGCGCTGTACTTGCCGAACGCCGCGACGAAGATGATGTCGGGATTGGTGGGATGAATGCGGATCTTCGAGATGCCGTCCGTCTCACGGAACCCCACGTTTGTCCACGTCTTGCCAGCGTCCGTGCTGCGGTAGACGCCATCGCCCGGCATGATGTTCCCGCGAATGCAGGTTTCGCCCATGCCGATGAAGACTTCGTCGGGATTGGATTCCGAGACCGCAACGGCGCCCACGGACGCGCTGCTCAGCTGCCCGTCGGTGACGGACGCCCAGTTCTCACCGCCATCCGTGGTCTTCCACAGTCCGCCGCCGACGGCGCCGAAGTACGCCTCCTTGGAGCGTCCCTTCACGCCGCTCACGGCGATCGATCGGCCGCCGCGATCGGGGCCGATGTTCCGCCAGCGGTAGCCCTTCAGCAGGGTGGAATCGAGAGTGACGACCGCGGTCGGATGGGCCGCTGCCTCTACAGTGCCAGCGAGCGAGAGGCCGATGGTGCCGATGACGAGTGCGGGGAGCGCAAGTACGACAACGGTGCGCGAAGGGCGCATGAGTGTGTGCTCGATTGAGGGGCCTGAGGGACTGCTGCCCTGTCTACGGACAGCATCTTGATACGTTGGTGCGCGGTGATGCCCGTCGCAACCGTGGCATTGCGGCGGTTGAACCACCGAGCAGATGACCTGTACACCCGGTGAGGGGGGGCTGTACGGGGGGTCCGCGCGCCGGAGTGGCCAAACAGATGGTCTGGGCGGTCGCTCAGGTTCCGCGTGCCCGCGGAGATGGCGTCGGTGCGCAACAGAGACTTCGTCGTGTCACCCAGCGGGCCGGCCGAGCGCTGGCGCTCCCACTCGGTGCAGGACATACTCCGACACTCTCGTCCCATCGGCCCCATGGCGGAACTGTCGTACCAATCCATGTACGATGACGCCCGGAATGACCCGGCGGCGTTCTGGAAGCGCGCCGCCCTCGCGGTGCATTGGGACGTTCCCTTCGACCGCGTCCTCGACTCGACGCGCGCGCCCTTCCATCGCTGGTTCACCGGCGGCGAGCTGAACACCTGCTACAACGCGGTCGACCGGCATGTCGAGAGCGGACGCGGCGAACAGATCGCCGTGATCTACGACAGCCCCGTTACCTCCACGAAGTGCACGTTGACCTTCGCCGCGCTGCGCGACCAGGTCGCACACTTCGCGGGCCTGCTCACATCGCTCGGCGTCACGCGCAGCGATCGCGTCGTCATCTACATGCCGATGACGGTCCAGACGCTCGTGGGCATGCTCGCCTGCGCCCGCATCGGCGCCGTGCACTCGGTGGTCTTCGGCGGCTTCGCGTCGCACGAGCTCGCGGTGCGCATCGACGACGCGCGGCCCAAGGTGGTGCTCACCGCGAGCTGCGGCATCGAGGTCACGCGCGTGGTCGCCTACAAACCGCTGCTCGACGAGGCCATCGCGCTCGCAACGCACAAGCCGCAGCACTGCGTGGTGCTGCAGCGCGAACAACTCCGCTGCGATCTCGTGCCGCCGCGCGACGTCGAGTGGAACACCGACGCGGTCGCGCCGGTGGGATGCACGACCGTGAAGGCCACCGACCCGCTCTACATCCTCTACACCTCCGGCACGACCGGCGTGCCCAAGGGCATCGTGCGCGACAACGGGGGACACGCGGTGGCGCTCGCGTGGTCGATGCAATACGTGTTCGGCATGACGCCCGGCGAGGTCTTCTGGGCGGCCTCCGATCTCGGCTGGGCGGTTGGACATTCGTACATCGTCTACGCACCGCTGCTGTACGGGTGCACCACCGTGATCCACGAAGGCAAGCCGGTGGGCACGCCGGACGCGGGTGGTTTCTGGCGCGTGATCTCCGAGTACGACGTGCGTGTGTTGTTCACCGCGCCCACGGCGTTCCGCGCGATCAAGAAGGAAGACCCGCGCGGCGAGCACTTTCGACGCTACGATACGTCCTGTCTGCGGGCGCTCTTCCTTGCGGGCGAGCGACTCGACCCCGATACGTACCATTGGGCGCGCGCGCTCATCGACCGGCCGGTGATCGACAACTGGTGGCAGACGGAAACCGGCTGGCCGGTGGCCGCGAACTGCATGGGCCTCACGCCATTGCCCGTCAAACCTGGTTCTCCTACCAAGCCGGTGCCGGGGTGGGTCGTGCAGATCCTCGACGAGGAGGGCAAGCAGGTTCCGCCTAACCACGAGGGCGCCGTCGTGATGAAGCTGCCGATGCCGCCGGGTGCTTCACCCACGCTGTGGCAGAACGACGAGCGCTACCACGAGACGTACCTCGCACGGTATCCCGGCTACTACCTCACCGGCGACGGCGGCTACATCGACGAGGACGGCTACCTCTTCATCATGGGCCGGGTGGACGACATCATCATCTGCTCCGGCCACAACCTCTCCACCGGCAGCATCGAGGAGTCGCTGTCTGGGCACCCGGATGTCGCGGAGTGCGCGGTGTTCGGAGCGAAGGACCCACTCAGGACCCAGGTGCCGGTGGGCGTCGTCGTGCTGAAGGCGGGTGTGACGCGCGATCCGGCGGTCATCTGTACCGAGTTGGTCGAGCGTGTTCGGCATGACGTCGGGCCGGTGGCGAATTTCAAGCAGGTGACCGTGGTGGCTCGGCTGCCCAAGACGCGGTCGGGCAAAGTGCTACGCCGTACCATGCGCACCATCGCGGACGGCGAGGCGTATCAGACGCCAGCCACCATCGATGATCCGTCCGTTCTCGACGAGATCCGAGCCGCCCTCGCCACCATCGGATATGGATAGGTGCTGATGCGACCTCTTCTCCTTCTCGCGGCGTGTGCCGCCGCGGCCTCGGCGCAGACGACTCGCGACGTGCGCTGTGTCGACCACGACTTCCACTACCAGGTGTACTCACCGGATGCGCGTTCGGCGCTGCCAGCGATCCTGCTACTGCACGGTGCCGGTGGCACCAGCAGCGACCTCCTGGATGTCTTCCTGCCGCTTGCCACGCGCGAACATGTGGTGCTCGTCGCACCGCAGATCCCGCGCGAAACATGGTTCGAGGACGTCGCCCCCGCGGTGTTCCGTTGTCTCGTCGAGGATGCCAGGCGCACGGCCGCCATTGACCCACGCCGCATCTATCTCTTTGGCTATTCGATGGGTGGGTATCTCGCGTTCGACGGCGCGATGCTCGCCTCGGGCTACTTTGCCGGGGCGGGCGTGTACGGCGCCGCCATCGCCGACGACTACGTGAGTATCGTGGACCGCGCTGACCGCAGAATTCCCATTGCGATCTACATCGGGACCCGCGATCAATTCTATCCCCTCGATCTGGTCCGGCGTACTCGGGACCTCCTCACCAGGCGCGGCTTTCCCGTGCGGTATCGCGAGTTCCCCGGTCAGGATCACGGATTCGCGCCGGTCGCCGATCAGGTGGTGGGCGATGCGTGGCGGTTTCTCGCACCCTTCGCGCTGCCGCTGAGTGAGCGCTGATCCAGTCACGTCGCTCCAGGCGGCTTGGCCAATCGCTAGATTTCGACGTCACCAGTCTCCACCAGCGATTGCTTCCCTCCAATCATGCTTCTCATGCGAAAGCTTGTTTCAAACCTGGTTATTGCGGGCGCGTTTGCCATCACGGCCGGCACGGCCCAGGCGCAGACCATGACGGTCACCGGCAAAGGCGGCGGCGGTAGCCCGCACGTGAACACCATGTGGTCCGTTGGCGGAGCGAACATTTCCATCCAGTATGGCCGGCCGTCCTTGAAGGGCCGCCCGGAGTCCACGATGATGCCGCTTGGCACGCCGTGGCGGACCGGTGCGGACGAGGCCACCGTCCTCACCACCGACAAGCCGATCGTCTTCGGCGCCGTGAAGCTTTCTCCGGGCAGCTACACGCTGAACACCGAGCCGGGCGCGAAGGAATGGCATCTGCTGATCGGCACGCTCGGTGCGCCCAAGCAGTGGGGCATCCCGTACAAGAAGGACCTCGAGATTGGGCGCGCACCAATGAAACTTGGCAAGGCATCCGCACCGGCGGAGATGGTTACGTACTCCATCGACAAGGGCGAGAAAGGCGGCACGCTTCGCATCGAATGGGGCACGGTGAGCGTGACGACGCCATTCTCCGTTGGTTCCTGATCGACAGCATGACGGCTTTCGCTGTCGCCGAGGTCCTTCCGGGCATCGTCGCGCGGGTCGATACGCAGCGACTTCGCGCCCTGGGCGGCAGCGAAACCAACGCGCAAGTCACGGACGTCGAGGACCGAGCCGTTGCTGACGTCCGCGACTTTCTCGTCGTGTCGGTCGATACCGGCAAGAACGTCTGCATGGCCGTGCCGCTGTACTCGAGATCCTCGCCGGGCAGTGCGCCGCTGAGCACCGCGAAGCGGTCTGGGGATGCCGACGGCTGGCTCATCGGCGAGGTGCAGTACTCACGATGGCAGCATTGGCGCATACCGCTTGCCGCTCTCGCGGCGGCGTCCGTGCAGGAGCCGAGCGAGACCGGTGCGCGTCGCGGCTTTGCGATCGGTGATGCGGATGCGCTGCAGGATCTCGCGAACTGGGCGACACGAAATCGGTGTTCGTTCCGGCCCATCTAACCTCGGCGGCGTGCAACGTCAGGCCGACTCATCAGCTCGAGGCCCCTCCGTGATCTCACTCCGCCGTGCCGCACTGCTTGCGACCGTGGTGTTCCTCGGTTCGACCGCGCTCCCCGCTCAGCAGATCGACCCCCGCTTGTACTCCGAGCTGCGCTGGCGAATGATCGGTCCGTTTCGCGCGAGCCGCACGAAGGCCGCCGTCGGCATTCCCGATCAGCCGAACGTGTTCTACATCGGCGCGGTGGACGGCGGCGTCTGGAAGACGGACGACTACGGCCGCACGTGGAAGCCGATCTTCGACGACCAGCCGACAGGCTCCATCGGCGCCATTGCGATCGCACCGTCGAATCCGAACATCATCTATGTCGGCAGCGGAGAAGGGCTGCAGCGTCCGGATCTCTCCACCGGCGACGGCATCTACCGGTCCGCTGATGGCGGGGCGACGTGGACGCACCTGGGGCTCCGCGATGGGCAGCAGATTCCACAGATCGTGGTCGATCCCCGCAACCCGAACACACTGTACGTCGCCGTGATGGGCCATCCGTACGGAGCGAACGCGGAACGCGGGTTGTTCAAGTCGGTGGACGGCGGCCAGTCGTTTCAGAAGATCCTCTACAAGGACGAGAACACCGGGGCCATCGACGTGGTGATGGATCCAGTGAACCCGGACATCCTCTATTGCGCGCTCTGGGAGTCACGCCAGGGGCCGTGGGAGAACGGCGCATTTTCCGGACCCGGTTCCGGGTTGTTCAAGTCCTCCGACGGCGGTGCGACGTGGAGGCCTCTCTCCAAAGGCCTGCCCACGTTCGAGCAGGACGGGCTGGGCCGCATCGGCATCACCGTTGCGCCGAGCATGCCGAGCCGACTGTTCGCCACGGCGAACGCCGCGCGCGGAGACGGACTGTTTCGCTCCGACGACGCGGGCGAGAACTGGTATCGCGTCACCACCGATAGCCGCGTGGCGACGCGCGAATCCGATTTCGCCGAAGTGAAGGTCGATCCGAAGAATCCGGATGTCGTGTATACCGCGAGTGTCGTGACCTGGAAATCGGTGGACGGTGGAAAGACATTCAGCGCATTGCGCGGCGCACCCGGCGGCGACGACTATCATCGCATCTGGATCAATCCGCTCAATCCCCGGACGATGATCATCGCGAGCGACCAGGGCGCGATCGTCACCGTGAACGGGGGCGACACGTGGAGCTCCTGGCTCAACCAGCCTACGGCCGCGTTCTATCATGTGGCCACGGATTTCGACTTCCCCTATCGCGTCTGCAGCGGCCAGCAGGAATCCGGCTCCGCGTGCGTGCGGAGCCGAGGCGACGACGGGCGCATTCTCGATTGGGATTGGCATCCCGTGGGAGTGGAGGAGTACGGCTACGCCGCGCCGGATCCGCTCGATCCCGATATCGTCTTTGGCGGCAAGGTCACGCGCTACGATCGTCGCACGGGGCTGATCCAACAGGTGGGACCCCACGCGGGCACTCGGCCCACCGCGTTTCGTTCCGTCCGCACCGCGCCGCTGGTGTTCTCCACGGTGGACAAGCACACACTCTTCTTTGCCGAGAACGTCGTGTGGAAGACGACGAACGGCGGGAAGAGCTGGATGCAGATCAGCCCTGATCTCACCCGTACCGACTCGATCGTGCCGGTCAGCGTCGGTACCTATGCCGAGTCACCCGTCGCCAGGGCGCGCCATGGCGGCGTCGTCTACACCCTTGCGCCGTCGTACGTCGATGTGAAGCGGATCTGGGCTGGCACGGACGATGGCCTCATTCATACGACCGCCGATGGCGGTGCGCACTGGACCGACGTCACGCCGGCTGAGTCGCGCGGCCGTTCGTGGGCGAAGGTCTCCCTGATGGATGCGGGGCACTTCGACGCCGGCACGGCGTACGCCGCCGTGAACACTTTGCGGCTCGATGACTTCAAGCCGTACATCTACCGCACGCATGATGGCGGCAGGACGTGGACGCGCATCACCACCGGGCTCCCGGATGGGGCGATCGTCAACGTCGTGCGCGAAGACCCGAAAAAGAAGGGGCTGCTCTATGCGGGAACGGAGACGCAAGTGTGGGTGTCGTTCGACGACGGCGACCACTGGTCTTCGCTCCGCCTGAACATGCCGGCGACGTCCATTCGCGACCTCGTCATCAAGGATGACGACATCGCCGTCGGCACGCATGGCCGCTCGTTCTTCGTCCTGGATGACATCGCGTCGTTGCGCGAAGTGTCACCGTCCGTCGCGTCGTCCACGGTCACGCTTTTCAAGCCGGCCACGTCCATTCGCTTCCGTTCCAGCAAGTACCCAGACACTCCCATCCCGCCGGACGAGCCGTGGGCCGCAAATCCGCCGGACGGCGCCATCATCGACTATTTCCTGGGTGCCAGCAGCACCGGCGACACGCGGCTCGAGATCGTGGAGCCGAGTGGTCGGGTGATTCGCGCGTTCGCGAGCCGAGACACGTCGATGGCGCCGGCCGACATCGGCAACACGCCCCGGTACTGGATCCGGCCCACGCAGGTACTCTCGGCTGCGCCGGGCTTTCATCGCTTCGTGTGGGACATGCATTTCGAGCGGCCGGCCGGATCGAGCGCGCTGCCGCCAGAGTACCCCATCTCCGCGTCGCCGGGCAACACGGTACGCGAGCCACGCGGTCCGTTGGCGTTGCCCGGCCGGTACACGGTGCGCCTCACGGTGGGCGGACAAACGGTTTCTGCTCCTCTGAACATCCGGATGGACCCACGGGTGAAGACGACGGACGCGGGATTGCAGCAGGAGCATCTGATGGCCGTGGCGCTGTTCGATGCCGTCGCGCGGGATTCGGCGATCATGAGGCAGGCGGCGACACTGCGCGACCGTGTAACAGCAGCTCGGGCGCGTGGTGGCGATGCGGTCCTGACGGCCGCGATCTCCGACTTCGAAGCCAGGCTCCAATCCGTGACCGGCACCTCCGGTGGTAGCGGGCGGCGTGGCGGCCGTGCGCGGGCAGCGGACACGCGGCCAACGCTGGCGTCGATCAATGGGGAGTTGATGACGCTGATGCGTGAACTTGAAGAGGCAGACGCGGCGCCGACCACGACGCTGGCGGCGGCCGTGCAGGACGTGCAGAAGGCTTTCGGGGCACTCGTGGCGCGGTGGAGTGCGTTCACCGCCACCGAGCTGTCCGCGTTGAACACCAAGCTCAAGGCGGCTGGACAGGCTGCCATCACACCATGAGACTACTAAAATGATCGCATTCCTTGGCACCGGTCTCCTGGGTGCGAACTTCGTTCGCGCGCTGCAGTCGCGCGGCGAAACGGTTCATGTCTGGAATCGCACCGCGAGCAAGGCAAAGGCCCTCGAGCAGTATGGCGCCAGGGCGTTCGACGATCCTGCCGACGCGGTGCGTGGCGCGGAGCGCGTGCATGTCGCGCTCGTGGACGATGCGGGGGTAGACGAGACCCTCGAGCGTGCGCGTGCTGGCCTGGGCCAGGACGTCGTCATCGTCGATCACACGACCACGTCGCCGGTTGGAACGGGGGAGCGCGTGGCACGATGGGCCGCGCGCGGGATCAGGTTCCAGCATGCGCCCGTCTTCATGGGGCCGCCGCAGGCGCTCAGCGCGACTGGGACCATGCTCGCCTCAGGCGGGTCGGCGTTGTTCGAAACGCTCAAGCCGCACCTCGAGAAGATGACCGGTACGCTGGTGTACCTTGGCCCCGATGCCACGCGCGCGGCTGCCATGAAGCTCATGGGGAACCACTATCTCGTCGTGCTGAACACGGCCATCGCCGACACGCTGGCGCTGGCCAAGGGCCTCGGTGTGCCGCAGGAGGAGGTCGCGCACCTGTTCGAGTTCTTCAACCCGACCACCATGGTGCAGGGGCGGTTGAGTCGTCTGCTGACGGTGGACTACACTGATCCGTCGTGGACGCTGGCGATGGCGCGCAAGGACGTGCGGCTCATGCTGGAGGGCGCGGCGGCTGGGCATGCGTCACTGCTCGCGGCGCCGGCCATCGCAGCGGCAATGGACCAGTGGATCGCGAGCGGTCATGGTGCGGAGGACTGGACCGTGATCACGAAGGATCAGCTGCGGTAGTGTCGCTATGCAGGCAGACAGCGGATGATGGCGTCCGCCGCGAGCTCGACATCGTGCTCGGTCGTCGACCAGTTGCAGATGGCGATGCGCATGGCGTGCATCCCGTGCCAGGTGGTGCCGCCCAACCAGCACGTGCCTTCTTCCTGCACGCGCCGAATGAGCGCAGCCGTTGCGGCATCGGGATCTCCCGCAGCGGGTTCCGTCCGGATCAGCACCTGATTGAGCACGACATCGTTCAGCAAGCGAACACGCGGATCGCTCGAGAGGCGCTCGGCCATGCGCTGGGCCAGCATGCAACATCGGTCCACCAGATCGGCAACGCCCTGACGGCCGAGTGACCGCAGAGCGGCGTACACCGCAAAGCCCCGCGCGCGCCGTGATGCCTCCGGCACAAAGTGGTGGTTATCCCTCACGGCATCGGGAGCCGGTACGTAGTACGGCGCGTCGACCCACATCGCCGCGCGATGCGCCGCTGGGTGACGAGTGAACGCGAAACCGCAGTCGTAGGGTACGTTGAGCCACTTGTGGCCGTCCACCGAAACGGAGTCGGCCAGTTCCAGTCCGGCAGTGAGGTGGCGCAGGCGAGGCGAAGCGGACGCCCATGCGCCAAACGCCCCATCGACATGCAGCCAGCCGCCGGCATTGTGGACAATCGCGGCGATTTCGGGGAGAGGATCGAAAGCGCCGGTATTTACGTTCCCCGCCTGCGCACACACGAGCAGCGGCGTGTTGATTCCCTGGAGCGCCGTGCGCAGCAGGTCCGGGCGCATACGACCCTGGGCGTCAGTGGGAATTCTCGTGACGCGAGCGCTTCCGAGTCCGAGCATCTGGAGCGCCGCAAATAGCGAGGCATGCGATTCGTCACTCGTCACGACGGTGAGTGCGGGCGCCCCGAAGAGGCCCTGCGCTTCCACGTTCCATCCCGCGCGCTCCAGCGCGGCGTGCCGCCCGGCGGCCAAGCATGTGAAGTTGGCCATCGTCCCGCCGCTGACAATGCCGAGGGTGACGTCGGGCGCAAGACCTAGAAGCTCCGCAAGCCAGCGACGTACAACTTCTTCAAGCGCCGCTGCCGCGGGGGAGACGACGAACGAAAATGCATTCTGATCCCATGTGGACGTGAGCCAATCGGCGGCCAGCGCCGCCGGTAGCACGCCGCCGGTGACGAACCCGAAGTAGCGCGGACCCGCGGTGGCCACGAGCCCCGGGTCGGCATTCGCGGCCAGGCGTTCGATGATGCCCAGGGGATCCTCGGGCGCATCGGACAATGGTGCGCCCAGCGCATCGAGAATCGCAGCGTACGTTGCCTCTGCGCCGACGCGGCGCTCGCGCACGACCCCAAGGTAGTCCGTCGCGACCTCACACGTACGACGCAGCAGGGCATCGGTAGTGATGTCAGCACCTGGCAGTCGAAGATCGCTCATCCTTTGCTGCCACGCACCCATCCATCACGGATGCGCGCCTGCTCAGCGGACGCCCCACCCATCTCCTCGAGCCTCCATGCCGCACCATCGCGAACCAGGCGCAGACCGAGTTTGGCGAGCATGGCATCGTAGTCCGGATCCTGCGTGCCGCCGACATACCGCTCGAACCACGCATGCATGTTCTCGCCCGCGACAGCGCTGGCTGCGTGCTCGACATCGAGCTCGGTGTAGCCGCGGCCCTGGAGGTAGTAGGAGGCGTTGGGCGCTCCCCAGCTTCGCTGCTTGAGCGCGTTGAACACATCGTCGAGCGACCTGGTGTTGCGGCTCGTTCCGCGGAGGTAGAGATCGAGATAGAGTGCCAGACCCGCGCCCTTGGAGTAGTAGGTAAAGAACGTGTTCTCGGCATTGGTGGGCTGAGCCTGTGGTGCGCCATCCCAGAACGGGGCGTGAAATGACGACATACGCGCGGACGTCTCCTTGCGGCCGGCCGCCGTGAGCATCTCACGGATGAGACCCGCCATGCTGCCGTAGAACTCCTCCTTGTCTGTGATGCCGGCGCGGTGCAACGCGGCCTGTCCGTAATACTGCGTCCAACCCTCTGCTACCCAGAGGCTGGGTTGGTATACCTCTTTCGTGTAGTCGAATGGTCCAAGGGCAAGCGGACGGACTCGCTTCACATTCCAGACGTGGAAATATTCATGCGCGGCAGTACCTATCCCGGGCAACACCAGCATCGTGTCGGCCCACCGCCGTCGGCTCATGATCTCCGTGGAGTACAGGTGCTCCATCCCGTCGCTCCCGTCGTATCCGATGTTGAACAGGAACGTGTATTGCCGGAGCGGCGGCGGCGAGAACACCGAGTTCTCATACCGTACGATGCGCTCGACGTCGCGCACGAAGCGCTCGCGCGCGCCGGCAGGTGGCGCTCCGTTGTGATGAACAACGGTGCGATACGTCCTTCCGTCCACGACGAATGAATCGACGAGAAACGCCGCCGCGACCTCGGTGGGCGTGTCGACGAGACGATCGTAGTTCTCGAAGCGGTAGACCAGCTGTCCGGGGGTCCGCGTATCACCGTTGACGACTTGCCAGCCGGTCGGCGGCGCGATCGTGAGCGTTACTGGATCGGGCTTGTGATCCTCCACGTACATGAACAGGCCCGCGCCGTTCCAGTTCGCGTGCGCCGTATCGAGCACGCTGAACGTTCCGGACAGCGCATTGGCGAAGACCCGGTACGTCACCCGAATCGGCCCTCCCTTCGTGCTCACCACCCATCGCGATCCATCCGTCTTCTCCCACGCGAGCGGCGTACCGTTGGCGTTGGTGGCCTTGAAGTCCTGAATGTTCTTCGCGAAATCCATCCGGCCGTAACGGCCGGGCGACCAGACCGGGAGCTGGAGTGGAAGCGTCGAGCTCCGCACGCCATCGATGTCGATGGCAATGTCGTAGAGATGCGTGGACGGCTCCGGCATCGCGATACGGTACGCGATCGCGAGGGGCGCGCGCGTTTGTGCGCGCGCGATTGAGGATGGCGCGGCCAAAGCGAGGACGACACCGGCAATGGCGCACGCTATCCGTTGGATGGTACCACCAGGATTCTGCATCGTGAGTGTGACCGCGGACTCGGTCGGATGGGTTGGACGGTCTCGGCTGCTACGAGAGCCCCACGATGGCCCCGTTCGCCGCGATGGACATCCCTTCGGCAGCCGGAACTTTGGGGAGTCCCGGCATGGTCATGATGTCGCCCGCCTTCGCCACCACGAACCCCGCGCCGGCCGACCCGTACACCTCGTTGATGGTGATCCGGAATCCCGTGGGTTTACAGAGGCGGGTGGGATCATCCGTGAGTGAATACTGCGTCTTCGCGATGCACACGGGCGTGTTCGCCATCCCGATGGACGTCAGATACTCGATCGCGCGCTCCGCGACCGGCGAATAGTCCACGCCGTCGCCGCCGTAAACACGGCGCACGATCGTGTCGAGCTTGTCCTTGATCGGCAGCGCGGTGTCGTAGATGGGCGCGTACTTCGCGGTCCTGCCGTCGAGCAGCGCAAGCACTTCGCGGGCGAGGTCCTCGCCGCCGGCGCCGCCCCTGGCCCAGACATCGGTGAGCACGACTTTCACACCGAGGTGCGACGCGTGGGCCATCACCATCTGCAACTCGGCGTCGGTGTCGCTGAGAATACGATTCAGAGCGACCACTACCGGCACACCGAACTGCTGCACGTTCTTCACGTGATGATCGAGATGGGGCAGACCACGCTCCAGGGCGCGGAGATCCTCCTTGGCCAACGATGACTTGGCCAGGCCGCCCTGCATCTTCAGCGAACGAATCGTGGCCACCAGCACGGCGGCCTCCGGGTTCAATTCGCCCACCCGGCACTTGATATCGAAGAACTTCTCGGCGCCGAGGTCCGATCCGAATCCGGCTTCCGTGATGACGACGTCGCCGAGCGCCAGCGCGGTCTTTGTGGCGATGATGCTATTGGTGCCGGTGGCGATGTTGCCGAACGGGCCGGCGTGAACCAGGCAGGGACCGCCTTCCAGCGTCTGCACGAGGTTGGGACGAATTGCGTCCTTCAGCAGCATGCTCATCGCGCCCGCGGCCTTGAGATCGCGCGCATGCACGGGCGCTCTGGCCTTGCCGGCGGTGGCGCCCACGATGATGGAACCAAGCCGGTGCTCGAGGTCCGCGTGACTGGTGGTGAGCGCCACAATGGCCATGACTTCGCTGGCGGGAATGATCACGAAGTGCTCCTCTCGCACCACGCCGTCCGTCGCGCCGCCCATGCCGATCACCACGTTTCGCAGCGCGCGATCGTTCATGTCGATGGTCCGCGGCCACGTCACGCGCCGCGGGTCGATGTGCAGTTCGTTCCCCTGCTGGAGATGATTGTCGAGCATCGCGCTCAGCAGGGCGTGCGCGCTCGCGATGGCGTGAAAGTCACCAGTGAAGTGGAGGTTGATGTCCTCCATTGGAATCACCTGCGAGTACCCGCCGCCGGCCGCGCCGCCTTTGACGCCGAACACGGGACCGAGACTCGGCTCGCGAATGCAGAGCACCGCGTTCGTACCGATGCGGCGCATGGCTTGCGCCAGGCCCACGCTCACCGTGCTCTTACCCTCGCCGGCCGGCGTGGGGCTGATGGCCGTGACCAGGACGAGCCGTCCCTTGGCCGGACGGTGCGACAGCTCGAGGGGGAGCTTCGCCTTGTACTTGCCGTACAGGTCGAGGTCATCCTCGGTGAGTCCGATGTCGGCAGCCACGTCGATGATCGGGCGCATATGCGCCGACTGCGCGATTTCGATGTCGGACAGGAAGGGGGAATGCATCAATCCTTTTCGTCGGGAGGCAATGGGGCGTACTTCGACCGGCGCGCTTCGAGGATCTCTGAAGTGCGCTGCGTTTTTTTCTTCTTGTCGCTCCGCTTCTTCTTCATCTCGCGCCGTTTCACCTTTCGTGCGAGCAACGCAAACAGATCACTCAGCAGGCTCATAGCTCAGACTCATGGCGGTCGTCTCGATCAACCCCTGCCGTCGGCGCCAGGGCCTCCCTCGCCTGCCCGCTGCTGCACGTACCGCCACCCGAAGCGACCCTTGATGCACAGATTGCCCAGCGTGATGGCATTGTCCAGCGGTGATGTCGCCTTGACGATGTCGCCATCCTGCACGTGCAGCGTAAGCGTACATCCCACACCGCAGTACGGACAGATCGTATCGGTGATGGTCTGGCACGCTTCGTTCCACGCGCCACGGGCGCGGAGGTCGAACTCGGACTTGGCCATGAGCGCACCCGTGGGGCACACCGCGATGCAGTTGCCGCAGTACACGCACGCCGAGTCGGGCAGCGGTACCGCCAGCTCGGTGGAGATGTGCGCGTCGAAGCCGCGTCCGGCAACCGCGATGGCGAACGTATTCTGATGATCAGGCCCACACGCCTCGACGCACTTGTAGCACAGGACGCACTTCCCGTAGTCGCGCACGTACAGGTCGTTGTCCAGCGTGGCGGGCTGCGCGATGGTCGCGGCGAAGTCGGGGTTCGGCGGCGTGTGGTGCCCGGGAAGCCTCGTCTCGCGCACGCCGGCAGCGGAGGCCGGCGCCGGAGGGCCGAACCGCGCGGGGTCACAGTCGTACTCGGTGAGCAGCTCGTTCGCGCCGGGCGTTGTGGTCAGGTCCACAGACGACGCCAGCAGCTCGAGTACCATCTTGCGCGTATGCCGCACACGGTCGGAACGCGTCTTCACCTTCATCCCCGCCTCGACCGTGCGCGAGCAGCTCGGTACCAGCACGCGCGCGCCCTCGACTTCCACGACGCACAGCCGGCAGACATTCACGGGACGCAGGGTCTCCAGATAGCACAACGTCGGAATCTCGATGCCAAGCGCGGCGCACGCACCGAGGATGGTGGTGCCGTCCGGTACCGACACCGACTGCCCGTCCACGTTCAGCTCGACCATCGCCTTCGGCGCACGCGCACGCCGGCTCAACTGCACGATCGGGGCGGCGGTCGTCATTTCGCGATCCGCATGTCGAAGAGCCGAAGGCGCTTGGCCGCCGACTCCACGGCCGCGTACGCGGTCTGGCCGAGCCCGCAGATTGACCCGTCCTTCATGCCGGCGCCGATTTCGTCGAGGAGCGCGAGTTCGCTACTCAGGCCACCCCGTGTTTTCCCGCTGGCGATGCGATGCAGTGCCTCCTCCTGCCGCACCGTTCCGACGCGGCACGGCACGCACTGGCCGCACGATTCGTCACGAAAGAACCCGGCGATCCGGAGCAGAATGTCGTGCATGTCGGTGGTGTCGTCGAACGCCATGACGACGCCTGAGCCCAACGTGGTATTGGCCAGTCGTGTGTCTTCGTGGGAGAGCGGGATGTCGATTTCATCGGCGCGGATGAACGTGCCCGCTGCGCCGCCGAGCAGCACAGCCTGCAGTCCGTCCGGCACGCCGCCCGAGAGCTCGAACAGCGCGCGTAATGTGGTGCCGCACGCCACTTCGTAGACGCCGGGATTCCGCACCGCCCCACTGACGCAGAAGAGTCTTGTGCCGGTGGACTGTGCCGTCCCTGTGGTCGCGTAGGTTGCACCGCCCTGGAGCAGGATCGGTAAGACATTCACCAACGTTTCCACGTTGTTGGCCGCGGTCGGTTTTCCGAACAGGCCGCGCTCCGCTGGAAACGGCGGCTTGTTGCGTGGTTCGCCGCGCTTTCCTTCGATCGATTCGAAGAGCGCCGTCTCTTCGCCGCAGATATAGGCGCCGGCGCCGCGCCGAATCTCGATATCGAACGCGAAGTCCGATCCGAGGATGTTGGCGCCCAGTAGTCCGGCACGCCGTGCCTGCGCCACTGCATCAGCCATCCTCTCGTGCGCGAGCGGATATTCGCCGCGCAGATACACGAAGCCGCGGTCGCAGCCGGCCGCGAAGGCGGCGATGGTCATGGCCTCGACGACCGCAAATGGATCGTGGGTGAGCAGTAGTCGATCCTTGAACGTCCCGGGCTCGGACTCGTCGGCGTTGCAGACCAGATAGTGCGGTGTGGACGTCTGCGTGCGAACGGCTTCCCATTTGCGCGCCGTGGGGAACAGCGCGCCGCCGCGACCCACCAGTTTGGCCGCTGCGACCTCGTGAATCACGCCCTCGGCACCGAGCTCCAGCGCGCGACCCATCGCGTCGTATCCTTCTGCCTCTCGATAGGCAGCCAGACTGGTTGGATCCACGACGCCGACGCGGCGCAGCAGCGAGAGGCCTGGCGCACCCAACTGCGGAATGGGGGGCGTGGCGGCGGCATCGACGCCTGTGCTACCGCCGTCACAGAGGCGGCGCGCGTGGTGGGCGGTGAGCGTGCCGATGGAATGTTCGGCAGGGCTGGTGCCGGCTTCGATCAGCAACGCGGCGGGCGCCATGTCGCACAGGCCGAGACAGGGCGAGTGCATCCAGGCGACGACGTCGTGATCGACGACGACGTGATCACCATCAGGCCCGTGCGTGATGGCGGGTCCGACTGACTCCTCGATGCCGGAGACCAACTCGCGCGCGCCGCGCGCTCGGCACGCGATGTCGTCGCACACGTGCAGAACGCGACGCGGACGCGGTGTCGTCGAGAGGAGGGCATAAAACGTCGCCACCCCCCAGGCGTCGGCCGGTGGGACGTTCAGCCGCTCGCAGACATATCCCAGGCCGCCTTCGCTGATCCAGCCCACACGCGCCTGCACTGCTTCGAGGGCGGGAAGCAGCAGGTGGCGCAGTCCGCCCACCTCTCGATTGCCGTACGCGATGTGCGCATCCCGCTCGCTTCCGCGGCTCCCGCCATCCCACGCCGAGCGCGGTGGTCCGAGGCAAAGGTCAACGGCCTCGCGTTCCTCCTCCGTGGGTTCGGCGTCGATGAGCTTGATGTCCATCGCGGTCTAGTGCGGGCTCCCCGCCGCGACTTCCACCGGTTCAACCCTGACCGCGCATGCCTTGAACTCCGCCGTTCCGGATTGCGGGTCCGCGACATCGATGGTGAGTACGTTGGTGTTGACCTCGTCGGGAAAGTGCAGCGTCATGAACACCAGTCCGGCATGCAACGCTCGGTCCACACGGGCGGGGACCACGAGCACCCCACGTCGCGATGACACGCGCACCAGAGCACCGTCCACGAGCGCCAACCGCCGAGCGTCCTCGGGCGAAATGTCGATTGACTCGCCATGATGCAGCGCCGATTCGTAGCCGCCTGTCATCACACCGGTGTTATACGACTCGAGACGGCGACCCGTCGTGAGGAGCAACGGATATTCCTCATCCGGCATCTCCACCGGTCCCGAGTGCTCCAGCACGGAGAACGGTGCCGGCCGTCCACCGCGCGGCGATTCCCAGAGGCGCCCGTGCAGGAACGTCGTGCCCGGATGTGATTCGTCAGGGCACGGCCACTGGATGCCATCGAGCGCGTCGAGCCGGGCGTAGCTCATGCCGCCGGCGAAATCGGGCGCCAAAGTCCGAAATTCGTTCCATGCGTCTTCGGCCGTGGGGTTTCCGAAGTCGTGGCCGAGGCGCTTGGCGATTTCGCCGATGATCCAGAGCTCGTCGCGCGCGCCGTGCGGCGGATTCATTGCCTTGCGCACGCGCTGGACGCGTCGTTCGCTGTTGGTGACGGTACCCTCCGCCTCGCACCAGCTCGCAACCGACGGCAGCACGACGTCGGCCAGCTGAGCGGTGCGCGTCAGGAAGATCTCCTGCACCACCAGGTGGTCGAGTTTCCGCAACAGATGTTCGACGTGGTTGCTGTCGGCGTCGGACTGCGCGGGATTTTCGCCGATGACGAAGAGCGACGTCAATTCGTCGCGATCGATCGCGCCAAGCATTTCGGTAAGGTTCCAACCGATCTTCGGCTGCAGCGTCACGCCCCACTGCCGCTCGAAGCGTTCCCGCACGCGCGTGTCGAGGATGTCCTGGAACCCTGGCAGCTTGTTGGGAATCGCCCCCATATCGCCGCCGCCCTGCACGTTGTTCTGGCCGCGGAGCGGATTGCATCCACAGCCCCATCGCCCCACGTGCCCCGTGAGCAGGCTGAGGTTGATCAGGGAGAGGACGTTGTCCACCGCATTGTGGTGCTCGGTGATGCCGAGCGTCCAGCAGACCATCGCCTTGTCGGCCTGGGCGTAGGTGTGCGCCACCTCGCGGATGACGTCCGCTGGGATGCCGGTGATGAGCGCGCCGTATTCCAGGGTGAATGGTTCGACGGATGCCTTGTAGTCGTCGAAGCCTTCCGTGGCGTTTTCGATGAAGTCCATCCGTGCCAGGCCCGCGTGGATGATCTCTCTCGCCATGGTATTCGAGAGCGCCACGTCCGTGCCCACGTTCAATCCCAACCAGACGTCCGCCCACTGCGCCGACGAGGTGCGCCGCGGGTCCATGACATAAAGACGTGCGCCGTTCTTGATCCCCTTCAACAGGTGATGGAACCAGATCGGATGCGCTTCACGCGCGTTCGAGCCCCAGAGGAACACGACATCCGTGTCCTCGACTTCTTCATACGAGCTGGTGCCGCCGCCGGCACCGAAGACCGTCGCCAGACCGACGACGCTGGGAGCGTGTCAGGTTCGGTTGCAGCTGTCGATGTTGTGCGTGCCGAACGCGACGCGCGCGAGCTTCTGCGCCAGGAAGTTCATCTCGTTCGTGGACTTCGAACAACTGAAGATCCCGAGCGAGTCGGGCCCATTCGCTTGAAGGTTGCGACGGAATCCATCCGCGGCGCGATCGAGTGCTTCGTCCCAGCTGGCTGGCCGAAGTTCGTCGCGCTCGCGAACCAGCGGCTGGCTCAGCCGGGCGTAGGATTTCGGCGCCTTCCTGCGCGCGGCGGTGGAAGCGGGCATGCGGCGATCTCCGTTGAGAGGCTCGGTGCGACGAACCCGGAGAATGGCCGCGGGACGCAGCCGTCGCAAGCACTGAGCGACGACGCCATGCCGTGCAGAGCGACCGGTCTACCTGATGCTGACGGTGCTCGCTCGCAGCATCGAGTTGATGTTGAAGTAGATCGTCTGGCCTGTTGCCGCCAGAATCGGCCCCGTGGAGGCGCGCCCGTTGCCGCCCACCGGCGTAGCCACGACCCGAAAATCGGTGCCCCCCACATAGGAGTCATTGATCCAGAACGATCTGGTCGTGAGGCCGGTTACGGTGCCGATGCGCGTGGGCAATCCGTCGCTCACCGCGTAGACGTCCATCTCTGTATAGTTGTCGTTCTTCACGACGAGTCCGACCGTATGCGGTTGCTGCGTCTCGGCTTCGTAAGGACTTCCCGAGCGACATCCGGTCGAGCCGGCTGCGATCATCGCAATAGCGACCAGAGCAATACGTGCGCGAATCATGATGGTTCCTCAGAATAGTAATAGCGCCTTCAGATACTGGCGCACTTTGCATCAGTGATGCCACCCAACCGGGTTGCGGCGCCATCCACCTTGTTTCTGTTACACCGCAGCAATGAGAATAGGCACGACTGCAGCATCGATACTGGCGCACGTCCTGGCGCAGTGTTCCTTTGAAAATGGCGACGAGCTCGCTAACCCAGTGTGAGGTTTCCGTGAATTCGGTCCGTACCTTCCTGCTGGCCGCCTTGAGCGCCGTACCCGCACTCGCGCAGCAAAACGCAGATGTGCCGCCGGCGGTAATGCGCGAGTTTCGCGGCGCGTGGGTGGCGAGCGTGGCCAACATCGATTGGCCATCCCGGCCCGGACTCTCTGCGTGGCGACAGCAGGCCGAGCTCGTGGCCATCCTGGATCGCGCCGTAGATCTGAACTTCAATGCGATCCTGCTTCAGGTTCGCCCGGCCGCCGATGCGTTGTACGACTCGCCCTACGAGCCGTGGTCGGCCTATCTGACGGGCGTGGAAGGCAGGGCACCCGAGCCGTACTACGATCCGCTGACCCTCGCCGTGACGGAAGCACATGCGCGAGGGCTCGAGTTGCACGCGTGGTTCAACCCGTATCGCGCGCGCCACGCCAGCGCCACGACGAAGAATGCGCGATCGCACATCAGCGTCACGCATCCCGAGCTGGTACGGAGCTACGGCAAGTATCTCTGGATGGATCCCGGCGATCCGCGCGTCATCGCGCAAACCCTGCGTGTGATGCTCGACGTGGTCGAGCGCTACGACGTGGACGGCATCCACATCGACGACTACTTCTACCCGTACCCGGAGATGGGGGCGGACAGCCTTCCCATTCCATTCCCCGATTCCGCCACGTATGCGGCGTACGTGAACGAGGGCGGCACGCTGGGGCGAGCGGACTGGCGGCGACACAACGTCGATACGCTCGTTCAACAGATCTACGTTCGCACCAAAGCGCTCAAGCCGTGGGTGAAGGTGGGGATCAGTCCCTTCGGCCTCTGGCGTCCGGGCACGCCGCCGTCGATCAAGGGCTTCGACTCGTACGAAAAGCTGTACGGCGACTCGCGCAAGTGGCTGAACGAGGGGTGGGTGGATTACTTCACACCGCAGCTCTACTGGCCCATCGCGCAGGTGCCACAGAGCTATCCGGTGCTCCTCGACTGGTGGCTCGGCGAAAACACGAAAGGGCGGCACCTGTGGCCCGGCCACAACGACAGTCGCGCGGCGCAGGGCGGCACGTGGCCGGCCGACGAGCTCAATGCGCAGATCCGGGCGACGCGCGCCACGGCGGCTACGGGAGACGTTCACTTCAGCATGCGGGCCCTGATGCCGGCCAGTGCCGTGGTGCGCGACACGGTGCTGGTTGGGGTGTCGACGCAGCCTCCTCGCCAAGCTGCGGCTGCCGCCCTTGCCGAACGCCTGAAACAGGAATTGTATGGCGCGCCGGCCTTGATTCCCGCGTCGCCGTGGCTGGCGACGACAATCCCTGGCAAACCGCTCGCATCGTTGGCGGAAAATGCCTCCAGTGCCGACATCGAATTGACACTCACACCGGCGGCTGGCAGCCGTGTGGCATGGTGGACAGTGCGTGTCTACTCGAGCGGCGAGTGGCACAGCTGGATCCTGCCGGGCGTCCAGCGTCGGTTGGTCGTCGCCGCGGCGAGCGAGAAACGACCGATACACGCGCTGGTCACGGCGGTGGACCGGTTCGGTACGGAGAGCGCGGTTCGCGAAGTGGACTGGCGGTGAGATCACTGACATGTTCGTCCAAAGTCTTGTGTCGTCTTTTTTCAACCGAGGACCCGTCAATGCGCGTCGTGCTCTATCCCATCCTCGTCGGCGCCGTACTCGTCGCGACGCCAGTCGCCCTGGCGAGTGCGCAGGCCAGCTTCACCATCGGGCAGGTCAAGAGCTATCCGTTCCCGAATGAGCTGGCGACCGCTCGCCACAGCAGTCGCATCGCGTACGCCTTGAACGAACAGGGGCGACGCAACGTCTGGGTGGCAGATGCTCCCGAGTACACGGCGCGTCGGCTCACCGCGTACGCCGTGGACGACGGCCAGGAGCTGACGAGCATCTCCATCTCCGGAGACGGCACGCACGTCGTGTACGTGCGGGGAGGTGATCACGGTTCGAACTGGGCCGGCTCGTCACCGAATCCTTTGTCCTTGCCGATTGCGCCGAAGATCGAGATCTGGAGTGTGCCCTTTGCAGGCGGCTCGCCGCAACGGCTGGCCGACGGCGACGATCCTGTCATTTCGCCGCGTGGCGATGTCGTGGCGTTCGTGAAGGAGCGCGCGATCTGGACGGTCCCGATCGACGGCGCTTCGCCCGCGAAGAAGCTCTTCTCGGCCAACGGCGACGCGGGCGCCCCGGAGTGGTCGCCCGACGGGCTGCGACTGGCATTCGTGTCCGGACGTGGCGAGCATTCGATGATCGGCATCTACACCAACGACTCCACGGCGCTCCGATGGATCGCGCCGTCCACGTCGCGCGACGTCTCGCCGAAATGGTCGCCTGATGGTTCGCGCGTCGCCTTCATCCGTCGGCCGGGCGCGGGTGGGGCGCCGGACTCGGTGCTGTCCGACAAGCCAACGAAGTGGGCCATCTGGCTGGCCGATGCCCGCACGGGGAACGCACATCAATTGTGGAAGAGCCCCGAAACGTTGCGCGGGTCGGTACCCGGCACGCAAGGCGGCCCGAACCTGATGTACGGGGCGAGCCGGGTGTCGTTCGTGTCGGAAATGGATGGATGGGCACACCTCTACTCCATCCCGGAAACCGGCGGCGTGCCTACGCTGCTCACGCCCGGACGGTACATGGCCGAGTTCGTGAGCATGAGCGCGGATGGCAGGTGGCTCGCGTTCGCCGCCAACGACGGCAGCGATGCGGACGACATCGATCGCCGACACATCGTGCGCGTACCGATCGATCGCGCTGCCCCGGAAGTGCTGACGCCGGGCGCCGGTCTCGAATGGACCCCAGCGTTCATGGGCGACGGCAATGCCATTGCATTCATCGGCGCGACTGCCCAGCGCCCGCCGCTTCCCGCTGTGCTTTCGCCGTCTCGCGGCATCACGTGGATCGGGGCGGATCGCATTCCCGCAGACTTTCCGACCGCGCAACTGGTGACGCCGCGCAAAGTGGTCTTCATGTCTCCGGACGGGATGGAGGTTCACGGGCAATTGTTCGACGCCGCGACCAACACGTCGCTCGAGCGCAACGGCAAGCGGCCCGCCATCGTCTTCGTGCACGGCGGACCGCCTCGGCAGATGCTGTTGGGTTGGCACTATTCCGACTACTACGCCAACTCGTATGCGTCGAACCAGTACCTGGCCAGTCAGGGCTTCGTGGTGCTGTCAGTGAACTATCGATTGGGAATCGGTTACGGTCGGGACTTTCAGCACCCGAAGGACGCGGGTGCCAGAGGCGCGTCGGAATATCTCGACGTCCTCGGCGGCGCCGCCTATCTGCGCGCGTTGCCGCAGGTGGACGCGTCGCGCATCGGTATCTACGGCGGCTCCTATGGCGGGTTTCTCACGGCACTCGCGCTCGGTCGAAATTCCAATCTCTTCGCGGCAGGCGTAGACATTCACGGCGTGCACGACTGGACGGACGAGCGCGCCGCGCCATTGCTCGCGCCGAGATACGAGAAGCCAGCTGACGTTCAACGGGCGCTCGATGTCGCGTGGAAGTCCTCGCCAGTCTCCTCCGTTGCAACGTGGCGCTCGCCGGTACTCCTCATCCACGCCGACGACGATCGCAACGTGCGCTTCACGCAGACCGTGAGCCTGGCGCTGAGGCTCGAGAAGAAGGGCGTGGAGTTCGAGGAGCTGATCATCCCTGACGACACCCATCACATGATGCGGCACGCCAACTGGGTGACGGTCGACTCGGCGACAGCGGCGTATTTCATCCGAAAGCTCGGCGCTCCGGCAGCGGTGCGGAGCACAAAGGCCACTCGACCGTAACGTGCATCTCGAACCGAACGACGCGGGCCATGCGAACACGACGGAGGCGACCCTTGCGCCTCGCGAGGTCGTAACCGAACGCCTCGTTCTGCGCCGGATCACCGAGGGGGAAGCACCATTTCTGATCGAACTTCTGAATGATCCGTCGTTTCTCCGATTCATCGGAGACCGTGGGGTGCGGACGTTGGACGATGCCCGCAGCTACGTCCGCAACGGTCCGGCGACCAGTTATGCGCGCCATGGATTCGGCCTCTGGCTCACTGAACTGAAGACCGATGGGACGCCCATTGGCATCTGTGGCCTGCTGAAGCGCGACTCGCTCGACGACGTCGACGTCGGGTTCGCGTTCCTTCCCGCCTTCCGGTCGTGCGGGTACGCATTCGAAGCGACGGCGGCCGTGTTGTCACACGCACGCTCGGCTTATGGCCTGCCACGCGTTGTCGCGGTGGTTCATCCAGAGAATTCGAGCTCCAGAAAGTTGCTCGTGAAAGCGGGCATGCGCTTTCAACGTCTGGTTCAACTGTCGCCGGATGAGAATTCCATGGAGCTCTTCGCTCAGCCGGGATGACGCATGTCGCTCGGCACTCTCCGTGCACGCGGGCGCACCCCCCTGGGCACTGGTACAGTTTGAATTTTGGTGGCAGCGCCAATGGTAGTGTAGCTTCCACGAAATGCCCACGACCCTGAGGTCGCGCCGTTAGCCGTGTTCGCCGGACTACCCGTTGCGACTGGCTGTGGTGGTGCTACCGGGAATGCAGACGCTGCCGTGCTTCAGGGGAAGGTGGCTGGCGCCTCTGCTCCTGTCGAATCACCTTCCGTCGGACGTTATCAAATAGTCAGCAGTGTACCGACGATGATGCGCGGAGTTATGCTCCTCGACACGAAAACCGGAAGGACTTGGATTCTGTGCTCTACAAAGGGCGACAACACGTCCGTGAACATGAACTCGGCTATGACCGATTCAAATTGGTGCGCCATGGAGTTCTATGGCATGACGAAGGCGCCGTCATGCCCAAACCCCGGAACGCCCCCGAGACATGATGCAGCTCGCCAAGATGGTCGGCGAGCCGGCAACGGGGGAGCGGGAGGAAGAGACTGCCACGTTACCGGACGCGGCGGCGGCAAAGCGGGGGAAGGCTCGGGCGGACGCCCTGACGCCCTCGAAGCGCTCGGCCATCGCCGCGAAGGCCCGTTGGCGGCGAAAAGGTTGAAGCCGCAACGACTTGGAACCGATACTTACCAAGACGGTAGTATTCTTGCACCGTTGGTTGCGCCCCCCTAGCTTGGTAGTCCTTGTGGTGCCGATCTCAGCTTAATCGGAACTAATGTCCTTCGACGACTACATCTTCGTGAAGCCCACCTTCCTGCGCGGCGTTGCCCGCGCGGTCGATATTGGTGGTATCCTCTCGAACGACGCATTCGTGCTCAGCGAGACTCCCGCCGAAGCGGATAGGCGTGCCCTGAATTCGGATTGGCGCGCTGTAAACCGCGATCTCAACAAGGCGATGGCGTCGAACGCTGCTGGCGCGAAACAAGAAGCGTAAGCAAAACGGCGTTGCGGTCCGACCGCCCGCCTCGCCAGTAATCCACAATACATCTCCGGCCGTCGTCGCGCCCCCGCCTCGGCCGGTCGCGACGCGCACCGAATTGTACTCCGGCCTTGTGCCGCATCCTGAGCATGCCCGTGCTTTCGAGGAGATCCTGCCGGGGTCCTTCGATCGTTTCGTGACGATGGCAGAGAACCAGGGAGGGCACAGGCAGTGGATGGAAAAGGCTTACATGATTCTCGGGGGCATCTCGCAGATAGGTGGCGTCGTTGTCGCTGGCGCGCTGATACTCGCCGGCATGTATTACGGCCATGACCTTCTCGTTCACGACAAGTCCTTGGAGGGATTCACAGCAATGCTTGCCCCGCTTGGTGTCGTCGGCACTGCATTCTTCGGCGCGCGGCGGTCACAGCAGAAAGAGAAGCAAAGGAAAGCTGTAGCAGAGCGGGGATAGTAGAAACAGAGCGGGCGCCTTTCGGCGCCCGCAGAAATTTAGCTAATTTCATGTTCCACCTTCCTGCGGCTTCTGCCGTTGTGAGGGTTCCGGAATGGCCACAGACCAACCCTCGAAAAGCGGGTCTGTGGCCGTTCGCTTCATTGTGGGTCGTCGGCATCGGGGTAGATGAAGTTGACGACATTGGTAAAGGCGTCAATAAACTGCTTTCGGCGCTTGGCCGTCATCACGGTGCCGCCTTGGGGTAGCCTCTTGAGCAGTCCGAGGATGGCCGGATCAACGCCCTCGGTATTGAATCCGCCCTCCCTGCCATTCCCGTTGCCACCATTCCCGCTGCCCCCGCCGTTCTTTGGCGATTCAGGCTCGGCGGTCGTCTCTTGTGCCTTTGAAGCAGCGACCACTGGCGAACCGTCCATGCCAAGAGGCAAAGCCATGCGGGTACGGTTTCCTGCCGCCTCGAACATTCCTGCCTGCTCTGCCGAGTCAAGGAGAATCCGGATAACCTGCCGTGCAAGACGGTTCAGTGCGACGAGATTTGGAGCTTCATTCAGTGCAAGGAGCGCCGTGTCCCGCGCGACGAGAAGGGTCGTTGTCGTGGGGATGCGTGGACGTGGACGGCCATCTGCGCCGACACGAAGGTGATTCCGTGCTTGCACGTCGGGACGCGAGACGCCGACGCTGCGAAGCTGTTCATGGAGGACTTGGCTGCGCGTCTCGCGCACCGCGTGCAACTTTCCACGGATGGGCTCAAGTCGTACCTGAGCGCCATTGAAAACGCCGTCGGGTGGAACGGGGTGGACTACGCGCAGCTCGTTTAACTCTACGGGCCCGCCATCGAAGGAACGACGCGCTACAGCCCGCCCGAGCTGGTCGCGTCGAGAAGCAGTGGGTCATGGACAGTCCAAAGGAAGAACTGGTTTCGACGAGCTATGTCGAGTCACAGATACTACAATTTCTGCCGCCCTCACATGAGCTCACGAAGAACAACGGCGGGATCAAGCAAACGCCAGCCATGGCGGCTGGCGTGAGCGATCACGTCTGGAAGCTGGAGGAAGTCGTCGCGCTAC
>JANYIN010000022.1 GCA_025362035.1 Gemmatimonadaceae bacterium | reverse complement strand
TGACGATGGAACGGGACCCCGCGCGCGAGACGAATTTGGCGAAAACCCGGTTGAGCGTGTGTCGGCGCACGCCGCGGCCTCGCGCGTCGAAACGCTTCGACTGGTGCTCGATGCCGAGTCGCTGTCGGAGCGCGATCGGCTCGGACGGTTCCTTCCGTGGCTGGCTACGATCGGTTCCGCCAGCCCGCTCATTGGGCTGCTGGGGACGGTGCTGGGCGTGATCAACGCGTTTGTCGGCATTGCGACGAAGGGATCAGGCAACCTCGCCGCCGTCGCTCCGGGCGTGGCGGAAGCGCTCGTGGCCACCGCCGCGGCGCTGTCCGTGGCCATTCCGGCCACGTTCGGGTACAACATTCTCGCCAGTCGCCTGAACCGGTTGGACAACCTGCTGGAAGGATTTGGCACAACGGTCATCGCCATGCTCGTACGCGAGGGACGCATCTAGCATGCGCCGCCGTCGCGATCGCCTGCCGCTGAATGCAGAGATCAACGTCGTGAGCCTCATTGACGTCATGCTGCTTCTACTCGTGATCTTCATGATCACCGCGCCGATGATGCAGGGCGGGGTGGATGTCGCGTTGCCGAAAGCCGACGCCAGGCCGCTGGAGCCGAAGACCGGGCTCGTGGTGACGGTGAGCAAGACCGGGGACGTCTACGTGGACGACACCCGGATGAGCCTCTCCGAGTTCCGCTCCGCGTTTCGTGCCCTCGCGTCACAACGGCCGCACGACGGCCTGTATCTGCGAGGCGACGATGGCGTTCCCTACGGCGTCGTCGTCCAGGTGCTCGCGATCATGCGCGCGGCCGGCGTTGGCGATGTGGGACTGATGACGGACCCGGAGCCCGCCAGGTGACCTCGCTCGCGGCGCGAAACGACTTCTCGCTGCGAGTGCCGTTGATGGCGTCAGCGCTGGCGCACGTCATTGTTGTCGCCGGCGTCGTCCTACTGCATCCCACCGCGACCCGATCGTCCGCACCGGTCTACCGCGTGAACCTGGTGGCAGCGCCGGCGGGTCCGCGGCAGATCGGAGTGGTCAGCGAACCGCCGCCAACCTTACTGCCTCCGGCGGCAGCGCAGCCCAAGGCACCCCTGTCGCGCGAAGCGCCAGTCCCGGATCGCATGAAGGCGCCGTCGAAAGCGGCTCCCGTTCGTGCCGCAAAGGTCGCCACTCCCAATGCAGCGCCTCCCTCCGCGAAACCGGTGGAGGCTCCAGTTGCGAAGGGCGGACCGGTTGGAGGACGTGGCGCCGACGTGGCGAATGTCAGTACCGCAGGGATCGACTTTCCGGACCGAGGGTACCTCCAGAACATCGTTCGACAGATCGCCCTCCAGTTCAAGCCCACCGCGAAAGGGGCACTCACGGCCGAAGTCACCTTTCTCATTCGCCGAGATGGCAGCGTCGCCGGAACGCGATTGACCAGGCCATCGGGCCTGTACTCGTTCAATCAGGATGCGCTGGCTGCTGTCGAACTCGCATCCCATTCGTTCGGGCCACTACCGGCGGGGTTCAAAGACGATGTGCTTCCGGTAATCTTCAGCTTCGACCCACGCCTCATCCACTGATGTCGACCATGACCTCTCGCCGCGCGCTCCTCGCGCTGCTGTGCATTGCCAGTCCGCTCGGCGCGCAGGATACCACTCATGCCGTTCGCATCGGCCTTACCTACGATCCCGGCACCAAGCCGGGCGTCGTCGTCCTGCCATCAAAGGGCTTGGGGGCCGACTCGATTCGATCGATCGTGCAGCGCGACCTTGATTTCGGCGATCGTGTCAGTGTCATGGCGCTGGAAGCCGGCGCCGCCAGCGACGCCAGCAGAGCGAACGTTCCCAATTGGCAGATGCTCGCCAGGCTGGGAGCCGCGGCCGCCGTGCAGATCACGTCAACGGCGGCGGGGCTGCATCTGGCAGTGTACAACGTGGCCACGCGACAGACGGCGCTGATCCGCGACTTCCCAGCCCCGGCCATGTCGGAAATGCGCGCGTGGCGCGCGGCCGTGCACGGCTTGTCGGACGAACTCCAGGAATCGATCACGGGGTCGCGCGGCACCGCGCGCACGCGGGTGTTGTTCGAGCGCACCAGGCGAATCTGGGTGGTGGACAGCGACGGCGAGCAGCTCGCGTCGCTCACCGAGAGCGGGACGGCTGGTTCTCCGGCATGGCACCCCGGTGGCGGCATGATCACGTATTCTTTGCTCGTCCCATCACAGATCGTCGTGCAGGATCTCAGCAATGGCCGCGCGCGCACCCTGGCCAGCGGAAACGGCGTGTTCATCTCGCCCGTGTACCTGCCCGATGGCTCCGGCGTCGTCTACGGCCACGGGGTCGATGACGGCGTAGACCTCTTCACCATCGCCCTTGCGGGCGGTTCTGGTCGCCGGCTGTCCGTGGGACGGGGCAGTGACAACGTGCAGCCCACTTTCAGTCCTGACGGACGACGCATCGCCTTCACGTCCGGGCGCGCCGGACATCCGGAGATCTACACGATGGATGCCGACGGAACCAACGTCGATCTGCTCACGCCGCTGGAGTTCGGCGAGAATGCGTACCGAGCGAGTCCGGACTGGTCGCCTGACGGCCGCAGCGTGGCATTCCAGTCACGTATCGGCGGCATCTTTCAGATCATGACCATCGGGCTGAGGGACCGCGCGCTCAAGCAACTCACGAGCGACGGCCAGAACGAGGAACCGTCGTGGGCGCCCGACGGACGTCATCTCGTGTTCGTATCGAATCGGAGCGGTGTGAAACAGCTCTGGGTGCTCGACGTCGAATCCGGCCGGACGCGTCAACTCACGCGCGGCGCGGCGGTACGAAATCCTGCGTGGTCACCCCGTCTGTCCTCCAACTAGTGGGGGTCGTTCCCGCCATTTCAGCACGCGCCGCCGCGCCCCTGATACCGCCACCCTGCTATCGTTCATTGTCGCACGCGCACCTGGATGTGTCTTCTCGAACCGCCTGCCGGCCATCCCTACGATAACGGAGACTCGCATGACGCGTCGCACCACCGCCCTCACGTTTGCCCTTGTGCTCGCAGCCGGCGGCCTCGACGCCTGCCGCAAGAAGCCGGAGCCCCAACCGGCGCCGGCCGCGGTTCCGGTCGCGAGCGCGGGTGAGGACCACCGGGAGGACTCCGGAGCCGCGATGGCAAAGCGTCGGGCGGATTCCATCGCTGCGGCCAACACCGCCAGCGTCGCGCGCACTGAGGAGGAGTCAAAGCGCACCACTGCGGAGATGGCGCAGGTGTTGGCGCAAAAGGTCTATTTCGACTACGACCGGGACGTGCTCCGTGACGACGCGCGCGCCGCGCTCGACTCGAAGGTGCCCATTCTCGTCGCCAACGGCTGGGTCTCGCTTGCGATCACCGGGCACACGGACGAGCGCGGGACGGCGGAGTACAACCTCGCGTTGGGTCAGCGTCGCGCCGCGCAGGTGAAACGCTATCTGGAAGGAAAGGGCATCACGGAGAATCGCATGACCACCCAGAGCATGGGCGATTCGCAGCCGGCGGCCGACGGCACCGATGAGGCGGCGTACCAGCTGAATCGTCGGGCGGAATTCGAGTTCCCCAGCAATGGAGGCGCACTCGTGCGTCCCAGGCCATGACCAGATGGCGCCGACTCGCACCGCTCGCCGCGCTCGGCGTGGTGGGCTGTCTCGCGTCCAAGGGCGACGTCGAACTGTTGCAGACCAACATGCAGAGCGGTTTCAAGGCCGCCCGCGACGCGTCCGCGCAAGCGGAGGCGGCGCAGCGCGCGAACATGGACCGGGTACTGTCGCAGATCTCGCGCGAGACGGATTCCGTGCGCGTTCTGAGCGTTCGGCTCGCCAAGCTCCAGAGCGACATGCAGAACGATCACTACGAAATGGGTCGCCAGCTGCTGCAGATTCAGGAGTTGACGGGCCAGAGCCAGCGCCGCATCCAGGAGCTGCGCGCGTCGCTCGAGGATCGCGCGCAATCGGCAAACGCCGCCACCCCGCCTGACTCGGCCCATCCAGCCCCAACGGGCCCGGGACCCGGACAGCTCTTCCAGTCCTCACTCGACCAGTTGCGTCGCGGGAGCACGTCCACCGCGCGCAGCGGATTCGAGGAGCTGCTGCGGACGTACCCAACGTATGACGACGCCCCGGAGGCCATGGTGTACATCGCCGAGACGTACGCCGCCGAACGGAACCAGGCGGCAGCCGACTCGGTATACGGGCTGGTAATCAAGCAGTACCCTAAATCGCCAAAGGCGGCCACGGCGCTCTACAAGCAGGGCCTCTCGTTCAAAGCGGCGGGACGGCCCGCGGCCGCGAGAGACGCGTTCAACCGGATTCTCAGAGAGTTTCCACGTTCGGACGAGGCCGTGCTCGCGCAGGGACAGCTTCGGGCACTCGGTCGATAGACGCGGAGCAGACGACGATGAGTAACTCGGCCGAGATGCCGTTTCTCGACCACCTGGAGGAGTTGCGCTGGCGCATCATCTGGTCGCTGGCCGCGCTCGTCGTCGGCGTCGTCGTCGGCTTCGTGTTCGTCCTGAAATTCGATCTGCTCACGTGGATGCAGGGCCCGATCCTGCCGTTCCTGCACGGTCACAAGCTCGTCTACACGCATCCGGGTGACGGTTTTTCCATCCTGATGCAAACGGCGATCATCGTCGGGATCGTGATCGCGCTGCCTGTGATCATCTATCAAATCTGGCTGTTCCTGTCGCCAGCGCTCCATCGGCACGAGAAGAAGGTGGTGATCCCCGTCATCGGCGGCGTCGTCTTCCTGTTCATCTGCGGGGCAGCGCTCGCTTGGTATTTCGTCCTGCCCATGACGCTGAGTTTCTTCTTCCAGCTCGGGGACCGTTCGTTCGAGCAGATGATCACCGTCTCGGAGTATTTCGGATTCGTGACGAGCATGGTGCTCGCGATGGGCGCGGTGTTCGAGCTGCCGATTGCAATCCTGCTGCTCTCGGCGTTCGGGCTCGTTACGCCACAGTTCCTTTCGAAGTTCCGACGGCACGCTATCCTCGGCTCGTATGTCGCCGCGGCGATCATCACTCCGGGCGACCTGTTCGTCACGTCGATCGCGCTGATGGTCCCGCTCTACATGCTGTACGAGCTCAGCATCGCACTCTCCTTCCTGGTTTTCCGGAAGCGTCTCAAGAAGCAGCGCGAGGAAGAAGCGGCCGCAGCGGCCGAGGATGCGGGAGTGGTCGCGTGAAGCTCCTGCGTGTGATGGTGCTGGCGGGAGTGGTGGGGGCAGTCGGCATGCAACAGGTGCAGGGGCAGGTGCCGACGCGCCCGACCGCTCGGCCGCCCGCCGGGCAGCCTTCGGGGCGCGCGGACACGTTGCGGACCAAAGCCGATTCGCTGCGCGCCGGGGTCGACACCCTGGCGAACAAGGACACCATCTCGCGCGCGAACTTCACGCCGCCGGATTCCGTGATGCAGCGGCTGCTGGGGATGCCGGGCTACACCACGACGCAGTATCAGGGTGCGACCATTTCGTTCGATGCCATTTCACGCGCCATCGAGCTCTCCAGGAAGGCGATCGTCCAGCGCGATTCACAGCTCGTGAAATCCGACACGATCAAGTACGTCGGAGCGGGCTCCAGCATTCGTGTCGGCAGCGATTCGAACAAGAGGCACAACGTGTTCGTCGGACCTGGGGGCGCCGCGCCGGTGCTCAGCTCCGGCTCGGGCAGCTACGACCTGACTACCAGGCGTGCCATGGTCGGCGGCGTCAAGACGAGCATTCCGGAGAACGGGCAGACGCTCAATATCACGGGCGAAAAGGTCGCGATCGCGGCGAACAGGGATTCCTCCATTCACAATGCGAACGCGGCGACCTATTACCTGAAGAACGGGACGGTCACGGCGTGCGACGACTCGGTGCCGGACTACTACTTCAAGGCCAACGAGATCAAGCGAACGGGCTCGTTCGTCGTGGCGCGACCCGCCGTGCTGTACATCGGCGACGTGCCCGTCCTGTGGCTGCCGTTTCTTTTTCAGGACATTCGCGGCGGCCGCCACAGTGGGATCATCGCGCCCAACTTCGGCATCAGCGATTTCATTCGGAACAGCAAGAGCTACCGTCGGGACGTCGAAGGCATCGGCTACTATTTCGCGATCTCCGATTTCATGGACGCGCAGGCCTCGATGGACTGGCGCAGTTCGGCCGGCGAATCAGTGCTGGGCGACGTCGGCTACATGCGGTACAATGGGGAGTTCCGCTATCACTGGCTGGAACGCTACCTCAACGGCAGCCTCGCGCTCAGTCGCACCAACACGAATGCGCAGACCAACACGGCGCTGAGCTGGGCGCATCAGGAAGCGTTCACGCGCAACAGCTCGCTCTCCACGAACATCAACCTCGTCACCAGCACCACGCTGCAACGCTTGACGACCGTGAATCCCTACGCGGCGCTCGCGACGATTTCGTCGCAGGCCAACTACCAGCAGAAGTTGGGACCGGCGCAGTTGAGCATGGGGTTCTCGCAGAAGCAGTACCCGGGACGCTCGCAGCTCGATCGGTCGTTCCCAACCGTCAGCCTGACCACCAGCTCCATCACCCCGTTCAGTTGGCTGACGTGGACGCCGTCGCTCAACTACTCGTCTTCACAGTCCAGGGGCATCGATCAGCCGACATCCCTGGGACTCCTGCTGCGCCCGGGCAAGACGGCGGCTGGACTCGACACCATTTTTGGCGATACGCTGAAGCGATCGGCCACCACGAGCCAGCTCAATTTCGATTCGCCCATCCAGATCTTCGGCTACAACTTGGGTCAGTCCTTCTCGGTGAGCGCGGCGCACAACGACTTCCCTGAGCGCGCCATCGTCACGGACGTGGTCACGGGTGTGCAGACGGAACGCATCTACGCGCAGACGTACAGGAGCGAGTTGAATTACACGCCCCAGTTCACGCTGCCTCCGGTCGCCCGCAATGTGTTCAACCTGTCGCCCTCGCTCTCGCTGTCCAACGTGGATGGGGGACCACTCTGCGTGCGCAATGAACGGACCGGCGGCTCGTGGGTGTGTCAGGAGAAGCGGCTCACGTACGGACTTTCCGCGGCGCCAACCCTCTTCGGGCTCTTCAGCGGCTTCGGTCCGTTCACACGGCTTCGACACTCGATCTCGCCGACCATCGGTTATACGTACTCGCCCGCCAAGGACGTGAGCGACCGGTATCTGGCGGCGCTTGGTCGCAGCCGTTACAGCCCCTCGGGTCGCTCGGACTATCTCCCCGCACTCGCGCAGAACGCCCTGTCATTCGGACTCGCCACAAACCTCGAAGCCAAGCTGCGCTCGGCCAACGATTCGAACCCCGAGTCCGGCGAAAAGATCAAGCTGCTGGCGGTGAACTTCACGTCGCTGGCGTACGACTTCCAGCGCGCGAGTTTCACGCACAAGGCGTGGAGCGGCCTCACCACGCAGGATTTCGGATACACGCTGCGGTCGGACTTGCTGCCGGGCTTCGATATCGGCGTCAACTACTCGCTCTTCCAGGGTTCGAACATCAGCGACACGGCGGTTTTCAAACCCTATCGCGAACGCATCACCAGTTCGTTTTCCTTCAGCAACGCGAACAATCCCTTTTCGGTGTTCAGCAAGCTGTTCGGGAAGGCTGATGCTTCCAATACGCTGCCGGGGGATCGGAATCAGCCGCCCCCGGTGGATCCGTACGCGCGCCAGGTTGCGTCGCAGTCCGTCGCGGGAAGGGCATCGCGCACGGCGGCCTTCGCCCCGACGGCCACCCAAGGGTGGCAGGCGTCGTTCACGTTCACCTCCGCGCGCCAGCGACCACCGTCGGGCAACGCGCTCAACGTGGTCGCGTTCGATCCGGCTACGCGTTGCGTGCAGTTCAATACGCCGCTGCTGAAGCTGCAGTACGATCAGTGCGTCGCCAATCAGCGCACCAACCCGTCACCCGAGACTCCCATCACCTCGGGCCTCGTCGGCGCGCCGATCTACCTCACGCCCCCCACCACGTCGCTCGGCAGCAACGTCAATTTCAATCTCACCGAGCACTGGGCGGCCACCTGGCAGACGCAGTACGACTTCGAAGCGCGCAACTTCGCGAGCCAGATCGTGTCGCTCTCCCGGGATCTGCACGACTGGCGCGCCATCTTCGCCTTCACGCAGTCGCCGAACGGCAGCTTCGCCTTCAACTTCCTGATCTCGCTCAAGGCTGAACCCGAGTTGAAGTTCGACTACCACAAGTCCACGTATCGCAACGAAGGCTTTCCGTAACCGGATCGCGCATGCTGCGCTCGTGGCTTGGCACGATTGCCTTCCGCCGGTACGTCGCCGCCATTTCGCGCCGCGTGGCGGCGCGCCGGAACGCCGAGGCGCGAACCGAGGGTCGGTGGCGTCGGTTGCGCGCGTGGCTCATTCGGCACGGGGACCCAGTGGTGATGATGGCCGTGGGCCAGCGAATCCTCGCCATGCCGCTGTCGCATGAGCTGCCCGTGTATCGCGCGCTGTTCGCCTCCTACGACCGGACGCTGGCCCATCTCGCGAAGGCCCATCACGACGCGGGGGTGCGGCTCGTGATGATCGATGTCGGCGCCAACATCGGAGACACCATGGCCGTGGTGCTCGATGTCGTGCCGGGAGCCCGATTCACCTGCATCGAAGGGAATCCCCGGTACGTGGCGCTTCTGGAGCGGAACGTCACACGGCTCGACGCGGATGCCAGCGTGGTGGCGACGTACTGCGACGACGGCCGCGGCGCGGCGTGGCAGATGACCGGCGACGCCCACGGGTCGGCGCGACTCGCCCCGTTATCGCAGGGCGGGAACGTGGTGGCGACGACGACGCTGGATCGACTGTTCGCCGGCGATGCACGAGTGCGCGACGTCACCCTGCTCAAGATCGACACGGATGGCGCCGACCTCCGCGTCCTCCGTGGCGCCGCCACGTTGCTGCGCGAACGGCAGCCGATGGTGTATTTCGAGTTCCATCCCTCCTTGCTGCGCGAGTGCGGCGATGATCCGGACGATCTTTTTCCCCTCCTCTCCGCGGCGGGATACTCGCGCGCAAGGCTGTACACCAATCGGGGTGACACCATCGGCACCGTCGCGGTCACGCCGTCGTTTACCGCCGACGCGGAGGCGCGCATCGATGGGCGCGTCGTTGAGTACCTCGACATTCTGGCGTGGGCGCCGGCCCACGAGGCAATCGTTGCCGCGCTGACGGCACTCGAGTCGCGACACGGCCACTCACCGCGCCCTTGAATTGTCAGGTGGCGGCCAAGACATTGACCACATGCCTCAGATCGTAACACTCGACGGAAATTCGCTGACGCTCGACGATGTCGTCGCCGTCGCCGTTCACAACGCGCCGGTCGAGCTTGGCCCCGGGGCGCGCGCCCGGATGACCCGAGCCCATGACGTGGTCGCGAACCTCGTTGGCGGACACGCCGTCGCGTACGGCGTGACGACCGGATTCGGCAAGTTGTCGGACGTCGCGATTCCGCGCGACCGGCTGGATGAATTGCAGGTGAACCTCGTGCGGAGCCACGCGTGTGGTGTGGGGCCGCTGCTCCCGGAACGGGAGGCGCGCGCCATGATGCTGCTTCGGGCCAACTGCATCGCCAAGGGCTTCTCGGGCGCGCGGCCGGTGCTGGTGGATACGATCGCCGCCATGCTCAATGCGGGATTGTATCCGCCCATCCCGGAGCAGGGGAGCGTGGGAGCCAGCGGCGACCTTGCACCGCTCGCGCACCTGGCCCTTGCACTCATTGGCGAGGGCCAACTGCACCGGGGCGCCGAGGTCGGCAACGCCGCGCCGCTCATGGCGCAAGCTGGCGTGGCGCCCGTACGTCTCGGTCCCAAGGAAGGCATCACGCTGATCAATGGCACGCAGGCGCACACGGCGGTCGCGTCCCTTGCCGTGGTCGATGCGCATCGCCTGTGGCAGGTAGCGCATCTGGCCGGTGCCATGTCCCTCGAGGCGCTGCTCGGCACTCCAGTTGCCTTCGACGCGCGCATCCAGGATGCGCGCGGGCAGATCGGCCAGGCCGCGAGCGCAGCCCTGCTGCGGGATCTCCTGCGCGATAGCGACATTCGCGAATCGCATCGGGACGGAGATCTGCGCGTGCAGGATTCCTACGCGCTGCGCTGCATGCCGCAGGTTCACGGACCCGTGCTCGACGCCATCGACTTCTGCGCCGGCGTCATTGGCCGCGAGCTGAATGCGGCCACCGACAACCCTCTGGTGTTCGCGGAAACGTCGGAGCTGCTGAGCGGCGGCAACTTCCACGGTCAGTCCGTGGCCATGGCGCTCGATTTCCTTGCGATTGCCATGACCAACCTCGCAACGATTGCCGAACGCAGAATTGATCGGCTCGTGCATCCGGATCTCAACCAGGGTCTGCCGCCATTTCTGACCAGGGACGCCGGCGTCAGTTCCGGGTTCATGATGGCGCAGGTCACGGCGGCCGCGCTGGCCAGCGAGTGCAAGGTCCTGTCGCACCCCGCCAGCGTAGACACCATTCCCACCAGCGGCAACAAGGAAGACAGCGTGCCCATGGCCATGGGCGCCGCCTGGAAGTTGCGACGCGTCATCCAGAACGTGCGTCATATCCTGGCAATCGAGTTGATGTGCGCGGCCCAGGGCCTGGAGTATCGCGCGCCGCTGCAGGCCGGGCGCGGCGCCGCGGAAGGTCTCCGCCTGGTCCGTCAGTTGATCGCACCGCTCGATCGGGACCGCGTCCTGTCTCAGGACATTCGAGATGTCGCCGACGCCATCGAGCGTGGACACTTCACTCTCGGTTCGCGCAGTTCAGCATGACCGCCACGATGCGTCCGGTGTCCGGACCTCGGCCCGTACGCGCGCCGCGAGGCAGCGCGATCTCCTGCAAGGGATGGCAGCAGGAGGCGGCGTTGCGCATGCTCATGAACAATCTCGATCCGGATGTCGCCGAACGGCCGGATGAGCTGGTGGTGTACGGCGGCACGGGGCGCGCGGCGCGCAGCTGGGAGGCGTTCGACGCCATCGTCGCGTCGTTGCGCGCCCTCGAGAACGACGAGACCCTCCTGGTGCAGAGTGGGAAACCCGTGGCGGTGTTCCGCACGCATCCCGGTGCGCCGCGCGTGCTGATCGCCAACGGCAATCTCGTCGGCCGCTGGGCGACATGGGAACACTTTCGCGAGTTGGAACGTCAGGGCTTGATCATGTATGGCCAAATGACGGCCGGCTCGTGGATCTACATCGGCTCGCAGGGCATCGTCCAGGGCACCTACGAGACGTTCGGCGCTGTCGCGCGCCGGCATTTCGGCGGCACGCTGGCGGGACGCTTGGTCGTCACGGCGGGGCTGGGCGGAATGGGCGGAGCGCAGCCTCTTGCCGCAACCATGCAGGGCGCCGTCATGCTGGCATTCGACGTGGACGAGACGCGCATCGACAAGCGACTCGCGACGGGGTACTGCGACGTGAAGGCGGCGAACCTCGACGAAGGACTGGCGCTCGCTGAATTGGCGCGCCGCGAGGGTCGCGCACTGTCGGTGGGCGTGGTGATGAATGCCGCCCCGGCGCTCGAGGCACTGCTCGCCCGCGGCGTGCACATCGACGTGTTGACCGATCAGACGAGCGCCCACGACATGCTGCGCGGGTACATCCCGGACGGGATGACGCTTGCCGAGGCGGCTGCGTTGCGCGAGCGCGAGCCGGCGCTGTACGTAACGCACAGCACCGCCACTGCCACGCGACACGTGCGGGCCATGCTCGAATTGCAGCGGCGCGGCGCCATCGCCTTCGACTACGGCAACAACGTCAGGACGGTGGCCTTCGACGCCGGCGTCGCGGACGCATTCGACATCCCGGGCTTCATTCCGGAATATATCCGTCCACTGTTCTGCGAAGGGAAAGGACCATTCCGATGGGTGGCGTTGTCCGGTGATCCCAGGGACATCGCCCGCACCGACGAGTTGCTGCTCGAACTATTCCCGGAAGACGACCATCTGAAGCGCTGGATCAGTCTCGCGCGCGAACGAATCCATTTTCAGGGCCTGCCGGCGCGGATCTGCTGGCTGGGGCAGGGCGATCGCGCGCGGTTCGGGGTCGCGCTCAACGATCTCGTCGCGAGCGGTGAGATCTCCGCGCCCATCGTCATCGGCCGCGATCACCTCGATACCGGAAGCGTCGCGTCTCCCTTCCGCGAAACGGAAGCGATGCTCGATGGCACGGACGCGGTGAGTGATTGGCCGATTCTCAACGCGCTGTTGAATGTCGCGAGCGGTGCTACGTGGGTGTCCTTCCATCACGGCGGCGGCGTCGGCATCGGCAACTCCCTGCACGCGGGGCAGGTGATCGTCGCCGACGGAACGCCGGAAATGCGAGTGCGACTCCAGCGCGTGCTCACGAACGATCCGGGCATTGGCGTGGCCCGCCACGCGGACGCGGGATACGCGGAGGCACGCGACACCGCGGCGCGAACGGGGCTGCATATCCCGATGGCGCGCTGAGGTGCTGTCGGCACGCTTCAAACCGTGGCACGTCCCACTCTTCCTCGCCAAGTACGGTTGGATGGTGTTCCGCAAGCGTCCATTGCTGGTCCACTTCGAGGTGACCCTGCGCTGCAATGCGCGCTGCGGATTCTGCGACTACTGGAAGACCCCCGCTGAGGCGAGGGAGCACGAACTCGCGTCGTACGCGGACGCCGCGAGGTACTTCAACCCCATGCTGGTGACATTCACCGGTGGTGAGCCGCTATTGCGGCGCGATCTGGAAGACCTCGTGGCCGCGGTGGATGCGGCCGTCCGACTCAAGTATGTCACGCTCATCACGCACGGCGGCATGCTGACGCCGGAGCGCGCGCTCTCGCTGCGCGCCGCGGGTATCCACCAGTTCAACATTTCGCTGGACTACCTCGACGGGCGGCACGACGTCGCGCGGGGAATCCCCGGTCTCACAGACCGGATCTTCACCGCGGTTGACGGCATGCGCGCGCGTGGGATCGATAACATCCGCTTCAACACGGTGATCAAGGATGACAACCTCGATCAGCTGATGCCCCTGGTGGAACGCGCGGCGTCGCTTGGGTGCGGGGTGAACTTCAGCGTCTACACCGAAGCGAAGAATGGCAACGCGGCCCACGTCCTCGCGGCGCCGATGCATGACGCCCTGGACGACGCCATCGCCTCGCTGCTCGCATACAAGCGCCGCCGACGCGGCGTGATCACCAACTCCGACGCGTACCTGGTGGAGATCCCCCGCTGGGTGCGCGGGGAGCTCACGGAGCCGTGTCGATCTGGCGAACGAACGATCCACATCGATCCCACGGGCCACGTGAAACGGTGTCCGGACTTTCCCACCGATTTCCACTGGCGCGACTTCCGCGCCTATCAGCCGATCAAGTGTGATCAGTGTTTCTACGCATGCCGCGGCGAAGCTCAGGCGCCCCTTCGCCTGTCGCGCGTCCGTGACGTGATGGGCCGCCCAGGCATCGTCGCATGAGCGAAAACGCGACGCTCTTCGTGAATGCCGCGCAGACGGTCACCTGCGCGGGGCCGGCGCGCGCCAGGTGCGGACCTGAAATGGCGGACGCCGTTGTGCGCGCGGACGTCGCCGTGCTGGTGGAGGGCGATCGCATCGCCGCAGTAGGTGACCATCAGACTCTGCGCAACACCCGTGTGGACGCGTTCATCGTGGACTGCGCCGGGGGCGTTCTCACGCCGGGTTTCGTTGACTCCCACACGCACGCGATCTTTGGCCGCGCGCGCTACGAGGAGCAGGAGCTGCGCGCCGCCGGCGTGCCCTACATGGAGATCGCCCGGCGCGGGGGGGGGATTCATGCGTCGGTGCGCGATCTTCGCGCACGGTCGGAGGCTGATCTGTTCGAGGCTGCCGCGCCGCGACTGCGTGCGCTCGCGTCCTCCGGCGTCACCACCGTGGAGGTCAAGTCAGGCTACGGCCTCTCACTCGAGGACGAGATCAAATCACTGCGCGTGGTGCAGCGGCTGTCGCAATCGCTGCCAATGCGCATCGTGCCCACCTGGCTCGGCGCGCACGAAATTCCGCTCGAGTTCCGAGAGCGCGCAAACGGCCGCCGCCTGTACATCGACCTGCTCGTGCACGAAATGCTGCCGGTCGTGGCCCGTGAACGCCTCGCACGGTTCGCTGACGTTTTTTGCGAGCCGGGAGTGTTCACGCCCAACGAGTCGCGCGAGATTCTCACGGCCGCTCGCCACGCGGGGCTGGGGATCAAGCTGCATGCCGATGAACTCGAGGCCGGCGGCGGTGCCGAGCTCGCGGGAGAACTCAACGCCACCTCGGCGGACCATCTCGCCGCGGTCAGTCAGGCTGGCATCGCGGCGCTGGCCTCAGCCGGAACGGTCGCCACGCTCTTGCCCGGCACCATGCTCTTTCTGGGCAAAACGTCGCAGGCACCGGCGCGGCGGCTGATCGACGCCGGAGTGCCCGTCGCCCTGGCAACGGATTTCAACCCGGGCACGTCGCCGACCACGAACTTTCCCCTCATCCTTACCCTCGGCGTCAGTCAGTTGCACTTGTCGGTGGCCGAGTCGATCGTCGCGGGAACGGTGAACGGCGCGGCGGCGGTTGGGCTGGCGGCGCGTACCGGCCAGCTGGCGGTGGGCTTCTCGGCCGATCTGGCGCTGTGGGATATCCACGACGTGCGCGAGCTTCCGTACTGGTATGGCGCGGGCCGCTGCCGTGCCTCGTGGGCACGCGGCAAACCTTGTCACTCCCATGACTTAGCGCTAACTTTTACCGGTTAACCCCCCCTTCATCCCGAGGTGTGGGACTCCATCGCCAGCCTGCCTGTCGCTGATGCCAGATGTCGCCAAGCTCAAGAAAAAGGCAGCCGATTTCGAGCTGAAAAAACAGTTCGACAAAGCGCTGGCGGTCTACGTCGAGATTCTCGACGGCTACGGCTCGACGGACGACGAGGTCGACGTCTCGCTCTTCAATCGCGTTGGTGACCTGTACCTCAAGCAGGGCAGCGTCGGCGATGCGGTGGACTATTACGAGCAGGCTGTTGACCGCTACGCCGATGGCGGGTTTTTCAACAACGCCATCGCGCTTTGCAACAAGATCCTTCGCAACTCGCCCGGCCGCGCCACCGTCTACTACAAGCTCGGCAAGATCAGCGCGCAGAAGGGCTTCAAGAGCGATGCCAAGAAGAACTTCCTCGAGTACGCCGATCGGATGCAGTCGGCTGGCAAGGTGGACGAGGCATTCCGCGCGCTGAAGGAGTTCGCGGATCTCTGTCCCGATCAGGACGACATCCGTCTCATGCTCGCCGATCAGCTGTCCAAGGCGGGGCGCAGCCAGGAGGCGGTCGAACAGCTTCAGCTGCTCTACGAGCGATACACGCACGACGGGCGTGACCCGGAAGCGCGCGCCACGCTCGAACGCATGAAAGCCATCGATCCAGCCGCCGAGCCTCGTGCGCTTGGACAAGCGCCCCGCCGGTCCGCCGCGGATCTGGTCTTTCTGGATCTCAGCGACGGCCCGCCGTCGCCACGGGTTTCGTCGGGGATCAAGGCGTCGAGTGACGGCCTGACCTTCATCAGCGTCGAGCCGACCGCACCGGCACCACCGCCCACTCGGCACGAGGCAGAGACTCCGAGAATTGCAACGCCTGCCGTCCCGCGGGAGCCGGCGGCGGATGTTTCAGCGAGCAATCCGGGCGGCCACCTCGACGGCGTCACGGGCGCCCTGGATCTCGAATTCACGGAGGGTGCCACGTCGAGTGCCTCCCTTCTCGACGGTCTCGAGCCCACGGCCTTCGCTGCGCCGTCGTCGTCGAACGCAGGCAGCGAGCTGCTCGACTTCGAGCCCACCAGTATAGGAGGGCCTCCGTCTCCGGCGTTGCCACAGTTCGCGGATCTGGACGTCTCGGCTCCCGATCTCCTCGAGTTCGATCTGCCCCCCACGCCGTCCGTGTCATCGGCCGCCATTCCATCAGCGCCGGAATTGACGAGCGTCGATTTTGACACCGTAGACTTCGACGCGCCGCCGGTCCCACCCACGCCGAACAGGCGTCCGTCGCTGTTGGGGCTGCCGATGCTCGTGGACGAGAACGGCGCAGAACCGGCCGCCGAGCCACCGACGTCTGACGACGGCGGGACCATCGGGGGCGATCTCGAGCTGATCATGCCCGAGGGAACGCCCATTCGCGGGACACCTGTGCAGTCGGCGCCGAGTGCGGCGCCGCAGCAACCTGGTGCCGAACCGGGGGCGGACCTGAGTGGGCGCATGGCCCGCAACAGCCTGCCGCTTGCGCCGCTGGATCTTACGGCCTCTTCGTCAGCGCCCGCGGCCCCGACAGGTGACATTCCGCGCACGCCCAGGTCCACGCGGCGGCAATCGACGTTGCTTGCCGAACAGTCGGTGGAGCTGCTCAAGGCACTGTCCGAAGCCGATCCCGACGACAACGTCCTCCGTCGCCGGCTGGCCGAAACGATGCTGGAGTCGGGTGACCGTGCCGGCGGGTTGCACGAACTCGAAACCGCCATGATCGGATTCGAGCGCGCCAGCGACCTGGCGGCTGCGTCCAAAGTGGCCGACGAAATCGTGCTGCTCAATCCGGAGTCGGTGCGGCACCACCAGAAGCGCGTCGAGTACGCGTTCCGCACGAACGAACGCGGCCGCTTGATCGAAGCGTACATTCAGCTCGCCGACGCCTTGTTCCGCGCGGGCCTCGTGGAGAAATCGCGGGCGATCTACCAGCGGGTGATCGATTTGGCGCCGGATGAAACACGCGCCGTTGCCGCGATGGAGAACCTTCCAGCCCTGCAGCCGCCGCCGGAGCAACCGCAGGCAAAGCATCGTCCCACCACACCCGGGGCGCGGCTCTCCACACCCGTCGTGCCGACGAAACTGTCCGCGGCGACTCCCGACGACACCTACATCAACCTGGGTGACTGGCTGCGGGATGATGAGGCACCGAAGGACACGCGCATGATCGTGGAGGAAGAAGAGCCGACCGGAGATGAAGCGGCGGACTTCCAGGACATGCTCAAGAAGTTCAAGCAGGGCATCTCGGAAAACGTCGAGGACGAAGACCACCAGAGTCACTACGATCTCGGCGTGGCGTACAAGGAAATGGGATTGCTGGACGAGGCGATCGGTGAATTTCAGAAGGCGCTGCGTGCGCCGGCCAATCGCGTGCCCACGTACGAAGCGCTTGGCTTGTGCTTCATCGAGAAGGAGCAGTACTCGATGGCGTCCACGATCCTGTCGCGCGGCTTGCACGAACCTGGTATCAGCGACGACAAGCTCGTCGGCGTGCTCTATCTGCTTGGCCGGTGCGCGGAAGAACGCGGCCAGCGCGAAGCCGCCATCGAGTTCTATCAGCGCGTCTTTGTCATCGACATCCAGTTCCGGGACGTCGCCGACCGGCTGGCCAGTGTCGAAGGCGCCAAGTCGTGACGGGCGGAGTTGCACGAACGCGCGTACCAGTTACCGCCGCACTCCGTGAAATCCAGGCTCCCGTGGGGGAGCGACTCGAGGAGGTCGTACTCGAGATGCGCCGCATCACCTCTGCCGATCTGCCCCTCATCGAGCAGGTGAGCACGCATCTGCTGCAGATTCGCGGCAAGATGTTCCGTCCCACCCTGTCGCTGCTGGCGAGCGAGACGGCCGATGCGCCGCAGGATCGCGTCGTCACCATGGCGGCCGTCCTCGAGCTGATGCATCTGGCCTCGTTGGTGCATGATGATTCGGTCGACCACTCGGCCATGCGCCGAGGGCTGCCCACCGTGAATTCGCTCTTCAGTCATCAGGTGAGCGTCATCATGGGCGATTTTCTCTATTCGCGCGCGCTCGAGGCCCTGGTGTCGCTCGGTGACCTGGATCTCCTGCGCGTGCTCACCGCTGTGTCCACGCAGCTCACCATCGGCGAGATGCGCCAGCTTGCGGCTGTGGATGCCCTGGCGTTCAGCGAGCACGATTATGAAATGCTGATCAAAGCGAAGACCGCATCGCTGCTCGGCGCCGCGTGCGAAACGGGGGCGATGTGCGGCGCCGCCCAGTACCGTGACGTGCTGCGGCACTACGGCGAACGCTTGGGGATGGCGTTCCAGGTGGCGGACGACATTCTCGACTATACGGAAACCGCGTCCACCACGGGCAAGCCGTCGGGGCTCGATCTCAAGGAACACAAAGTCACGCTTCCGCTCATCGCCGCGCTGCCCCGACTGTCGCCGGCGGCGCGCAAAACCGTGGACGCACTATTCGCCACGGAGACCCCCACCGACGATCAGGTTGGCGAAGTCGTCGCGATCGTGGCCACTGCTGGCGGCATCGACGCCGCTCGCCGGCGCGGAGAACATTTCGCGCGCGAAGCCGAGGAGGCGCTCGACACGCTACCGGACACCCCGGCACGAGCCGCACTCACGGACGCCATCTCGTACGTCATGGATCGGCGCTCCTGATGGCGCCCCGCGGATCTTCCACGCGCAGGCCGGTGTTTCACGCGGTGACACTCGGCATTGGCTTCGTGATCGGCGGCGCCCTGACGCAGGTCGCGCGCCGTTTCCTGCCGGCGGGTGCCGTCAAGGAATTCTTCACCACGGGCGTTCAGCCCTCGGTTGGCCCCGTCACGCTGGACCTCGTCATCCTGAAGTTCTCACTCGGCCCCGTCGCGCTCGACGTTAGCCTCCTCAGCTTGCTCGGCGTTCTCATCGCGTATCTCATCGCTCGATCGCTTTTCTAAGGAGACATCATGTTTGGCAATCTCGGTTTCGGCGAGTTGATGGTCATTCTGCTCATCGAGCTCGTGCTCTTCGGCGCCAAGCGCATCCCGGAAATCAGCGCGTCCTTCGGCAAAGGGATTCGCGAGTTCAAGAAGAATGTGAATGACGTGGAGCGTCACATCACGGAGCCCGAGCCGCGCGTCGAGCCCCGCCTCATCGCCGGCGATCCGCTGGTGCGTCGCGAGGCGACGCCGTCGGAAGAGGTTCGTCCGGAGCCCAAGCGGTTGATCTGATTTCCCGGGCCGAAGAGGCCGCAAAGGGCGCATCAGACTGTCGTCTGCTGCGCCCTTTCCGGTGTTAGCTGAAGAGGCCGCGAAGCGGCCGGGCTAGGCGGTCGCTGTCGCGACCGCCTACGTGGCGGCCTGACGCCTCAACTGCGCATTCAGATCCTTCCTGTGATCCGACAACGTGGCGTTTTTCCGAAGATCGTCCAGGTACATCTGTAGCCACTGCTGACGCAGTTGCTGGAGCCGCCGTGTCCGCAGGTCCTTCTTCTGTGCGTCGAACGCGGCCTTGTCGCTCGGCTTGCGCGCGTCGGTCCGCGTGACGTACACGCCATCGTTCTGACGAATGGGACGGCCGACTTCGTTCAGCGGCGCGACGAACGCGGCGCCGACTGCCTCCCGGAGGCTGCCGAATTTCTGCGCCGCGCCGGCGCGCGACACCATACCGGTCTGAATCACAGGCAGCTTGGCCGCTGCCGCCGCCGCTTCCAGCGACGACGCGCGTGCGGCCTGAGCGAACGCCAGCGCTTCCGGCACCGACCGCTCCACCGCACGGTCCGCCGCCACGCGCGCCAGTACCCCTGACTTCACAGCATCATAGGTCTTGCCGCCCTCCTGGAGCGTGTCGAGCCGCGCGACATAGTACCCGTCATCCCCGTCGAACAAGTCGCTGGCCTCACCGACCTTCGCGCCACCGAACGCCCACGCGCTCGTGCTGGGCACCATGCGGCCTTCGTACTGGGCCGGAAGGTTCTCGAACGCGATCACCTGAAAGGGCTTGAGGCCCAGCGTCTTTGCCGCGTCGTCGAACTTGCGCGGCTGATCGGCACCTGCCACGAGCTTCGCGAGCTGATCCGCCTCGCGATCGATGCGCGTCGCCGAGGAATCACTCGGCTGGAACCGCAGCAGGATATGGCGCAAGGACAAAGTGTCGCCCTTCCGGGAATCGAGTTTGATGAGGTGGTAACCGAACTGCGTCTTCACCGGCTCTGAGATCTCGCCGGGCTTGAGCGCGTTGGCGGCCTTCTCGAACTCCGGAACGAAGCGGCTCGCCGGACCCTTGCCCAAGTCGCCCCCCTGGACCGCAGACGCGGTGTCGCTGGATTCGCGCTTCGCGACATCCTCGAACTTGGCCCCCCCGACGACCTCGGCCCGGAGCTGCGCGATCTTGTTCCGAACCGCCGCGCTGTCGGCGGCTGTGATCACGCGCGGGATGTGCAGCACGCTGAGCGATGCGCGTCCCGGTCGGTCGAATTCGGTCTTGTGCGCGTTGTAGTACGCGCGGAGATCGGAATCCGCGACGTTGGAGTCTGCCTTTGTGGGCCTCGGATGGAACCCCACGAAGCTGATGGATGCGCTGTCGTTGGCATCCTGCCACGAACGCCAGAGATCCGCATCCGTGATGTACAGTCCGCTCGTCACTTGCTCGAACAGCTTTTCCTTCGGCACTTCGCTGCGGAAATACTGTTCCAACGCCACGAGCAGCCCCGATTGGCGCGCCTGCGCGCTCGTGAGAAGCCGCTGGTATTTCGCGGGATCAAAACGGCCGTCCGTCTGGAGGTCCGGTGCGTTTCGCACCCACGGTGGCGGCGCGAACCGCGCGTAGTCGCGCAGCTCATCGTCCGATACCAGGATGCCCCGCTTCTTGTACTGCTGTTCGAGCAGGATCTCGGCGACCATCTCGTCGAACGCCTGATTCTCGATCCGGCGCGTCTCATCCTGTGTCAGCGACTTTCCGGATTGCTGCTGCTCCTGTTGCACGAGCTGCTGCGACCGACGTTGCCAATCCGTGTACAATATGTCCTTTCCATTGACTGTCGCCACCGCCGTGGTGGGGGTCACGGGCGTGTTGCCAATCAACCCGGACGTCTGGAAAAGAAGAAAACCGCCAATGAACGCCACCGCCAAGATCCAGAACACGAATTTGGCGGAGCTCCGCATTGTTTGGAGCACGAGGCAGAACTCCTTCGAGCAGCAGGAAAACTGAAAGGGGAAGCATGAAAAGCTACCCGCTGACGAGCGCTAAAATCAAGTGATGGATGCACTTCTGATTGACATGTCCCAACGGTAGAATATCTTGAACCGCTCATTCCCGCCCGCCTGGGCGTCGCCACCGAGGCTCTGATGGCCAGCACCGCCCGTATCGACGAGTTGAAGAAGAAATTCGACGAGAATCCGCGGCGCTATTTCGCTCCGCTCGCCAACGAATTCCGCAAAGCCGGCGACATCGAGCAGGCGATCGTGATCTGCGAAGAGTTCCTTCCGCAGCAGCCCGGTCACATGAGCGGGCACATTGTGTACGGACAGGCCCTCTACGAAGCGGGCAGAATGCCCGAGGCGCGGACCGTATTCGAAACGGCGCTCGCGCTCGACCCCGAGAACCTGATTGCCCTGCGGCACCTGGGCGATATCGCTCGGAGCCAGGCGGACTATGCGGCTGCACGCGGCTGGTACGACCGAGTACTCGAAGCGGATCCGCGGAACGAAGAGATCCAGAGTCTCATCGCGTCGATGAATGCAGCAGCCCCGTCATCCCCTCCAGCGACGGCTGCGCCGGAGCCCGAGCCGCCCGCACAACCAACGGCGGTGTTTCACCTGGACGTGGACGACAGGAGTCCGTTCGACGCCCCGCTCCTTTCGCCTCCGCTTCCACCCCCGCTCCCGCAGGCGTCCAGCTTCTCGGCTCCTACGGTCGCCATGCCGGCGGTGCGACTGGCTCAGGAACCGGTCAGCAGCCCCGCGATGCCCGACATCGAGCCGGCGCCGGAAACCGCGTCACTCATGCCCGACCTGTCGGCCCGAGCCGAGGGACTGGAACCCGCCGAGTTCACGCTGCCCGCCGAGCCCATCGCCACCACTTCCGAACTCGATACCACACTTGGGTCCGGAGTTCCGTCGTTCGAGCCTCCCGCTGGACACATCGCCTCGGTTGCAGGACTTCAGGGCAGCGGTGGCATGAGTCACGAGCCGATCATGCCGACGCCCGCTGTCTCGGCGCCTGCAATTCCGGAACATCCGGCCGAGACGATCCACAGCGGGCTCCCGGACTTCGATCTCGCGCTCGTAAATGACGGCGTCGCTGCACCGGCCGCAGAACAGATCGAGCAGCCCGCGGTCGAGGCCGAAGCGGCCGCGGAGATCCCCGCTGAGCTGCCCCCCGAAGTCCTGGCGGCAGAAGCGCAGTTGATGGACGAGCGCGAGGCGTCTGTCCCGGCCGGCTCGGAACGTGTCGCCGCCGCTGATGCAGAACCGCCCGCTAGTCACGAGCCATTCGTCACGGAAACCATGGCCGAGCTGTACGTGGCCCAGGGGTTCCGCGAAGAGGCGCTCGAGGTGTATTCGCAACTGTCGGCCGCCGAGCCCTCCAACCAGCGCCTGCGAACCCGTGTAGAGGAGCTGTCACAAGAACCCGCGCCCGCGGACACTGGTCCGAATGTGCGCGAGTTCTTCGCGCGCTTCGCTTCGCGGCGACCCGTCGTCCGCGCCGCCGCCCCGGCGCCGCCATCCAACGAAGACTTTGCGTACCACGAAGAAGGTGTGGCCGAAGAGGCGGTTGCCGAAGCGCCAGCGCCGGTGGAAGCGCACGCTCCAGAACCGGCGACGATGCCAGCCGAGGCTGCGGCGGACGCCCCCGAGTACGTGGCGCCCGCCATCGAACGCGCCGCTGAAGTACGGACGCCCAGCGGTTCCATAGACGCGCTGTTCGGGAATCGGCGGCCGGCAACGTCGGAAGACTCCGCCGCGGCCGCGCTCGCGCAGGCGTTCGGTGGCAGCACGTCCAGCGTCCAGGAAATCAGCGGCCGTCCCGCACGCGCCGCCTCGGGCGAACTGTCTCTCGACAGCGTCTTTCGCGACGGTCCCTCGCGGCCTCCCCGTCCGTCGCAGGCCTTCTCCTTCGACCAGTTCTTTTCGGAAGGCGCGTCATCGGGGAATGCTCCGCGCACCAGCGGATCGCAGCAGACCCAACGCGCGTCGGACGACGTCGCCGCCGACAGCGAACGGCCCGCGGAACGGAGCGCCGACGACATCGAGCAGTTCAATGCGTGGCTTCAGGGATTGAAGCAGCGGTGAGGATCGCCGTAATCAACGGACCGAACCTCAATCTGCTGGGTGTTCGTGAGCCAGAGCTGTACGGAAGCGCCACGCTCTCGCAAGTCGAGAACCGCCTGTCCGAAGTCGGCCGCGAGTTGGGCGTGGACGTGGAGTGCGTGCAACGCAATGGCGAAGGCGACCTGATCGACATCATCCACGGCCTTCGCGGCCGCGTGGCGGGCGCGGTGGTCAATGCCGGGGCGTATTCACACACCAGTCTTGCACTGCGCGATGCCCTCGCCGCGGTGGGAATTCCGTTCGTGGAAGTACACGTGACCAACGTGTACGCGCGCGAACCCGAGCGGCATCACTCGATGCTCGCCTCCACCGCCATCGGCGTCGTGGTCGGTCTCGGCGTGCTGGGGTACGAGTTGGCGCTGTCGGGACTCGTTGCTGCACTCCGTGCCCGAAACGAGGCCGCGTGAGCGACGCGAGGCCGCGCCGCATTGCGGCGCTCGTGGAGTGTCTTGGGTCCGCCCATCTCGACGGCCTCCTGCTCACGAGCCTGTCCAACATTCGCTACCTCACCGGCTTTTCGGGGTCGAACGCACTGCTGGTCGTCACACCGCGTGACGTCACGCTGATCACCGACTTCCGGTATCAGACGCAGGTGGCGGATGAAGTCGGCAACATCGCCCGTGTGGTCGTCGAACCGGCCAGCCTGTGGACAGGATTGTGGCGCCATCTTGCGGCGCTCCCGAACATGCAGGTGGTCGGCTTCGAGACGTCGCACATTCAGCATCGCGATTTTCAGCGCCTGGTCGAAGCGGGTGCGCGTTGGCAGTGGCGCCCGACCGCCGATCTCGTGGAGTTGCTTCGCGAGCGGAAGGACGCCGGCGAAATCGATCGGATTCGCGACGCGGCCGGCGTCGCCACGCGCGCACTCGAGCGGACCGTCGCAGAAATTCGTGTCGGTCTCACGGAGCTTCAGGTGGCGGGCGTGCTGGAGAAGGCGTTGCGTGACGAAGGCAGCGAAGGATTTCCGTTCCCCTCCATCGTGGCGAGCGGGCCTCGGTCCGCGCTCCCGCATGCGCGGTCGTCCACCCGTGAAATAGAACCGGGAGACTTCCTGCTGATGGATTTCGGCGCCGAAGTGGGCGGCTACTGCTCCGATGTCACGCGCACCGTGGTCGTCGGCCGTGCCGACGACGAGCACCGCGAGGTGTACGAGGTAGTGAAGGTGGCCAACGAGCGCGCCGCAAAGGGCGTGCGGGCGGGCATGTCGGGCCGGGATGCCGATGCCATCGCGAGACAGTACATTGATCGGGCCGGCTACGGTGAGCTGTTCGGCCACAGCCTGGGACACGGCATTGGCCTGGAGGTGCATGAGTCGCCAAGGTTGGCAAAAACGTCGGAGGCCATGCTGGCCGAGGGCGCGGTCGTCACCATCGAACCGGGCGTGTATCGTCCAGGGTGGGGTGGAGTGCGTATAGAGGACGACGTCGTGCTTGATGCGAATGGATCGCAGCTGTTGACGCACTTTCCGCGCGAGCTCATCGAGCTCGGCTGACTGCCATGATAGACCGCGGCGCGCCTACCAATGGGCCTATGATCGACCTACGCTACGTCAAGAAGCTCATCGACATGCTCGACGAGTCGACGGTGGACTCCATCGAGATTTCTTCGGACAAGGGGATGAAGATCCGCATCTCGAAGAGCCCGTCAGGACGGGCAGCGATGCAGATCGCCTCTCAGCCGGTGTTGGCGCCGATGGCCGCCCCACTGGCCGCCGCGGCGCCGGGCCGCCTGACCCCAGCCGAAGGCGTGGCCGCCGTGGACGACACGCCGAAGGCCGAGGCGAAGCCGGCGGGGAGCGAGGTCAAGTCGCCAATGGTGGGCACGTATTACGGAGCGCCCGAGCCGGGTGCAAAGCCCTATGTTTCCGTGGGGATGCGCGTGGCGAAGGGCCAGACGTTGTGCATCATCGAGGCGATGAAGATCATGAACGAAATCGAGAGCGAAGTCGCCGGCGTCGTGACGGAGGTCCTGGCCTCCGACGCCCAGCCTGTGGAATACGGGCAGGCGCTCTTCCGCATCAACGCGAATGGGTAACCCGTCGCCGACCTCCACCACGGAAGTCAACGCCGTCGCCGCGCCCGGCGCTTTCAACTTCAAGGCGGTGTTGCAACAGTTGGTGCAGCGTGGCGCCTCGGATCTTCATCTGAAGGTCGGCCGGCCACCCACGCTCCGCTTGCACGGCGAGCTCACCGCCCTCGACATGCCGCCGCTGCGCCCCGAAGATCTCAAGGGGCTGGCCGAGCAGCTCATGACCCCGCGCCAGGTGAAGGAGTTCACCGAGAACAAGGAGTGCGACTTCGCCATCGGCGTGCCTGGCATCGGGCGCTTTCGCTGCAACGTCTATCAACAGCGGGGGTCGCTGTGCTATGCCATGCGCGCCATTCCGTATCAGGCGCGCACGCTCGACGAACTGAACCTGCCCAAGGTGCTGGAGGAAATCGCGCTGAAGCCCCGCGGCCTCGTGCTCGTCACCGGTATCACCGGCAGCGGCAAGAGCACGGCGCTCGCCGCCATGATTCAGCACCTCAACGAGCAGCGGCACGCGAACGTCATCACCATCGAGGATCCGATCGAGTTCCTCCATCGCGACATCAACTGCCACATCAATCAGCGTGAGGTCGGCACCGACACCGCGACGTTCGCTCAGGCGCTGCGCCGCGTACTCCGCCAGGACCCGGACGTCATCCTCATCGGTGAAATTCGCGATCTCGAAACACTCGACACGGCGCTGAAGGCAGCCGACACCGGCCATCTGGTCTTCAGCACGCTGCACACCACCGACGCGACACAGACCATCAACCGCGTGCTGTCGTTCTATCCGCCGCACCAGCAGGCCGAGGTGCGCTTCTCGCTCGCCAGCGCGCTGCAGGCGGTCGTCTCGCTCCGGCTGGTGCCGCGGGCAGACAAGGGCGGCCGCATACCCGCCTGTGAAGTGCTGATCAACACTCCCACCGTGCGCGACCAGATCCGGGACATGGAAAAGACGCTGAACATCCCCGATCTCATCCGCGAAGGGACGGTGCAGTACGGGATGCAGAGCTTCGACCAGTCGATCATGGGATGGTACACGCGCGGCATCATTTCCTACGAGAGTGCGGTCTTCTTCGCCACGAGCCCCAGCGAGTTCGCGCTCCGGGTTCAGGGCGTGGCCGGGACGAGCGACACCAGCTGGTCTGGATTCGAATCGCCTCCCCCCGCCTGACAGCGAGCGCATGTTCAAGAAAGTTCTGATTGCAAATCGCGGCGAGATTGCGTTGCGGATCATCCGCGCCTGTCGCGAGCTGGGCATCCAGACGGTGGCCGTCTACTCTGAAGCCGATCGCGAGTCGCTGCACGTCCGTTTTGCCGACGACGACGTCTGCATCGGTCCCGCACCGGCGCGCGATTCGTATCTGCGGATTCCTCGGCTCATCGCCGCGGCCGAGATCACCGGCGCCGACGCCATTCATCCGGGGTACGGGTTCCTCGCGGAAAACGCGGAGTTCGCCGAGATCGTCACGGCCAGCAACATCGCCTTCATCGGACCGTCGGCCGAGCAGATCCGCGTCATGGGCGACAAGGCCGCGGCGCGCACGGCGATGACCGCGGTAGGCGTTCCGATCATTCCGGGTACGCCCGGACCCGTAGAAGACGTGGAGGAGGCACTCGCCTTCTCGAGGGCGATAGGCTTTCCGGTCATCATCAAGGCCGCCGCCGGCGGCGGTGGCAAGGGGATGCGGGTGGCACGGGACGCGGAGGAATTCGAGCGCTCGTTCCAGCTCGCGCGCAGTGAAGCCCTGTCCGCGTTCGGCAACGGGGATGTGTACGTCGAGAAGTACCTCATGCGCCCGCGCCACATCGAATTCCAGATTCTGGGCGACAAGTTCGGCCACGTCATCCACCTCGGCGAACGCGACTGCTCCGTGCAGCGCCGGCACCAGAAGCTCATCGAGGAGAGCCCCAGCCCGGGCATGACGCCTGATCTGCGGCAGCGTATGGGCGACGCTGCCGTCGCCGGCGCCAAGGCCATCGACTACGTGGGCGCGGGCACCATCGAGATGCTCCTCGACGAGGATGGGTCGTTCTATTTCATGGAGATGAACACCCGCATTCAGGTCGAGCATCCGGTTACCGAGATGATCACGGGCGTGGATCTGGTGAAGGAGCAGATTCGCGTCGCCGCGGGCGAGCCGCTCAGCGTGCGTGAGATGCCTCCCCTGCGCGGCCACGTAATCGAGTGCCGCGTGAACGCGGAGGATCCGAACCGCAATTTTCAGCCATCGCCCGGACGGATTACCACGTACCATCCGCCCGGCGGCAACGGCGTGCGAATCGATTCGCACGTCTACGCCGGCTACAGCGTGCCGCCGTACTACGACTCGATGATCGCCAAGGTCATCTGTCAGGGGCGCGACCGGCCGGAGGCGTTGGCCAAGATGCAGCTCGCACTCGAGACCTTCATCATCGAAGGGCCCACCACCACCATCCCGTTTCTCGCGCGCGTGATGCAGAATCCACGATTCCAGAGTGGCGACGTGGACACGCGGTTCCTGGAGCGGGAGCCCGCACTCCTGAAGGAACCAGGCTGACGTGCGCATCGACGTGCTTTTCGGCGTACAACACGTCGCGCCGCAGGACGTGCAGGGGCGCGTCGTCGGCGTCATCGACGTCCTCCGCGCCAGCACGACCATCGCAACGGCGCTGGCCAACGGGGCGCGCACTATCATTCCGCTCGAGAGTCCGGACGAGGTGGTCAAGCGCGCCAGCCACTTCGAGCGGGGCGAGGTGCTCCTGGGCGGGGAGCGCCGCAGCGTCAAGATGGACGGATTCGATCTCGGCAATTCGCCGCTGGAGTACACGCGCGAAGCCGTGGACGGACAGACGGTGCTGTTCACGACCACCAACGGCACGAAGGCGCTGCTGGCGGTGCAGGGCGCGAGTGACGTCGTCGTGTCGTCGTACGTCAACCTCACGGCGGTGACGGCGTTGCTGCGAAGCGCGCTGCGCGGCGGTACCGATATCACGCTGATTTGTGCGGGACAGGATCGGCAGTTCTCGCTGGAGGATGCGGCGTGCGCGGGTCGGTACGTGAACAACGTGACGAAGCGGCTACCCGACGTGGACGTGAATGACGCGGCCCTCGCCGCGTCGCTCATCGACAAGAAGTACGGCAACAACTTGATGCGGCTCTTCAACACCGCGGCGCACGGCCGGGCCCTGGCCGCCGCGGGATTCGGAGCGGATCTCCTTGCCTGTCAGGCAGTGGATTCGTATCCGGTCATCCCGATCTACCAAGACCGCCAGATCACCAAGCTGGGGCCCGAGCGCGAGCGGTAACCCCCGTGGGTAGTCCAGGCCTCAGGCGCGAACTCAGCGGCATCGCGCTCCTTCTCTTCGCACTCTTTCTGGCCGTCGCCCTCTCGGCGTATGGCCTGGCCGAGCTGCGCGCCGGCGTCGACGTGCGCGGAAACGTCGGCTGGCTTGGCTACTGGCTGGCGCGTCCGCTGGTCGCGTTCGTCGGCTGGCCCGCCGCCGCGCTCACACCGCTCGTTCCCGCGGTGCACGCGCTCAGACTGTTCGGCAGGCTCGAGTCGGAAACCGACCGGTCGTGGATGATCTTCTTCGCCGGCGTCGTCGTGCTCCTGCCCATCGCCGTCGGCGTGGGGATGCACGCGCCACTCGGCGACTATCCGCACGGCGCAGGTTTGTGGGGCAGCTTCGCCGCCTATTACTGGCGGGAATGGTTCGGAGGACTCGGCGCCTGGATCGCCGTCGCGCTGGCGGTCAGTGCACTCACCGCCGTTACGCTTCGTTGGAATCCCGTCCGCCTGCTGGTCGGCAGCAGATCAGTCGCTCCGGTGGCGTCGCCGGACCTCGTCGTCATGGACGACGAGCCGTATTCGCCGCCAAAGCGCCGGCGAAAGAAGAATCAGGATCTTGCCCTGGCACTCGAGGGGTCGCCGGACGAATTCGCCGCCATCGAACGGGACCCCCTCGCGGCCATGCAAGCCCAGTCGTCGGCCGCCGCGGACGCGAAGGAAGACGCCGCCATCGAGGAAGCCGCCAAGCGTCGCAGCAGGAAAAAGGGCGACGCGCCCACCAAGCCGGGACGCGACGAGCAGATCGCCGCCGCCATCGACGCCACGGAAAAGCCGGAGACCTCCGCGGACGAACTGCCACCGTCCGACATCCTGAACATGCCGCCAGTCCGCAACGTGGAGCTCGGCAGGCGCGAGCTCGACGCCATGGGACTCAAACTCATGGATGCGCTGCGCACCTTCAAGGTGGAGGGTGAGCTCGTGGGACGCACCACCGGTCCCGTGGTGACCCAGTTCGAAGTGGAGCCCGCCCCGGGCGTGAAGGTTCGGCAGATCGCGAATCTCTCCAACGATCTCGCGCTGGCGATGCGCGCGCCGTCCATTCGCATCGTGGCGCCCATTCCGGGGCGTGGCGCCGTCGGCGTCGAGGTGCCGAATCCCACACCGGAAATGGTCGTCTTCCGCGAACTCATCGAGTCCAGGGACTTTCAGACCGCGCGCGCCGCGTTGCCCATCGTGCTGGGCAAGGACCTCGAGGGCAAGCCGGTCATCGCCGACCTCGCAAAGATGCCGCACCTGCTGATAGCGGGCGCGACGGGCTCGGGAAAGTCCGTGTGCGTCAACACCATCATCACGAGCCTGGTGTACCGCCATACGCCGCGGACGCTCCGCTTCCTGATGGTCGATCCGAAGATGGTCGAGCTGTCCGTGTACAACACGCTGCCGCACCTGCGGCACAAGGTGATTACAGACAATCGCGACGCCGCCGCCGTGCTCAAATGGGCGGTGATGGAAATGCAGGAGCGCTACGAACTGCTCGCGGCCAACGGGTGCCGCAACCTCCAGGACTTCAATCGCCG
>JANYIN010000002.1 GCA_025362035.1 Gemmatimonadaceae bacterium | reverse complement strand
CGCTGCGCGGCTCGCTCTTCAGCGCTTCACCGCTTCGGCTACTCGGCTACTCGGCTACTCAGCGGTCAGGATGGCGCACAGTTTTGCGGCATCGATGTTCCCGCCCGACACGATGCACACAACCTTTCCGTGACCGGCTTTGCCGGCCATGGCGGCTGCGACGGCTGCGGCTCCCGCGCCTTCGGCGATGACGCGATTGCGTTCGGCCAGCAGCTTTACGGCTGCTGCGACCTCCGGGACCGACGTCACGAGTGATCCGTCGAGAAGGTTCCGAGCCAGCGGCCACATTTCCGCCAGCACACTCTTGCCGCCGATGCCGTCGATGAAGCTGGCGACGTACTCCACGGTGCGCGGGACGCCGGCCGCGAATGACGCTGCGAGCGGCGCGGCGGTGTCCACTTCGCACGCCAGGATCTTCATCGCGGGCTTTCGCGCCCGCATCGCCGAGGCGATGCCGCATGACAATCCACCGCCTCCGTACGGAATGACCACCGTGTCCACGTCGGGAAGGTCGTCGAGAATTTCCAGCCCGATGGTGCCGTTCCCCGCCATCACCGCGCGATCGGACACGGGATGAACGAAGAACCCCTTCATGCCCTCGCATTCGTGGCTGATGATCACTTGCCACCAGACGTCGAACGGAACTTTCACGACGCGGCCGCCGAGTCGCTCGATTGCGGCGAGCTTGGTGGCGGGGGCGTGCTCCGGGACGATCGCGGTGCAGGGGATTCCTAACCGGCGCGCGCTCCACGCAACGCCCTGCGCCATGTTGCCGGCGCTCGCGGTGTATACGCCGCCCGAGAGTTGCTCGGGGGTGGCGAGTGCCATGGCGTTTGCGGCACCGCGCAGCTTGAACGAACCGATCGGCTGGAGGTTCTCCAGCTTCAGGTAGATGTCCGCCGGTGCGTCGTCCACGTTGAGGCGGACCAGTGGCGTGCGCGTGATGATCCCGTGGAGGCGCTCGCGCGCGGCCTCGATGTCGGCCAGCGGAATGGGCTCACTCGCCTGCACGGCGCCTGCCACCAATATCCACGGATGTGCCAACGCCCGCCGCGAGCGCGTTCTCATGAATCACCCTCGCCGCGGCGACGTCCTCGATGGCGAGGCCGAGCGACTTGAAGAGCGTGATCGCGGAATCCGAATCGCGGCCCGCCTCCTTGCCGATCAGGATCTCCCCGATCTCCGCGCGGATGTGGCTGGCGTCGATGAGGCCTTCGTTGATCGGGATGAGGATGTCTCCGGCCTCGTTCAGGGCGGATTCGCGCCGGTCGACGAACAGCAGCGATCGCACGACGGCGGCGCTGTCCACCTCGCGTGCGGTGGCCACGCTGGATCCGACGACGTTCACGTGCGCGCCCGGAGCGATCCATTCGCCGCGCAGGACCGGTTCCCTGGATGAGGTCACGGTGCAGATGATGTCGGCGCCCTCGACGGCCGCGATGGCGCTTTCCATCGGTTCCACCCGGATGGCGTGATGCTTCTCCTCTGCCTTGGCGAACGCCCGTGCGTGATCGGCGTCGCGGCTCCACACGCGAACGCGCTGGAGCGGACGCACGAGGAGCATCGCTTCCAGGTGCGTCCGCGCCTGTACGCCAGAGCCGAGAATGCACAGATCGTGTGCGTCGCTCCGTGCGAGCAAGCGCGTCGCGACGCCGGACACCGCGGCGGTGCGGATGGCCGTGATGCTGCTGGCGTCGATGATGGCGACGAGGCTTCCGTGATCGGCCTCGAACAGCAGCACGACGCCCTGGTGCGAGTCGAACTCCGTCCCGTGATTCTTGTTGAAGACGGTGATGAGCTTGACGCCGAGCGACCGAGGCGTGTCGATGTACCCGGGCATCATGCCGAGTATCCCCGACTGGTCGGGCAGGCGCAGCATGGGACGCAACGGCACGACCGCGTCGCCCCGGGCAAGGGTAGCGAGCGCCTCGGCCATGACAGAAATGCACCGCTCCATGGTGAGCAGGGCAGGAACCAGATCCTGCGGGATGATTACGACTGGCAACGCACCCTCACACGCACACCTCTGACAACACGGCCTCTGACACGATCTCCGTGCCGAGACGCGCGCAACCGTCCAGTGCGATCGCGACCAGATCGTCAACCGTCGTCGCGATTCGCTGTTCTCGCAGACCCTCGCGTGCGGCGCGTCGAAGCAGGTCCGCATCCGGAACACCCACGAGCGCGGACGCCTCGGCCGCCGCGACGGGATCGGCGAGAATGCCCGCGACCACGGCCATCGCGGCCGCGCGCGATGCTCCGTCGAGTGCGTCGATACAGCGAACTTCGAGGTATCCGCGAGGCCGCACTTCGGGGAACAATGTGCTGAGGTGCGTGGCGAGCGAAGCGTCGTTCACCAGTCGATCGTCAAGCGTCGCGAAGGGCGGCGCCGCCGGGTCGGCGAGAAACGCGTTGGCATTGCCGGCGAACGCCGCGTACTCGCGCACGGCGTCGTCACCCTGCATCACGCCGGTTCTGCTCGAGTCCACCTCGCGCCAGGTTTCCGACCGGTAGCTCGCGCAGTCCGTGTCGTGGCCAGCGTACCGCGGTGAATTCGCGAACAATGCCACCAGCCACGGTGCGATGGCGTTGGCAACGGCAAACCGTTCCGCGGCCGGAATACCGCCTACGTTGAGCTGGAGACTCGCTGTCTGACGCATCATCCGGGCGCCGGCCGGACCGATCGACGCGAAGTGCGTCGCCATCCGTTGGTAGCGATCGGCATCGAGCTGCAGGCCGGCGTCTTCCGGACCGTTGAAGGGATCGACGCCGCGGGCGAGCAGCGACACGCCGCGCTCGGGGGCGGCATCGCGTAGTGCGGTCTCCACGCAGCACAGTTCAGCCAGCACGCCGTGAACGGAATGATGGACGGCACTGGCGTATTCGAGCTGGCCGCCCGGCTCGAAGGTCAACGAGCCGCCCGTTACGTTGAGGAAGCGGGGCACGCCCTTGGGCGACAGCGTCTCTCGCCACGACAACTGGCGCGCCACGGCACGAACGAGGTGCAGGGTACCGACGTCGCCGAAGATGGGCATCGGCGTGTGATGACGCGCGTGAACGGCCAGCAATTCGAGCTCGGCGCCGAACGTGAGCGGCGCGCCGGAGTTAATGGCGCCGCCGCCGAAGCACCAGTCGCGCACGCGATCTTCAATCCACTTCGCGCGGCAGTGCATGACGGTGTTCACGCAACCGGCTCGGCGAGTGCCAACGCGAACAGCGGATGTGGCGCGGTCATCCAGTCGGTCATGCGGAATCCCGCGCGCTCCAGCATTCGCGTGGCCGATTGACGGTCGTACTTGCAGCTGATCTCCGTGCGGATCGATTCGCCGGCAGCCAGCCGCACGATGCCGACATCCGGAATGCGCACGATCTGCGGGTGGATGGCGTCGAGATGCATTTCGATGCGCGCGTCGGCCACGTTGTAGAACGCCCGGTGCCGAAATGCGTCCGGATCGAAATCGGCATCGAGTCCGCGGTTGAGCACGCGGAGCACGTTGCGATTGAACTCCGCGGTGACGCCACGCGAGTCGTTGTAGGCGGCGTTGAGTGTGGGCTCGTCCTTGATCAGGTCCACGCCCAGCAGCAGGCGGTCGGTAGGGCGCAGGGTGAGGCGGATGCGGTGCAACAAGTCGTCGGCCTCGTCCACATCGAAGTTGCCGATCGTGCTACCGAGGAATGCGTAGAGCAGCGGATGACGGGCACCGCGCGCGGCCACGTCGTCGCGCATGTCGGCTACCAGTGGGCACACCTCGAGCGACGGAAATTCCACGCGGAGCTCCGCGGCGGTTCTCGCGAGGGTGTCACCGTCCACGTCGAGCGGCAGATACTGCGCCGGTCCACGCGCCGAGAGCGCGCGCAACAGCACACGCGACTTCGTCGCGGTGCCGGCCCCCAGCTCAGCGATGGAGCGCGCCGATGCAATGCGCACGATGTCGTCGGCGCAGCGCCGCAACAGCACGTCTTCCGCTCGCGTGGGATAGTACTCGGGTAGCCGCGTGATCTCGTCGAACAGCTGCGAACCGCGCGCATCGTAGAAGTACGTGGGCGGCAGCTCCTTCTGCCCGTCGCGAAGGAGTCCGTGGCGCGCGTCCGCGCGCATGCGTACGCGCGGGTCCGCGGCGGCGACGCGCGTTGCCGGAACCGCGCCGCTTTCAGGCATCGCGCGCACAGCGGAAGCCGGCAAAAATCTGCCGGCGAATGGGATAGTCCCAGTTCCTGAATGTCGCGCGGGCGACATCCGCACCGGTTGCCCACGAGCCACCGCGCAGCACCTTGTACTCGCTGCCGAAGAACACTTCCGAGTATTCCGGATAGGGGAACGCTGCGAAGCCAGGGTACCCACCAAAGTCGCTGGACGTCCACTCCCAAACGTCGCCGATCATGCCGTAGCAGCCAATGGGAGACACGTTCCGCGGGTAGGCCCCCACCTGGGCCGTTTCGAAGCCCAGCTGATCCACGTTCGCCGTTTCGCGCGTGAGCGGATGGTCGCCCCACGGGAACGCCTGTTGGCTTGACGTGTGGGGATTCCACGTGGCGGCCGCCTCCCACTCCTGTTCGGTGGGCAGTCGCTTGCTGACGGACCGCGCGAACGCCTCGGCCTCGTGGTAGCACACGTGACACACGGGCCTGAGTGGATCGACCACGTCGGCGGCATCCATCATTCGCGCTCTCCACTGTCCCTGCGTATCGCGCTCCCAGTGCTTGGGAGCGCGGATTCCCGTTTCGCAGCGCCACGACCAGCCGGCGTCCGACCAGAGCGCGCGATCGTCGTAGCCACCGTCCGCGATGAACCGAAGATACGCGCCGTTCGTTACGGGCGACACGTCGATGTCGAACGGCGCGAGCATCACCTCGTGCGCAGGCCGCTCGTTGTCATAGCTCTCGGTTCGATCGTCGGTTCCAATGCGGATTGGTCCGCCTGGGCAGCGGACCATCGCGCCATCCAGGGGACGCCCCGGACTGTCTGGCACGCGCCAGGCTCGGGGCGCCGCGTAGGGTGCGCCCTGCTTGAGTTGCAGCGTCTGCAGGATGGTTTCCTGGTGCTGTCGTTCGTGCTGCGCCACCATCCGCACCACGTAGGCGTCGCGGAGCAGGGGCGAGTCCGCGTCGAACGCTTCCTTCGCGAGGCGGGCACTGACCTCGGCCCGCACCCGCGCGAGTTCGCCGCGCTGTTCATCCAGCGACGGCAAGCCCAACAACCCACGGGTCGAGCGCGGATGCTCAAACGGATTGTAGGTGCCGGGCATCTCCGAGAACTCGATGGGCCCGTGCAGGTTTCGCAGCAACCAGAGCGTCTCGAAGGCGGCGATGTGTCCGAGGTCCCAGATGACGGGGCTCATCAACGGGTCGTGCTGCACGGAGACGTCCAGGTCCGACAACGGCGCGATGATCGCCAGCGTGTGTTCGCGCGCGCGGTCGAGGGACCCGAGCGCGTCGTCGACGTTCATATGGGCTCCGAGATGTCAGTGCCGATAAAGGTAGCCCGTGGGGCCTTGCGGCCCCGCTCTTCGGCCCGCGGGCCTTGCAGCCCCGCTCTTCGGCGCGCATCGCTTCGCTCGCTTTTCAGCCCGGCCGCTGCCGCGGCCTCTTCAGCCAAACGTTGGAAAGAGCGTTGGGCCTGAAAAGCGAGGCGCGGAGCGCCGATGCGGGCTGAAGAGCGAGGCGCGGCGGAGCGCCGATGCGCGCCCTCAGTACGGCCGTCGGCCGTCCCGCTGCCGGCTTGCATCGAACAGCGTTCCGAAGGTCACAATCATAAACGCGCGATGCGGCAGAATCTCGCTGCGGAGGATCGGATAGCCGACGTCCACACGGACGCTGCTCACGGCGCCGTTGGCGGAGAGAAGCCGAAGCCGAGCGCCGACGACGCTGGCACGGAGCTCGTTGTTCGGCACGTCGTCCACGCGCCAGCGGTAGGAAGCTCCGAGAAACCCGCCGACATTGAGCACGGAGGCCGCGCCGACCTGCGCGACGTGGAAGTCCCGATCTACCGACGCCGCGAGGGCGCGGCCACCGCGCGCGGTCCACAGGCTCGTGACCGGAGCCGTCACATCGGCGAGTGGCATGAGCGAGAACACTCGGCGATCTGGGTCCAGCTCGACGAGTTGTTCACCGGTGAATCGCGCGCCCCACATGCCGTTGGCCGCCTCCCGATACCAGGACGCCGAAACGCGCGAGATTTCGTTGCGATCCAGCCCACGTCCGGTGTAGGCGGAGTACCAGCCATCCACCATGAGAATGCTGCCGCGCCGCAGAATGAAGACGCGACCCATCCAGCCGTCGAACTTGAGCGCGGGCGATTGCGCCTCGTGCTCATACCCGCCACTGACGACCCCTTCGCCTTCCCAACCCAGCGGGACATCGAGGAACCCGCGGCCGGGAACGATCCAACTGGCGCTGTCGAACTGCGCGGTCCGCCGCTGCAGACCAACGTCGAGGCCGCGGAAGCTGCGCGCGTGGACGGCGCCTTGAACGGAAATGATCGCGCGTCTGGACGTCGAGATGCTGGCGGCGCTGTCGAACTCTGCGCCGAACAGCAGGGAGGTGGCGGATGTGGTGGCCGACCCGATCCGACGGCTCACGAGTGCCATGGCCGCGATGGTGCGCAACGCCTTTTCCGCTACCACCGTGTCGCCGTACGACAGGCGCGCGAGATTCGCTTCCGCATGCCACGTGTCGAACATGCTGCGCTCCTGATTCCGCAATCCGAGTCGCAGGGTGTGCGTACCAGCGAGATTGGACACACGCATGTGGCCCGCGACGTCCGCGCCGAACAGGAACGGATCGGAGACACCGAATGCACCGCCATTTCCGCGCGTCGTCATCTCGCGCGTGAGGGACACGGTACGCGCACTGCCGAGGAAGTTGCGCTCTTCAATGCCGAACGAGATTTGGTTCGGCGCGCGAAGCCGCATGGTCGGACGGAGCGTCCACGTATCTCGCGTGCGGACCTGCAGCGCGACGTCGCCGAACGGGTCGCAACGGCGCGACAGGATCGTCGCGTCGGAGAACAATCGGCGTGCACGCAGCCGTCGCATCGTTTCGCCGACGCGCAGCGTGTCAACAGAATCGCCAGCCGCAAAGAGCAGCTGGCGACGGATGACGGATGGCTGAGACGGCGTGTGGAAAAAGCTGAAGCCGCTGAGCGGTGCCGGCAGGTCGGGCCCTTCGCTCAGGACATCGATAGAAGCGATATGCGCACCGCTCAGTTGCGCGAGCGACCCTCGCGTTTCGAAGACCGCGCAATCATCGGCGCGGGCGATCGATGCGAAGACGCACGCGCTCATCATCGAGCACGCGAACGAACGGGCGGCTAGGCGCAGAGGCGGGTCTGGTGGGGGCCATAGCTGTCTGGCGGCGACTCGCGGTTGGAGAGCCGTCGCAGCTACAAGTTTGTGGATTCAGATGTTTAGCGCAAGGGCGCTGGCGCGCCCGCTTTTCAGCCCGCTCGCTGCTACGCAGCTCGCTCTTCGGCCCGCATCGGCGCTCCGCGCCTCGCTCTTCAGCCCGCATCGGCGCTCCGCGCCTCGCTTTTCAGCTACGGCGTCGTGGTTGAAGAGGCCGCGGGAGCGGCCGGGCTGAAAAGCGAGCGAAGCGATGCGAGCCGAAGAGCGGGGCCGTCAGGCCCCGCGGGCCGAAGAGCCGGGCGCGCGAGCGCCCCGCGCGCTAGCGCCCCGCGCGCTCTGTTAGCGTCAGCTCGCGCGCACTCGTAACAGATGTACCATTCACGCTGACCGATACCCGGTAGCGTCCGGCATCCAGCTGGCCCAGGTCCAGAGAGACTGCACGGGCCGTCATGCCGTTCACTGGGGCCCGGACATCCGTCCACTTCATTCGAATCGGGGTGTCTTCGGGCGTCAGGCCCATTCGCTGCTTCGCACTGCGGAAGAAGCCGTGGTCGATGCGCTCCACCGTGACCTGGACGTCCACCGCCCCGGTGTCCGACGCGGCGGCGTACGTCTCCCAAAAGAGCCCGAGCGGGCGTTCGCGCGCGACGGTATCACCGGGAATCGCCCGCGCCAGCGCCGAATCGAGTTCAGCGGCCTGCTCGGCTGCGGGCCGATAGAAGAGCAGGTCCGACAGCGCGCGGCGTCCGCTGTCCGATCGGGCCGCGTACGCGTATCGCATGCGTGCGAGCGTCCCCGTGGTGGAATCGGAAATTTCCACGCCGGCCACAACCGGTTGACCGAACATCGTGAGGCGAGCGAAACCCACCCGCGCAGAGTCGGCGGCCTTGGCGACGGGCGTACCGTCGCTGGTGGCCGCGGCGAAGGCGGCCGCGGGAGTACGGAGGGAGTCGTCGGACGCGGCGAAGGCCGCCACCACCAGCGTGCTGTCGCCTCGCCGGAACCTCGCGATCTGCGCCGCGACGCGTGCGGTGCGACGCACCTGCCGAGGTGCATAACGCGCTTCCGCCCGGAGGTCGAGCAAATCCCAGGCGTCGTCGTCCATTGCAGTGGTGCTGTCCGCCAGCGGAGCGGACGGCGCAAACGCAAAGCTCGGGGAAGGATCGTGCCCGATGATGCTCGGACTCGCCATCGGATCGTTGGTCTTGATTTGACTCCACGCGATGGGCCATCCGTAACGGAGCAGCAGCTCCGCGGCGTCATCTCCCCAGCTCAGCGCCTGCGGCGACGCGGCGTGTTCGGACAGGCGCGCGAGCACGCGCCGCACATAGAACTCGTTTCGCCAGTCGTTCGCCGCGCTGGTCAGCAGCGGGCGGCTGAACAGCCAGTAGCGCCGTTCAAGGTCGCGGCGACCGTCGCACGATAGGTGCTCGTAGCGATCGCGGTCGTCGTCCTTGAGCAGCGGCGCAATGTTGCGCCACGCGCACGCGGAGTCGGGCGGCATGGAATCGAGCGCCACGGAAAACGCCGAGTCGGCGCGCTGTTCCTCCGCGCGCGAATGCGCCACGTAGCCCACCAACGCGCTGCACCACCACCCCGATGCTCGACAGCCCCGGACGACGCTGTCGGCTCCGGCCAGATTGCGTCCGTCTATCCGGTAGTGCACTCGCATCCCCGCCAGCCAGTCGTCTCCGGTGTGTCGCGAGCCGAGCTGATCGAGTGCCGCGAGCAGGTCTGTCCTCCGATGGCCGATGTTCTCGGCCTCGGGCGGGAAGTGGGGCATCGAGGAGTCGTACCACCAACAGAAGCGTCCGAGTCGGACGTCGCATCGGCCGCCGCTGCCCGCTCCATATGGAAGGTAGGCGCGCCGGCTGCGTTCGAATGCCATCTGTTCCAGCTGCGCGCGCCGCAAGTCACCGGCGGAATCCGCGATTACCGCCGCCTGGCTCGCGGCCACCCCGTGCCGAGCGACCTGGAGCTGCAACGCAAGTGCGAGCAATGCGACGTGCATGGTGCCAGTCCCTCGCTACCGGAAGAAGTACAACAGCACGCTGACCTCGATGGTGGCGGCGACGATGCCGAAAATGATCGCGGCGCGAATGTCGCGCGCGGTGCGGTGGTCGTCTTCCTTCATCGGGCCGCGTGCGGCGTTACTCTCATCAGTCCAAGGCTAGCGCGAAATTCACGCCGCGTCGAGCTTCCGTTCACGCGCCCGGTGCCGCCCAAGAGGTGCGCTCGAGCCGGCTGTTTGGCATGATCCAACTCAACATCGAGACGAGGGAGTGACGCATTTGGGGTTACGCGCGGGGATCCGTGGAACGCTGATACTGGGCATCCTGGGGACTTCCGGCTGCGAGCGTCCCACCGCTCCTTCGCTGTTCGTTTACGCCGATCGTCCCATTGTCGTGCCCGCGAGCGCCGAAGGATGGCGTTCGGTGAGCGTGGGCGGCGCACACACCTGCGGCATTAGGACCACGGGCGATCTCGACTGCTGGGGCTCGAATGCCAGCAGACAGCTGGGTGTCGGCCTCGCCCGCGGCACCTGCGGACGTGCAGCTGCCTCGTGTGAGGGGAGCCCGCGCGCCGTCGCGTCCTCGCTGCGCTTCGTGCAGGTGAGCGCGGGTCAGCGCCACACGTGTGCCATCGCGGTGGACCGGTCGCTTTCCTGCTGGGGGGAGAGCCTTCAATTCGAAACGGGTGTGGAGGCCGCGCCCTTCGTGTCCACTCCCACGCCGGTGATGCCGGGCGCGCAATTCGTGGACGTCGGTGCCGGCGCAACCCACACGTGCGCCGTTCGGACAAACGGCGTGGTGTACTGCTGGGGCGAAGGCACACTTGGCGCGCTCGGGCGGGGCGATACCGTGTCGAGCGTGATCCCCGCGCCGATCGCGTCCACCGAGCGGTTCACGGCAGTCCGATCGGGGCGGTTGCGAAGCTGCGCGATATCCCTGGCCGGGACCCTCTGGTGCTGGGGCTCCGAATGGGAATCGAGCGGCGTCGGCTTCGACTTCTATCATCAACGGCTGCTGCCACATCGTATCGAGGGCCTGCCTCCCATCCGCGACGTCTCCGTGGCAGGGCTGTCGCTGTGCGCGGTCTCGGTAGACGGGGTGGCGTTCTGTTGGGAATCGAATGCGTTCGCCCAGCTCGGCACGGGCAGCACCGCTGGAACCGCCACGCCCACCGCCGTAGCCACCGGCAGCCGGTTCTCGAGCATCAGCGCGGGCATCATTCAGAGCTGCGCGACTTCCAGCGAGAGTGTGGCCCTGTGCTGGGGGAATAACAGTTTTGGACAACTTGGCGTGCCGCGCCCGGGCGAATACTGTGGCGACTCGCGGTTGGAGTGCAGCACGCGCCCGATCGGTGTGTTCGGGGAGCTGCGATTCGCGTCCGTGGCCACGGGCTTCGGCAACCACACCTGCGGAGTTACTCTCACCTCGGCGCTGCTCTGCTGGGGCCTGGGGTCCGAAGGCCAGCTCGGAGATGGGTACACGCGAGACCGGCAGAGCCTTCCGGTGGGCGTGCTGCCCCCCTCGCGATGACTTGCGCGGGCGGATTGCTCGACCGGGACTGTGGGGCGAAAGCGGAGTGGAAGTACGGTTCATGCAGACACATGCCGATGCTCGCACCCGAAGGCCCTTCGTTTCACCTCGGTTCCTTGCCCCGCGTGAAGGCCGCGCTTTTGCGCGCTGGAGAGTCATGACGCCATTGAGTGGATTCGGCACGGCTGCCGAACACGACGAGCTGCCGTCCACGGACCCGGGAGCTCTGGACCGGTTGCGCCGGTTCGGCGGAAACAAGCTCCTGAGTGAAATGATCTCGTTGTTCACGACCGCCGTGCCGGAACGCCTCGGCGCGGCCCGCGCAGGGCTGCAGGCGGGCGACGCCCGCGTTACCGAGCTCGCACTGCACTCTCTCAAATCAAGTTCCGCGCAATTGGGTGCGCTTCGAATGCAACGTCTAAGTGAAGAGGGCGAGCTGATCGCCCGTACTGGCTCCCTGGTCGGCGTCGACTTGCTGGTGACGCAGCTCGAGTCAGAGTACCCATCCGTGCAGGCGTGGCTGGAACGGGCGCGCACGGCGGTGTCGCCGTGAGTACCGTGGCGGTGGTGGAAGACAACGCCGACAATCGCCTGCTCCTCCAGGCGATTCTCGACGGCTTGTACGACGTGGTGGAGTACGAGAACGGCATCGACGCGCTCGCCGGTCTGTCGGCCAACCTTCCGGATCTGGTGCTGCTCGACATCTCACTTCCCGGTATGGACGGGAACGAGATCCTCGCGCGCATTCGCGCGGACGAACACCTTGCCGGGCTGCCGGTCATCGCGCTCACGGCGCACGCCATGGCGGGCGACCGCGAGAAGTATCTGTCCGCCGGGTTCAACGACTACATCACCAAGCCGATCGTGGACGAACAACTCTTGTTGAACGCCATGGAGAAGTGGCTCGCAGCGAAAAACACCCGCGGCCTCTGACCTCGAGTCGCGGCGACGCGTGGCCGGCAGGCGGAGCGGTCACGCCTCCCGGAGCGCTGCCATTGGGGTTTCGCGAAAGACCTCCCGACCCGTGAGCATCCCGATACTCACGGCCAACGCGATCATCAACAACGCCACGAGGCTGGCCGGCAGCAGCGCCGGCACGAACGCCTGCTTGAAGACGAAATGCATGAGGGCCCACGCGCCGCCCACGCTCAGTAGCACGCCGGCCAGACTGCCCAGCGCACCCAGGAGCAGGTACTCCGCCAACATCACTCGGCCAACCTGCCGTCGCGTCGCGCCCAGGACCTTCAGCAGCACGCCCTCGCGCATCCGCTCCCGTCGCGTGGCGCTCACAGCGCTGAATAGCACCGGAATGCCCAGCGCCAGACTCAATCCCGCCATGAAGCGAATGGCGGTGGTGACCTTGTCCAGCACCTTTGCGATGGTGCGCTGGATGAGCGTGAGGTCGAGACTCGCCACGTTGGGGAAGCGCATCACGACGTCGCGTTGAAGCCGCGCGACGGCGGCATCGCCCGGCACGCTGGCGAGTATGATGTACTGCTTCGGCGCCTTCGCCAGTGCTCGGCGCTCGAAGACCGCAAAGAAATTCGGCTCGAAGCGCGACCAGTTGACGTCGCGCAGACTCGTGACACGAGAAGGGATCTTCACGCCCTGCACATCCCAGGTGATCGTGTCGCCGATGCCCACGCGCAGGTTGCTCGCCGCATCACGGTCGAGTGAGACTGCCGGAATCGAGTCGGTGGTACCGCCGGTGTGAAAGTGGCCCGCGACGACCTTTTCCGAGGGCATCAGCGAATCGCGCGCCGTGGACCGGTACTCGCGCCGGAGCATGCCACGGCCGCGGCCTCCTCCTTCGCCGTCCGGCCGCCCCCCGCGACCGCCGCGTGCAACTGGTCGGCGCGTCGTGTCCGCGAGCAGCTTGTCGCCGGACAAGGAATTGATGGCGACGATCTTCATCGGAATCATCGGCGTCATCTGCGCGATCTGGAACCCCTGCGCGCGGATCAACGAGTCGAGCGGCGCGCCCTGGTCGTCCTGCACGTCGAAGAACAGGACGTTGGCCTTGGATGCATCCACCTTGATCGATACGGTGCGTAGCAGGTTGTCCTGCACCTGATAGACGGTGCTCATCAGGAACACGCCGAAGCCAAGCGCCAGCACGACGGAGCGCGTCTGATTGCCGGGCCGGTACAGGCTCGCCACTCCCTGCCGCAACACGAACGGCCATGCCGGACGTACGGCACGGCGTGCCGCGGCGCTGAGCAGCGCGGCGGCGCCGTACAGCACGCCAACCGCGACAGCGATGGCGCCCGAGTAGGCAAGTCCCTGCATGGGCGTCTCGGCGCGCGCAATGCCGAGCGTGGCCACGCTGAGCACGATCGCGAGCGCGATGAGTACGCGGATGGGATCGAACTTGGCGCCGCGGAGCGCATCGGCGTCCGATTCGCGCCGAAGCGTCTGGAGTGGGCTCACGTTACGGAGCGCCACGAGCGGGCGGAGGGCAAAGATGAGCGCGACCCACACACCCACGAGCATGCCCGTGAACAGGGCCGTGGGCTCGAGCGACACGCGCACGTCCACCGGCAGAAAATCCTTCAGCACCAGCGGCAGGCCGAGCTGCAGTCCGATGCCCAGCACGGCGCCGAACGCCGCGCCAATGAGTCCCATCACCACGGCTTGCAAGAGATAAATGGCAAGGATCTGCGCGCTCGTGGCCCCCAGGCACCGCAGGATGGCCACCGTGTCGATCTTCCGCATCACGAAGGCGTTCACGCCGCTGGCCACGCCGATGCCGCCAAGGAGCAGCGACACCAGACCGATGACGCTGAGGAAGTCGCGAAGCTGGTCGATGGCCTGGGTGAGATTGAACTCGGTTTCCGCCGCGGTGCGGTAGCGCACCTGCTCTTTCTCGAGCACGGTCTTGAACCGGAAGATGAAGCGCGCGGTGTTGAGCGTGCTCGTGAGCCTGAGCAGCGTCTTGTGATCGGAGCGGCTGCCGAACACCAACAACGACGTCTCGCCCAGGTAGCGCGCGGGTATGTAGACGCGCGGACCGATCGTGGTGCTGACGCCGACGTCGCCGGGGACGCTCACCAGCGTGCCGGCGATGACGAAGCGCGCCGCGCCGAGCGACAGTGTGTCGCCCACGTTGGCGTCGAGGGCGATGAGCAACGATGGATCCACCAGCGCGTAGCGACCGTGGTCAAGCGCCGACCATGCGCCGGCCGGCTTCGTGACGATCTCGCCGTAGAAGGGATAGCCCGGAGTTGCCGCTTCGATCTGCGCCAGCCGCGTGGCGCCGGTGCGAGCCACGAGCGCCATGGAGGCAAAGCTCGTGATGTCCGCGACGCCCACGCCTTCGTTCCGCAGGGAATCGAGCACGGTGAGCACCGGCTTGGTATACGGCGACCGCGAACTGAGTGCGATGTCACCGCCGAGGAGTGCGCGGGCCTGTTCGCGAACGGAGCGTTGAGTGTTACTCGCGAACGAGTCGATGGCGACGAGCGCTGCTACGCCAAGCGAGATGGACGACATGTAGAGCAGCAGGCGCCGACGCGCCGTGCGGCTCTCGCGCCAGGCGAGGGCCAGGAGTATGGACGTGCGCATCAGATCGCCGCCGCGGCGTGCGACGGCAGTGTTGCCGGTTCGGACGGCGCGGAGGTCGGTCTGTCGTGCACCACGACGCCGTCTGCCAGGCGGATGATGCGTTGCGCGCGATGTGCCAAAACCAGGTCGTGGGTAACGAGGACGATAGTGGTTCCCGACTCACGGTTGAGCGTCTCGAGCAATTCCACGATGCGGTGGCCCGTGTCGCTGTCGAGGTTGCCCGTGGGCTCGTCGGCAAAGAGGAGGCGTGGCGAGTTGCTGAACGCGCGGGCGATGGCGACGCGCTGCTGTTCGCCGCCGGACAGTTGGTTCGGAAAGTGATGCGCCCGATCGCCGAGCCCGACACGCGTGAGGAGCTCGCGAGCGCGGGCTGGCGCGCCGCTATCGCCGCGGAGCTCCAGGGGCACCTGCACGTTCTCCAGTGCGGTGAGGGTGGGGATGAGTTGAAAGCTCTGGAACACGAAGCCAACTTTCTCGCCGCGGAGCCGGGCTCGCGCATCCTCGTTCAGGCGGGAGAGGTCAGCGCCGTCGATCAGCACCGTACCGTGGGTGGCGACATCGAGGCCGGCAAGCAGGCCGAGCAGCGTGGTCTTCCCGCTGCCCGATGGCCCGACGATCGCGATGAACGCACCGTCAGGGATGGTGAAGTTGACGTCGCGCAGCACGGAGAGGCGGTGATCGCCGCTCTGGTATTCCTTGGACAACTGGCGAGCTTCAAGCATGAGACAGATGAGAGGGGCAGGGGCGTTGCTGGCGATCGGAGTGATCGCGCTGGCGTGCGGCGGAGATCAGGAGAAAGCGCCGCCGCGCGATACGGCACGGGCGGGTGCACCCGCCTCTCCAATGAAGACGTCGAGTGCAAGAACAAATCCGGTGCCCGATGCTACACCGAAGGCGGACCAACGCCGCACGGTGCTGTTTCTTGGCACGTCCCTGACGGCGGGGCTCGGCCTGGAGTCCGACAGCGCCTTTCCGCAGCAGATTCAGCGAAGGATCGATGCGCGCGGGTTGCCGTATCAGACGGTGAATGCCGGTGAGAGTGGCGAGACGTCGGCCGGACTGCTGCGCCGTTTGGATTGGGTGCTGCGGTCGGCGGCGGCGGTGATCGTGGTGGAAACCGGTGCGAACGACGGGCTGCGCGGGCAGTCGGTAGTGGGCACGAAAGCGACTATCGGTCAGATTCTCGATCGGATCAAGCAGGAGCGTCCTGAGGCGCGCGTGGTGCTGGTGCAGATGGAGGCGCCGACGAATCTCGGCAAGACCTATACGGCTGCCTTTCATGCGATGTTTCCAGCGTTGGCGCAGGAGCATGGGGTGGTGTTGATGCCGTTCCTGTTGGACGGGGTGGCGGGGCGGGCGGAGTTCAATCAGGGTGACGGTGTGCATCCGAACTACGTGGGGGAGAGGATAGTGACCGCAACGGTGTGGCGGACGCTCGATCGCTTGCTCGTCGAACACTGAGGCCCGCTCGCCGCTGCGCGGCTCGCTCTTCGGCCCGCATCGGCGCTCCGCGCCTCGCTCTTCGGCTATTCGGCCCGCATCGGCGCTGCGCGGCTCGCTCTTCGGCTATTCGGCCGGCATCGCCGCTGCGCGGCTCGCTCTTCGGCGGGCGCATGGCCATTGCCCGCTTGAGGGGGTTTGTGCTAAGTTTCTAGGCTGTCCTACTTTACGTCATTTTCTGCTGGAGTTCCTCATGGCTGTGCCAGCCACGCAAATCCGTCGCGGAATGGTCATCGTCTTCGAAGGCGAGCCGGTTCGCGTTGTCGAGTTTCGCCATCACACGCCGGGCAACCTGCGCGCGATGGTGCAGGCCAAGTTGAAGAGCCTGAAGAACGGCAACAGCTTCGATCATCGTTTCCGTGCTGCCGACTCCATCGAGCCGGCGTGGATGGAAACGCACGAACTCGAGTACATGTACGACGCGGGTGGGACGTACCACTTCATGAACTCTACCAATTTCGATCAGATCGAGATGGAAGAGGAGGCGCTCGGCGACAATGCGCCGTGGATGCAGCCCGGCATGAAGATCCAGGCTGAGTTTTACGATGGCAAGCCGATTGGGGTTCGTCTGCCGAACTCGATGACGTTGACCATCGTGGAGACGAACCCCGTGATGAAGACCGCCACGAAGACCGCATCGTCGAAGCCAGCCAAGCTCGAGAACGGCGTGACGGTGAACGTGCCGGAGTTTGTTGCCACCGGCGACAAGATTCGCGTGAACCCGGGCACGGGCGAGTACATCGAGCGCGCCAAGGATTGATGCGGCGGACGTGAGTAGAGGGGCCGAGCGTGGTGCTCGGGCAGTTGATAAGGGGCGTTCGGGAGATTAGAATCAACGCTCTCTGCGGCTCGTGCAGCGTAGAGGGGAAAAGCAGTGCGGCGGGACCATGGTGGCTGTAGCTCAATTGGTTAGAGCACCGGTCTGTGGCACCGGGGGTTGCGGGTTCAATTCCCGTCAGCCACCCCTCCTTACTGCGGCGGGCGCGCATCGGCAGTGATGCGGATGTGATGCGTGCCGGTTTAGGTCCGTAGCTCAATTGGTAGAGCACCGGTCTCCAAAACCGGCGGTTGTGGGTTCGAGTCCCCCCGGGCCTGTGCAGTCGGACAGTCGTTTTTGACAAGTGTTGTTGAGGTGAGCGAAGGTTTGCTGTCCGACTGTCAGGCTGTCGGACTGTCAGACCCGGGTTTCAACGGCGG
>JANYIN010000123.1 GCA_025362035.1 Gemmatimonadaceae bacterium | reverse complement strand
GCTCACCGTCAGGCCAATCGACGTCAACGGTCAATCGCCGCTGAACACGAAGCTGGACAAGTATCCCAGCTACGTCGAGTTCACGATCTCGTCGCCGCTGACGAAGCCAGCGATCGTGGGAATCTGCCCGTCGTCGTCCATTCCCGCCGCGGTACTGTCGCGGCTACGACTGGGCCATCAATCGTCGGTGAACGGATTCGAGATCACCCCGCCCGCCAACGCGAGCTTCCTGAACTGCTCCGGCCTTGCATCATCGCGTATGCCGTCGTGGTTGCGTACGCTCGCGAGCGCTGTTCTGCCCAGGCCACTGTACGCGGCGACGATGGCTACAGGGGGGGTGGGTGGAGTCGCCAGCGAATTCAGTCCGTTCGCTCCCGTGGACCCCTTGTTGAACTTCACGGGCCCGGTGAATGGCAGCGCTGCATGCCCGTCAGTGCAGGCGGTCGTGGGAACGCCGCTGCCGCCAGCCTGTCGGCCCGTGGTAACGGTCGCGACACAAAACGGTACTGTGCTGCAGAACGTGCCGGTTGGCTGGGTGGTGGGATCGAGCGGAGGGGTCATCGCGGCGCAGCTGCTCGCGACATCCACCTGCGGCGCTACCTTCGCGTCTACGGCGGCGACCGCCACCGACGTGACCGGGAAAGCGGGCGTGTGCTGGACGCTCGGTCCCGTACCGGGCCTGAATACCGTCGTCGCTACTCCGGGCGTAGGCGGCGATGCGCCACTGGGCGTTTCCTTCTCCACCGGCAGCCTCACGTTTACCGCAACGGCGCAGCCTTGAGCACGATGCAGTATCCGAAGTCCGGCGTAGCGGGCGGGCTCAGTACCTCCAGCTCCGAAGGTCCGATCCAGGAGGAGCGTTTCGCTCGATGTGTGCCGACATCTTCGGAATGAGTTCCATCAACGATGGGCCCCAGCAATGGGGCGCCATCGGCTGGAACACGATCTCGCCCGCGTGCTTGGGGTGGTCCGCTTTCTTCAGGAACCCGTCAAGCATGTGAACACCCATATTCAGGAAGTAGGTGTCCGCATCACCGACATACACATTGATCTTGTTGGCGACCTTCGGACCTAACGTCGGCCAGTTGGTTTCCAGGATATTGCGCAAGTCGAAGTGTTCCTTCCAGTACGCGGCCACGCGCCTGTCGATCACGCCCGTGCGCTTGTCCCAGATCGGTGACGGGTAGCCATCGTCGCCCACGGGACCGTACGTCGCCTCCCAGATATCCCATTGCCCGCCCGAACGCGCGCGATCGCCGACAGCGAGCTCGTATCGGTTTTCATCCTTCATCATCGTCGTGACGTTGCCGTCGGGGCGACGACTGTCCGGACGTTCCACCCGCACCCACGAGCCTCGATCCATGAAGTAGGCATTCGAGTCGGAGTACACGTTCACGATCTGGTGATAGCGGAAGTCCACGCCATCCGGACAGAGCGACCATGTGCCGCCGTAGAAGTCGGGATACAGCACCTGATGCGCCAGCGAAATCCACCCACCGGTGGAACCTCCCGTCAGCAGGCGCGCGTAGGGTTCCGTGAGCACACGGAATCGGGATTCCACGGCTGGAATGAGCTCCCGCATGATCGCGTCGCCGAACGGGCCGTTGTTCGCCGAGTTCACGCCGTACGAATCGTCGTAGTAGGGCGAAGGGTGCTGCAGCGTGACGAGGATCATCCTCGGCGTGCCGTCGGCGAGCCAATAGCTCGTGAAGTCGGCGCCGCCGCGAGCCCCCGCCGCGCGCCCGAAGCCGCCAGGTGCGCCGAGCGAAAAGTGGCCGTGATCGTATACCACGGGGTAGCGCACGCCGGGGTGCTTTTCATAATCCTTCGGCAGCAGGACCGTGGCACCGAGGAAAATCGGATGTCCCCACCATTTTGTGAGAATGGTGCTCTGGATCTTGAAGCGTTTGACGTGGTCGTCGTCCGCCGGAGTGCTCACCGGCGGAATCACCTTGTCGGCCACGAGCTTGATGCGTCGCGACGACGTCGGATCCCACGAGATTACCACGGGATCGCCGTAGACGTTGCCGGGCGACGTCTTCCAATGCTGTCCTTCCCACTGGTCCATGTGCAGCCAGACCGTGTGGCCGTCGGCGCGCGAGAATTTGGTATACACGTTTACGAACGGCTGCGCGCGATATTCGCCAGCCGGAAGGTCGCGCAGGCTCTGCACGGGATGGCCGAACGAGCTGGCATCGATCACGGCGAGCTGGCCGGCGCCGAGGTTCTCCACGTTTGCGCCGAACAGCGGATCACCTGTCTCGCCCGTGCGAGAGATTGGCGTGCCGCTCGTATCGCTTATTCGGCTGATCGCGACGTAGACCCGTCCGGTGATCGGGGCGGCGTGAGCGGTCGGCGCGACGGATATCTCGAAACCGGGCGTCTGCGCGGTGGCCCGCTGCGCACGGAGCGCTGTGCCGAAGAGCCCGAGGAAAGGGAGCGCGGCGCAGAACGAAAGGTGTTTCATGGGAGGGATCATGAGAGAACTTACCCGCGGCCAGAGACACCAGCCAGAGCGCAGGGAGGGAGCTGCGGCGTCCGAGGGGTCATCTGGCACGAGAACGCGAGCGCCTCTACCTTGGCGGTTCACTCTCTTCCGCGTGACGATGACGGTCTCGAGACTCGGGTGGAAGGCCTTGCTGTGGGCCGCAATGATTCCGACATCAGCCTCCGCCCAGAAATCAAATCCATCGGTTCGCCCGTCGTCGGCCTTCGACTTGCCGCGCTGGGCCTTTCCCACCACCAGTGCGGGTGTCTCGGCGCCCACGCCGCCCTTCGACAGCACGACGGCGCTACACGTACCGCACAGCACCCGGTCTTTCACTCTTGGCCAGGTAAAGAATCAACTCAACCCGGCCGACTGGTTTCCCGGCGCGCATCCGCAGGCGCCTGATGTCGTGATCCATTCTCGTCCAGCGGCCAAGTACGCGTGCGGTTATTGCCACCTGCCCGACGGCCAGGGACGGTCGGAGAATGCAACCATTGTCGGATTGCCAACGATGTACTTCATCCGGCAACTCACCGACCTGGGCTCGGGCGCGCGCCATGGCGCGCTGGCCGGCTGGAGTCCGTCCGCTCGCATGGGAGAGGTGGCAAAGGCCACCACGCGCGAGGAGGCGGCGGACGCGGCGCGCTATTTCGGACGCATGCGCGCGAAACGACGATATACCGTCGTCGAGCGCGACAAAATTCCAGGCGTGTACGAGGCGGGTGGCCTGTACGCGGCCAAGCCCGGTGCTGATTCCGAGCCGCTCGATGGCCGCCTCATGGAGATGTCGAACGACATCGAGCGTCACGAACTGCATGACCCGGGAGAGACCTTCACGACCTTCGTACCGCTCGGCAGCATCGAACGGGGGCGACGCATAGCCGCGGCCGCGCCGGCGAAGAGCGTGACGAGGTGTGCGACCTGCCACGGCATGGATCTCAGGGGTATCGCGCTCGTGCCGCCAATTGCCGGCAGGTCGCCAGCATACCTCCTGCGTCAGCTCATCGGCTTCAAGTCCGGCGCACGCGCGACGGCGACGAGCGCGCCGATGCAACTGGTGGCGTCGAAGCTCGAACTTGGCGACATGATCGCGGTGGCCGCCTACGCGGGTTCCCGAAGGCCATAACTGTCCTCGAGCATGACTTCCAGACCACCAGACCCGTTGACGCTCTTCAACGCGATCGTCGAGTCATATGCGAGCAATCCGAGCGTCGTCAAACGCCGGATGTTCAGCTCGGAGAACGCTCTGGCCGTCAACGGCAAGATCTTCGCGATGCTGAATCGGAATGATCTCGTGGTCAAGCTGTCCAAACAGCGAGTGGACGAACTTGTCGCATCGAGAACGGCCGGGCACTTCGATCCGGGGCACGGGCGATTGATGAAGGAGTGGGTATCTATTCCGGCGGGGCGGCACGACTGGGCCGCGCTGGTCAACGAAGCATTCGCGTTCGTGTCCGGACGTGCGACGGCGCCGGCGAAGACGGCGCGCGGCAAGACGACGGATAGGCCGAGACGGCGCTGAACACCTACACCGCCTACAACTGATGACGACACGACCTGCCGGGCTTACGCGGGTCCGTTGGGGCGTCCTCAGCCTGATCGTGGCCGGCGGGTTCGTCGCGTACTTCCTGCGATCGAACATGTCGGTCGCAGGCGAAGCGATGATGCAGGATCTCTCGCTCTCCAAGACCCAACTCGGCATCGTCCTGGCCGCGTTCGCATGGAGCTATGCCGCGTTCCAGTTTCCGGGCGGCGTGCTCTGCGATCGAATCGGCGCGCGACGCATCATCGCGCTCTGTGCGATCGCCTGGGGACTACTCAACCTGCTGGTGGGGCTGATGCCGTCGTCCGGTCTGTTGTCGCTCACCGCGACCATCGCCGCACTCGTCGTCCTCAGAGCGCTCATGGGGGCAACGCAGGCGCCATTCTTCCCAGCCACGAGCGGCGCGATGCTGTGCTCGTGGTTCCCTGTAAAGGGCTGGGCATTCCCCAGCGGCGTCGCCAACGTGGGGCTGACGTTTGGCGCCGCGGCCACGCCGCCGATCATCGCGTGGTTGATTCAGCAGTACGGCTGGCGGGCATCGTATGTGATCACCGCACCGCTCGGCTTCCTGCTCGCCGCGGTCTGGTGGTGGTACGTGCGCGACACGCCGCACGAGCATGCGAAGGTGGGGCAGGCCGAGATCGATGTCGTGGATGAGGGACGACCAGCGTTCGCGTCCGGACGCGTCCAGCCAGGCGCGTGGAAGCGAGTGCTGCGCGACCGGGACGTGATGCTGCTGACGCTCAGCTATCTCTTCAGCAATTTCCTGTACTATTTCTTCTTCAACTGGCTGTACATCTATCTCGTCGAGAACCGCGGGATGAAGCTGCTGGAAAGCGGCTTTTACGCCGCCGCGCCATGGGTGGTGGGCGCCGGCGGCGCACTGGTTGGTGGCGTCGCATGTGATCGACTGGTGCGGCGAGTGGGCATGCGATGGGGATACCGGGGGCCGGGCATGGTGGGGCTCGTGCTTGCCGCCGTCTTCATGCTCGCCGCAGCGGGGGTATCCAGCCCCATCGCGGCCGTCGTCCTGTTGTCACTCTGCCTGGCGAGTCAACAGGTGACCGAGCCGGCATTCTGGACGGCCACCATTGCACTCTCCGGTCGCGACGCCGCCACGGCCACCGGCATTCTGAACACGGGCGCCAACATCGCCGGCGGCTTCGGCGCGCTGCTCGTCCCACTCATCGTCGAGCGATTCGGCTGGGCCGCCGCGCTGGGTAGTGCGGCATTCTTCTCCCTCATGGGTGCAGCGCTCTGGCTGCTCATCGATCCAAATCGCGAGATGGCGAAGCAGTCGTGACGGCCGCCGGCCGCGGCCACTTCGGCTCGCGGCTCATCGGCACGATGGATCGTTCTGCGCATTGGTCACGGTGCGCGGAGGAAGCGGCGCCTTCTCCACCAATCGCCGCAGCTCCACGATCGGCTCGGGGCTGTCGTCCACTTGGAGACGCAGGACGACGTCGTTGTGCAGCCACACCCCGCCGCACTTCTTCACGATGAGCATGGCCGCCGACTGCTTGCCGCGCTTGTCTCCGCCGGCGGCCTGGCCTGCTTCGATGCCGGCCAGCAACCGGAGCGCGAGATGACCGCTCGCGCGGTTGAACGCCGCGACCATCGAGTCCGGCACCGCTTTGTCAGCCAGGGTGTTTCCCTGCGCCGTCACGTGGGCACCCTGCTTGTCGCCTGCTGCGGTGGGCGCGGTGGGTCCGGTATACGCGGCGACATTGCCCTTGGCGTCCACCACAGCGAACTGGCGCCCCGTCTTGGCCCAACGCGCGGTATCGGGATTGGGATCGTGATCCCACACATACTTCACGACCTCCGCGGCCGATTTTCCCTGGCGCAGGAGCGCGAGTGCCTGCGGGCCGTAGCTCACGTCCACCACCGCCTGCGTCGCCACCACGCCCACACCAGCCTCGGCCGAGAGAACCCCGTTGCCGACGGAGAAGACGCGGGACTGCACCGCGCCGCCCCATTCGCCCGTGGCCGTGTCGTACGCGATGATGGAGAAGGTTCCGGTTTCGGGCAGCGAATCGAGCGGCGCGGTGTGACCACCTGCCGTCGCGGGGATCGATCCGGCGTGGACGCATCCGACGAGGAACGCCGCACAGAACAGCATGGCCGATGACAGTTGCATACGACGCAGAGAAGGCATGTTCGTTCGCGTTGAAATGAGGGAATGCGGCCTTGCGGCCCGGTTCGTTCCCAACAACGTTTGCGAATGACTCGAATCCCGTCAATTGGACACGGCCGGCAGCGCGTGGCTCTCCTCCTCGCGGCCGCGCTGCTCGGCACCTTCGAAAGCTACGCCGCGCCACTCCGCGCACAGCGGCCGCCCGGTTACGATCGGGTCATCCTCGGCGGCCGAGTGATGGATCCGGCGTCCGGGACCGACGCGATCCGCAACGTCGGCATTCGAAACGGAAGAATAGCGAGCGTCACGACAGCATCGCTCAGCGGGAGGGATACGATCGACGCGAGGGGGCTCGTGGTGGCCCCCGGTTTCATCGACCTCCACGCGCATGGACAGACGCTGGAGACGTATCGCATGCAGTCGCTCGACGGCGTCACGACGGCGCTCGAGCTCGAGGTGGGCACGCCGGACGTCGCCCAATGGTACGATGACCGCAAGGCAGGGCGCCTCATCAACTACGGCGTGAGCATCGGTCACATCGGCGCCCGGATGACGGTAATGCACGATCCCGGCACGTTCCTGCCGGTGGGCGACGGCGCCTACCGCGCGGCGACGCCGGAACAGATCGACGAAATCGCCAGGCGCGTTGATGAAGGAGTGAAGCTCGGAGCGCTCGCCATCGGAGCTGGGTTCACCTACACGCCCGCCGCAACGCGCGAAGAATTGCTGGCCGTCTTTCGCGTTGCCGGACGAACGCACACGCCGGTGCATGTGCACATTCGTGGCGGCGTCGAAGGATTGAAGGAAGCCCTTTCGCTGGCCGCGGAAACGAAGGCGCCGCTGCACGTCGTGCACATCAACAGCGCTGGGTATGCCGAGACGCCCGCGATGCTGTCGATGATCGCTGACGCGCGTGCCCAGGGGCGCGACGTCACTACGGAAGCTTATCCGTACACCGCGGGAATGACCGAGATTCGGTCGGCGACCGTGCTCGACACGTACAAGAACGCAGACGATGCGCAGCTGCACGACCTCGAATGGCCGCCCACCGGAGAGCGTCTCAATCGTGCGCTCTTCGAGAAATATCTGAAGATCGGCGGTCCGGTGGTCATCCATCGCAACACTGAAGAGATGGTCGCCGTCGCGATCAACAGCCCGCTCACCATGATCGCGAGCGACGCGTACATGCTCAACGGCGTGGGCCATCCGCGCACCGCTGGCACCTTCTCGAAGGTACTCGGGCGATATGCGCGGGATGCGCACTCGCTCACGCTGATGGAAGCGCTTCGGAAGATGACCATCATGCCCGCCAAGCGACTCGAGGCCCGCGTGCCCAACATGCGTAAGAAGGGGCGGCTGAGCACCGGCGCGGACGCGGACATCACGATCTTCGATCCAGCTCGCGTCATCGACAGGTCCACCTATCGCGAGCCGACGCTTGCGCCGCTGGGCATTCAATACGTGATCGTGAATGGTGTGCCAGTTGTGGCGGCAGGCATGGCAGTGCAGGGCGTGAATCCGGGCACCGCCGTCCGTGCGCCCGTCCGCCTGCGCTGAGCATGACGTTCAACACTCTCATTTCCGCCGCGACGCTCTCCGAACACCTCGCGGATCCGGCATTCGTGGTGGTGGACTGCCGCTTCAACCTCGATGACGTTCAATGGGGCCGGCGCGAGTACCAGGCGAGCCACATTCCGGGCGCCGTGTATGCGCATCTGGACGACGATCTCGCGGGGACGAAGACCGGCGCGAACGGGCGACACCCGTTGCCCGAACCGCAGAAGCTCATTCAGACTCTCGGCTCGCTCGGGATAGCCACTGGCACACAGGTCGTCGTGTACGACCAGGACATCGGTATGTATGCCAGCCGGTTGTGGTGGATGCTGCGCTGGATGGGTCACGATGCAGTCGCGGTGCTCGACGGCGGATTCGCTGCGTGGGTCGCGGAGAGCAGGCCCACCGGCACTGGCATGGAGTTTCGTGCGGCCACCAATTTCGTCGGTGCGCCGCGGTCGGAGATGTCGGCCACGATTGTAGACGTCGCCGCGTTGCACGAGCTTAAGGGTTGGCGTCTGCTCGATGCGCGCGCGCCGGAGCGTTACCGTGGCGAAACGGAGCCGCTCGATCGCGTGCCGGGCCACATCCCCGGGGCTGCCAACTACTTCTACAGGGAGAACCTCCAGCCCAACGGGATGTTTCGTGAGCGTGGGCAGCTGCGCCGCCAACTCGAGGGCTCGCTGTCTGGCGTGCCAGCCGATCACGCCGTGTGCTATTGCGGCTCGGGCGTGTCCGCCTGCCACAACCTTCTCGCGCTGGAGCACGCCGGTTTGTTCGGCGCAAAGTTGTATGCCGGGTCGTGGAGCGAGTGGTCGAGTGATCCCGCGCGTCCCATCGCGACCGGAGCCGAGGGAGCGGTCAGCGAGCGGGAGGCTTCTCGCCCAGGCGACGGTCCATGGCCGCGATGAATTCGCCGGCGGACGGGAAGCGGTGGTCCGGGTCGCTGGACAGGGCGCGGCGCATCGCCTTTTCGACCTGCAGCGGGATGTCGTCGCGCACGGTGCTCAGGAGCGCGGGAGTAGTGATGAACTTCTTCGCGTTCTCCACCACGCCGCGCACGCCCATGAAGGGTGGCACGCCAGCGAGCATTTCGTACACCAGGCACGCGAGCGAGTAGACGTCGCTGCGGGCGTCGAGCTGGCGGTCCGCCGCGAGCTGTTCGGGGCTCATGTAGGCCGGGGTGCCGATCGCTACGCCGTCGTCGGTGAGCGCTGCTTCGCCGGCCATCTGGATGGCGCGCGCGATGCCGAAGTCGGCGACCAGGGCGTGGTCGTCGTTGAATAGGATGTTCTCCGGCTTCACGTCCCGGTGCAGGATGTTGCGTGCGTGTGCGTAGTCCAGCGCGTCGGCAATCTCGGTGGCGATGCGGAGTGCGTCGCCGAGCGGCAGCCGGTCGTGCGTGGTTCGCTTCAATCGCTGGCGCAGCGTTTCCCCGTCGATGTACGCGGTGACGTAATAGAGGATGCCCAGGGCGTCGCCGGAGTCGAACAGGGGGACGATGTGCGGATGCTGGAGGTGGGCCAGGTAGCGTATCTCACGGAGGAAGCGGTCGCTCGCGGCCGGGTCGTCGCTGGCCAGGCGCAGCGCCTTGATCGCGACATCGCGACCGTGCTTGACGTCCGTCGCGAGGTAGACGCTCGCCATCGCGCCGTGCCCCAGGGCGCGCTGGGGCAGGTAGCGGCCGATGAGTGCGACCTGGAGCTGTTCGAGAACAAGGTCCTTCAGTCAATCCTCCGTGGGCCGAACAGCGTGCGTGCATAATGTGCGCGAGGGTGAGCGAACGGGCCAGAGCAGCCCCGACCATTCTGGCCGCCCTGCATACACGAGTATATGTTGAGCCGCCTTACGGTATTCGCGCTGAACTCGAAGCGCCACGACGGTGTGTGCATCCACGCGCGAGGGTAAGTCGGTTGATCGCCAGACACGGAGCGTTCGAGTACGGGCTGGCCGACAAGTACCGGTTCGAGGAGGAACTCGGACGCGGCGCGATGGGCATCGTGTATCGCGCGCAGGACGTGCGGCTGGGGCGTCCCGTGGCGATCAAGATGCTGCACCCGATGCTGACCAACGAGCTCGGGGTGGCGCGGTTCCAGTCCGAGATCCGCATCGCGGCGGGCCTGCATCATCCGAACATCATCGCCGTGCACGAATCCGGCGAGGTCGATGGGCGGCTGTTCTACGTCATGGACTACCTCGGGGGCGAGACGCTCCGTGCGCGGCTGCAGCGGGAAAAGCAACTGCCCGTGGACGATGCGCTGCGGATTGTCGAGGATGTCGCGGCCGGGCTGCAGTATGCGCACGATCACGGCGTGGTGCACCGCGATGTGAAGCCCGAGAACATCCTGCTCGCGGATGGTCGTGCGTGCATCGTGGATTTCGGATTGGCGCGGGCGCTCAGCGATGTGGATACGCAGCGCCTGACGGCCTCCGGGCTCTCCGTGGGTACGCCGCACTATCTCAGTCCGGAGCAGGCGTCGGCGGAGAAGGAGGTGGGGCCCAAGGCGGATCAGTATGCGTTGGCGTGCGTGCTGTACGAGATGCTCGTGGGCGAGCCACCGTTTACCGGGCCGACGGCAAGTGCGATCGCGATGCGGCACATCACGGAGAATCCGCCGGCAATGCGGCTGCGGCGGAAGACGACGTCGGTAAGCATCGAGGCGGCGGTGATGCGGGCGATGGAGAAGGTGCCGGCGGATCGGTGGGGAAGTGTGAGGGAGTTTAACGCGGCGTGCAACGGGCCAGTGGTCACGCCGGGCAGCGTCGCATTGATCGACCCGGTCAAACACCCGAGAAGCTCGCGGAGTAAGAGCGTGCTCGCGGGCGTGACGTTGACGGTGGCGATTGTCCTGGCCGTACTTGGTCTCGCGCGGTCCGACAACTCGGCCGGCTATGCAGTCGATGACGCCATACGATGGCTCACGAATCGCACTCTCGACTCCATGAAAGTCGTGGTGGTGCCAAGTAGCGCCCAACGGAGTTCGTCAGCTGCGCTCATCGACGGGGAAGTGCATCAGGCGCTATCTCGCTGGCAAGGAATCTCTGTGCCTGCCGAAGAGGAAGTGACGGACCTCGTTGCTCCTAATACGAGTCGGATTTCATTAGCGCGTGCGCGCGCAATTGCACGAAGCCTCGGTGCGGGTCGCTTCATAATGGCCGAATCGGCGCCGCTAAATGAAGCCCTGAAAGTGCGTCTTCGCCTGTTCAGTACACGAGATCTGACTCACATCCGCGAGACGACGCTTTCGCAATCAGCGCTCGGCTCCGCGGACTCGGCGAGTCATGCATTGTACGTGCTCTTGTTCGATGGCGATCTTGCCTCGCGTCACGAAGCAGAGGTTCTGGAAACCCGGAGCATTGCGGCGGCCGCGCATTACCTCCTCGGCCTGCGCGCCGAGCGGATGTTCAATCGTCCCAGTGCCGATTCGTCGTTCACTGCGGCGCTTCGCTACGATGCAAACTTTCCATCCGCCCTCCTGGCGCTTTCGCAGGTCAGGAGCTGGGCGCGTGACGATGCGCCCGATGCATT
>JANYIN010000110.1 GCA_025362035.1 Gemmatimonadaceae bacterium | reverse complement strand
GCCGCTCCGGATGGAGTGGCGGCCCGCGGGGCAGGCGAGCACTGCCGCATCAGGGCGCGGTCCAACCCCACGACAGTGACGGCCTTAGTACCGGTAGTGCTCGGGCTTGTACGGCCCGTCAACGGGCACGCCGATGTACGCGGCCTGCTCCGGCGACAGCTTCGTGAGCTTCACGCCGAGCTTGTCCAGGTGCAGACGCGCCACCTTTTCGTCCAGGTGCTTCGGGAGCGTATACACCTTGTTCTCGAGCTTGTCCGCGTTGTTGTGCAATTCCAGCTGCGCCATGACCTGATTGGTGAACGACGCCGACATCACGAAACTCGGGTGGCCGGTTGCGCAGCCGAGGTTCAACAGCCGGCCCTCGGCCAGGATCATCACGCTGTGGCCGTCCGGGAAGACGAATTCGTCGTACTGCGGTTTGATGTTCACGCGCGTGATGCCCCGCTTCTTGAGACCGGCCATGTCGATCTCGTTGTCGAAGTGCCCGATATTGCCGACGATCGCCTTGTCCTTCATCTGGGCCATGTGGTCGACGGTGATGATGTTCTTGTTCCCCGTCGCCGTAATGAAGATGTCGGCCGTGCGCACCACTTCGTCGAACGTCGTCACCTGATAGCCTTCCATTGCCGCCTGCAGTGCGCAGATCGGGTCGATCTCGGTGATGATGACACGCGCGCCCTGGCCGCGCAGCGACTGCGCGCAGCCTTTCCCCACGTCACCGTACCCGAAGATCACCGCCACCTTCCCGGCCAGCATCACGTCGCTCGCGCGCAGGATGCCGTCTGTGAGCGAATGGCGGCAACCGTAGAGATTGTCGAACTTGGACTTCGTCACGGCGTCGTTCACGTTGATCGCCGGGAATCGAAGCGTCCCCGCGTTCATCATCTCGTACAGGCGGTGTACACCAGTCGTCGTCTCTTCCGAGACGCCGCGCACGCTCGCCGCAACCTTCGTCCACCGGCCCGGGGTCCTGACGATCTCGACGCGCAGGAGGTCGAGAATCACCGCCCATTCTTCGCTGTCGGTCTCCGGATCGAACGCGGGCACCTCACCCTTCGCTTCGTATTCAGCCCCCTTGTGGACGAGCATCGTGGCGTCGCCGCCATCATCGAGGATCAGGTTCGGGCCCGAGCCATCGGGCCACATGAGCGCTTGCTCGGTACACCACCAGTACTCCTCCAGCGTCTCCCCTTTCCACGCGAACACGGGGATGCCCTTCGGATTCTCGACCGTGCCGTCCTTGCCGACTGCAACCGCCGCCGCCGCGTGATCCTGCGTGCTGAAGATGTTGCAGCTCACCCATCGCACGTCAGCGCCAAGCTCCGTGAGCGTCTCGATGAGCACCGCCGTCTGGACGGTCATGTGCAGGGAGCCCATGATCCTGGCTCCGGTGAGTGGCTTCTTGCCCTGGTACTCAGCGCGAAGCGCCATGAGTCCCGGCATTTCCTGTTCGGCGAGCCGCAGTTCCTTGCGACCGAAGTCGGCGAGCGAGAGATCTGCAACCTTGAAGGCAGGACGGTCGAGCGCGTTCGTGACGGGTAGTTGTGTAGTAGCCATTTGGACGGGTTGGTCAGTGATCGGTTGATCGGTGAGATGAGCGATGGAAATCAGGACGTGGGTACGCGAACGGCACGAGCGGCGAAGAGGCCGGGCCCCTTCGCATGCGGGTCGGGCGACAGAGGGACAACGCGGACGTGGTGGAAACCCGCGTCACCCAGCCAGTCGGTCAGTTGCTGATCGCCGAAGCCAAGCCAGAGGTGACCATAGGACGCGCGATACTCTTCCCGTTCGTGCGGTAGCATGTCCACCACGAGCAGGGCCCCACCGGGCTTCAGCACACGGGCCGCCTCAGCGAGCACCGCCGGAGGATCCACGACGAAGTGCAGCACGAGTGACAGGACGGCGGCGTCCAGCGACGTATCATCGATGGGCACGTCCTCCAGCCGGCCACTCCGAAGCTCGACGTTGGGACACGCGTTGAGACGCTTGCGCGCGGCGCCGAGCATCGCGCTGGATTCGTCCACGCCCACGACGCGGTTCACGAACGGGGCGAGCACGGCGGTCGTCTGCCCGGTGCCGCAACCGAGGTCACCAACCGTCCAACCCGGATCGAGCAAGGCGCCCAATGGAGAGAGATCGGCGTTGCCACCATAGAGCTCGAGGCGAAGCTTGTCCCACTGGCCTGCGCGCGACGAGAAGAACGATTGCGAGGTGGTCCGTCGCTCCTGCAAGACCCGTTCGGCGCGGGTGAGGTCGTGCCGCGCAGACGGTGTCGCGCTCACTTGATCGCGCACCAGGTGCCAGAGGCGGCGGGCGCTCGGATCGAGCGCCGCTCCGGGCATCGTATATCGCCGGCTCGTGCCGTCGGCTCGTGCCGTGACCCAGTCCTCGTCCGCGAGCGTCTTGAGGTGCCGGCTCACGGTGCTCTGCGGGAGTTGAAGAGCGGTGCACAGCTCACCAACGGTCAGCTCGTGCCGGTCGAGCAACAACAGGAGCCGACTCCTGGTGGGGTCGGCGAGTATGGCGAGGCGGTCGAAGATGGGGCGCGCTTGTATCATCCGTATATCCGGATGAAAGGTTATTGACCGACGCTCGCGTGTCAAGGCCACGCACGCTCCGCGCATTTCCCGCCAGGTACCGCCCGTGGGCATTCGCTGGCGCCTCGTTGCCGGCAGACGGGCAACGCCCCATGTTCCCGCTCCGCTCACCAATCCCGTCATGACGAATTCTGATCTCACCTACTCGCGTCGAAGCTTCGTGCGGGCCGCCGCCTCGCTCGCCGCGGCCACCGCTGTCCCCCTGAATCGCGCCTCTGCCCAGGCGGAGCCGCGAGCGACGCCGGTTCCCCAAGCGCACACCCCGTTTGCGCTCGAGGAAAAGACCATTGGCGAATTGAGCGCGGCCATGCAGCGCGGCGAATGGTCGGCGCAGGACCTCGTGCAGCAGTACCTGAACCGCATCGAGTCGATGGACCGTCGTGGGCCCGCGCTCCGACATGTCATCGAGCTCAATCCAGAAGCTCGGGCCATTGCCGGCACGCTGGACGCCGAGCGGAAGGCCGGAAAGCTGCGCGGACCGATGCACGGAATCCCGGTTCTCATCAAGGACAACATCGACACCGCGGACAGAATGCACACCTCCGCCGGCTCGTTGGCGCTGGAGAATTCCATCGCGACGCGCGACGCGCACATCGTCGCGCAACTGCGCGCCGCCGGCGCGATCATACTTGGCAAGACCAATCTCAGCGAATGGGCGAACTTCAGGTCGTCGCACTCGTCGAGCGGATGGTCCGCACGGGGTGGACAGGCCCGAAATCCCTACGCGCTCGATCGCACTCCGTCTGGCTCGAGTTCGGGATCAGCGGGAGCAGCGGCGTCGAGCTACTGCACGGTTGCCGTCGGCACGGAAACGGACGGATCGGTCACTTCACCGTCGGCGGCCTGCTCGCTGGTCGGCATGAAGCCAACGATCGGACTGGTGAGTCGCAGTGGAATTATTCCCATCGCGCATTCCCAAGATACGGCCGGCCCAATGGCTCGTACCGTGACCGACGCGGCGATTCTTCTCAGCGCGCTGGCAGGACGCGACCCGCGCGATCAGGCGACCACGCGCTCCCCGACCGCGTCGGGTGAAGACTTCACGCGCTATCTCGATGTGAATGGCCTCAAGGGTGCGCGGATCGGCGTCGCCCGCAAGAAGTACACAGGCTACAACGCCGCGGCGGACGCGGCGTTCGAGGTGGCGTTGCGCGTGATGAAGGATCGAGGTGCCATCATCGTCGACCCTGCGGACATCGCAACGGCAGGAAAATTCGACGATGCCGAGTACGAAGTGCTGCTCTACGAGTTCAAGGCCGACCTGCACGCGTATCTCGCCGGCCTACCCGCTGGAGCAAAGGCGCGCACACTCGACGATCTCATCGGGTTCAACCGAGCGCACACCAGTGAAGAACTGCCCCTGTTTGGACAGGAGATCTTCGAGCAGGCAGCGAAGAAGGGACCATTGTCCAGCGCTGGATACAGGAAGGCGCTCGACGCGTGTGGGCGCCTTGCTCGAACGAAAGGGCTCGACGCTACTTTCGCCAAGCACAGAGTGGAGGCAATCGTGGCGCCCACGCAGGGACCGCCGGGCCTGATCGACTTGGTGAACGGCGATTCGGGCGGGGGCAGCAGCACGTCGCCCTGCGCGGTGGCGGGATACCCGGCGCTGACCGTGCCGATGGGATATTTCCGCGGGCTTCCGCTTGGTATCACCTTCATGGGTCGGGCATTTGCGGAGCCGACGCTGCTTCGTCTTGCCTTCGCATTCGAGCAGGCGACGAAACACCGTCAGCCGCCGCGCTATCTGCCAACGGCGGTGCTCGACGCGGGTTGACGTTTGCGTTCCTACGGCAGTGCCGGCACGATGCGACGCACGGGACTCGCATTTCCAACGCGGTCGATGGCCGTAACCCGGACGTCCGATGGCAATCTGCCGCCCGCCGAACCGAGGACGCGTGTGCGGTCCGTACCCGGGAGAATCGCAGTCGTCCACGCGTTATCGATGCTGGTCTGGACAACCCACAACCAGGGGGCAGGCGCGGTCGCGCTCAGCCCGGGCGCGCCTGATGCCGCATCGCGCGGCACGGGGCCGGGCCGCATGTCGAGTACGGCGTCGCCCGCCGCCGAATCGATGCGGACGCGAATGGTCGGCGGCGGCGGTCCGCGTTTCTGGAGCCAGTTGGATGCCGGTACCAGCGCCGGTGCCATGTAAGCCTCGCTGACGAGACGCTCGTCCAGGCTGTCCGGATCCTGCATGAACACGCTCATGCTGAAATGCACGTTTCCGCTGGCGCCAGGTTGTGCACGGGTGAGCCGGATCTGCTCCAGTATTTCTGCCGTCCGCCATTTGGCGGAGTTGGTGAACGCGATCTTCCCCGTGTAGTTGCCGGGCCAGATGTTGCGGCCCTTCAGGTTCTCCTGTGTCCACCATTCCAGCAAGTCCTTGTAGCTTTGCTGCGGCTTATCCACCGACCAGTAGAGTTGGGGCGAGAAATAGTCTACCCATCCTTCGTTGAGCCACTTTCGCGCGTCGGCGTATATCTCGGAGTACTGGTCCATCCCGTGGACCCCTGCCGGGTGGCCCGGGCGCCAGATGCCGAACGGACTGATGCCGAAACGCACCCACGGTTTCTCCTTGTGGATGCCTTCGTACAAGTCCTTCACCAGGCGGTTCACATTGTCGCGGCGCCAGTCGTCGCGTGGCAGCGTGCCCCCGCTCTTCCGATAGCGGCGCCACGTGGCATTGTCGGGGAACGGAATCTCCTTATGCCTCCGTAGTTCGCGATACGGATAGAAGTAGTCGTCCAGGTGCACGCCATCGATGTCGTAGCGTCGTACCAGGTCGAGTACGACGCGTTCCGTGCGCGCTCGCACCTTGGGATCGCCCGGATCCATCCACGTGTACGGACCATACTTTCGCACGAGCTCGGGGTGCTGCCTGCTGATGTGATCGGCGCTGACGCTCCTGGTGGTCGGGTCGGTGGCGCGGTACGGATTGATCCACGCGTGCAACTCGAGCCCGCGCTTGTGCGCTTCGATGACGGCAAACGCGAGCGGATCGTAGTACGGATACGGTGCGCGGCCCATCTGGCCGGTCAGGAAATCCGACCACGGTTCCAGTTTGGATTCGTAGAACGCGTCGCCGGCGGGCCGCACCTGCAGAATGAGGGCGTTCATTCGTAGCGACACGAGCCTGTCGAGAATGGCGATCAGCTCCCGCTGCTGATCCGCGGTACTGAGTCCGCGCCTGGACGGCCAGTCCATGTTGCCCACGGTCGCGACCCATGCGGCACGAAACTCCCGCGAAACGACTGGAGGGGCGGTGTCTGCCACCGCGACCTGAGGCGGCTGCGCGCCGGCCAGATCCCGAGGGCCACATACGAGCAGAGCCGCGAAGAAGACAGGAACCAGCCGACGCATCGGATTATTCGCTAGCGAACGGCCGGCAGGCCAAGCACGCGACGGTATACAGCCAGGTAACGTGCCGCGCTCTTTTCCCAACCAAAGTCGCGCGCCATCGCCTCCCGCATCATCTCTGCCCAGGCTTCGCGATCCGCGAATTCGTCCACCGCGCGAACCGCGGCGCGCATGAAATCGGCGGACGAATAATCATCGAACAGGAAGCCCGTCACGCCGTCTTCGATGGTGTCGGCCAGGCCGCCGACCCGTCGCGCGACGGGAATGGTACCGTAACGCTGGGCGCGCATTTGTGTGAGGCCGCACGGCTCGTACAGCGACGGCATCAGGCACATGTCTGCGCCGGCCAATAACAGGTGCTCGAACTCGTCGGTGAAGTCGAGCTTCACGGCGATGCGACTCGGGGCACGTTCGGCGAGATCGGTGAGCAAGGATTCGTAGCGCTCTTCGCCGTGTCCCAGGAACACGTACTGCGCGTCGAACGCGAAGTATCCGGGATCGCCGAGGATCAGATCGAGGCCTTTCTGCGTCACCAGCCGCGCAGTGAGCGCGAAGATGGGCGCTTCTCTCCTGGACAACCCGGTGGCGCGTTGCAGTGCGATGCGGCAACGCTTCTTGCCGGCCAGGTTCACCGGCGTGTAGCGCCTGGGCAGGAGCGGATCCGTGGTGGGATCCCACACGTCCTGGTCGATGCCGTTGACGATGCCGAGGAACCGGTTGCCCAGCGAGACAAACACGCCGTCGAGTCCGAAGCCGCCCTTTTCCGTGCGCAGTTCGTGCGCATGCGTGGGGCTCACCGTGATGGCCAGATCGGAAAAGACGAGACCGCCCTTGAGGAGGTTTGCGCGACCGTGCCACTCGAGCTGACGGTAGTTGTACAGTGCGTGCGGCAGCCCGATGTCCGTTACGGTCGGCTCGGGGAAATGCCCTTGATACCCGGCGTTATGCACGGAGAGCACGGAACGGATTCCCTCGTAGTAGGAATGCGCCATGAACTCGGACTTCAGATAGATGCTCGCCAGCGCCGTCTGCCAGTCGTGTGCGTGCACGATACTCGGTGGCTGCGGCAACAGCCTCGGGAGGGCGACCAACACCGCACGTGCGAAGAGTGCATAGCGTCGCGCGTTGTCTGGATAGTCGCCCTCCGGCGTTCCGTAGATGCCGGCGCGATCGAAGTACCGTTCGCTCTCGACGAAGAACACCCGCGGCGTGTTCGGCTGATGTGGGGCCACTGGTTCGAAGATGCACGCGGTTTCCGAGCGCGGACCGACCGTGATCGTAAACGGGCTACCGACCGGTTGGAGCGCCACCCGCTCACGCACGACGGCGTACAGGGGCATGAAGACGGTCACCGGGATACCCGACGCGGCCTGGTACTTCGCCAGACTCGCGACGGCCTCGCCGAGTCCGCCGGTGCGCGCAAACGGCGACAACTCGGCGGCCAGGTGTACGACGGGCGCCGGCGAGCCGTCCGGCCGCACGAGCGGCGCGGTCGGCTTAGGCGCCTCCGCCGGTTCGGGGCGAGACGCATCGGCACGAGTCACGCGGCCTGTCCGCCGCACGGGGTCACGTCGCCGGCCCGCCGGCTTCGCGCTCTCGGCATGCGACGGTTCAGGCGCCATCACGCCCGGTGGTTGGGCGGGCCCGGTGATGGAAGGGGCGATGCTGGCGTTGATCGGCGGAGCGGGGTCCATTGACGATTGCTGAGGCGTAAAAGGCGAAGCGCCTCTTTGCGGACAACTCATGGTGCGATGCGTAACTGTCAGTAATCAGTCATGAGGCCCAGCGGTTCGCCAGCGTTTCACAAAAAGATTCGCTCTCGTGACGAAGCGAACGCCGGCTCAAATTTGTCCGAACTCTCAACGAAACATTCGACTGCCCGAATGGATTCGCCTGGCAGTTCGCGGCGCCGTACAACCCGCGCCGCGCGAAATGAGTTTCGGAGCAATATCTGCCTACTGGCGCCGTCCCTGTGGCAGCATACTTTGGCGCAGAGCCCTCCAGGCGCGGCGCGGAGTCGCTGCGCAGTCGAGGTCGCCGCACTCCGCGCTGAGACGTGCCCGCAGGGTCTGCGGACAACACCCCCCCATTTTCCTCCGACCATGACCAACAGGCGTGACTTCCTGAAGACCGGTGCCGCCGCCGGGGCGTTCGTGCTCGCAACTCCGGTACTGAGCCGCGCAGAAGTGTTTGCGCAGCGACTCGCTCGGCAGAGCGCACTGCCGGCCATGGACCCGGCGACGAAAGAACTGCTCGTCGAGGCGCTCGACGCGGCAACCTCGGGCGGCGCGTCGTTCGCCGACGCACGCATTGGTCGGTATCGAAACAACTTCGTCATCACGCGAGAGCAGCAGATCGTGAATGTCGTGGACACCGATACGATGGGCGTCGGTGTCCGCGTGCTCGTGAACGGCACCTGGGGCTTCGGCGCGTCACGCAACCTCACGAAGGAGGGCGTCGTCGCCGCGGCGAAGGAGGCGCTGTCCATCGCCAGAGCGAACGCCTTGCCCGCGGCGGACCGCGTGCGGCTCGCGCCGGCGACTCCCACCCCCGACGGGCGGTACGTGACACCACACACGGTGGACCCATTCACGGTGCCCATCGAGCAAAAGGCCGACCTCCTGATCCGTGCGAACGCCGAAGCCATGAAGGTGCCGGGCGTGAAGTTCGTGAACAGCAACATGTTCTTCGTGAAGGAAGAGAAGAACTACGCGAACACCGAAGGTACGTTTACCACTCAAACGATCATCCGGAGCTGGTTACCGTTCGCCGCCACGGCGGTGAAGCCGGACTTCAGCGACTTCCAGACGCGCACGAACGTCATGCAGCCGGCAGCTCGAGGGTACGAGTTCCTCACCGAATCACAACCGGTGCAAAATGCGCGGAAGTGGGGGGAGGAGGCGGCCGAAAAGCTCGGAGCAAAGCCAGTGGAGGTTGGACGATACGATCTTGTGCTTCACCCTACGCATCTGTGGCTCACCATCCATGAAAGCGTCGCGCATCCCACGGAACTCGATCGCGCCATGGGCTACGAGGCGAACTATGCCGGCACCAGTTTCCTCGCGCCGCCACGTGAAAAGCTCGGCACGTTCCGCTACGGTCCGCCAATCATGAACATCCAGGGTGACCGGGAGCAGGAGGGCGGCTGCTCTACCATCGGATGGGACGACGACGGCGTGAAGCCGGACAAGTTCCTCATCATCAAGAATGGCGTCGTCAACGACTATCAAACCACCCGCGAGCAGGCCCCGATGCTCGACTGGTGGTATGAACGCCAGCAGAAGCCGGTCCGCAGTCATGGCTGCAGTCACTCGGATAGCTGGAGCGACGTCGCATTCCAGCGTATGCCCAATGTGTCGCTGCTGCCCGGCGAAAAGGACCTGAGCTACGAGGACGTCATTGCCGCGACCGACAAGGGGATCGCCATTGTCGGTGACGGAAGCTTCTCGATCGACCAGCAGCGCTACAACGCGCAGTTCGGGGGGCAGCTTTTCTACGAGATCAAGGGCGGCAAAATCGCGGGTCAACTGAAGGACGTCGCCTACCAGATGCGCACGCCCGACTTCTGGAATGCAATGGATCTGATTGGCGGAAAGAAGAGCTACGAAATGGGTGCGAGCTTCTTCGACGGAAAGGGACAACCCGGTCAGGTGAACGCGGTGAGCCACGGCTGCGTACCGGCTCGCTTCCGCAACATCAACGTCATCAATACGGGGAGAAAGGCATGAGCGGCCCCAGGAGTCTGTTCGAGACGGGGCATGTCGCGTCCCCCGACGACATGATGTCGCGCGCCGCGGCGCAAGCGTTCCTCGAGCGTGTCGTGAAGCTGTCGAAGGCCGATACGATCGACGCCCAATTGAGCGGAGGCTATACGGGCAACATCCGGTTCGCGGCCAATCGCATCAGCACGTCGGGCGGCGTGACGAACTCGCAGCTCGTGGTACAGTCGGGCTACGGCGCGCGGCACGCCGTCGTCACCACCGGTGATTTCTCGCCGGAAGGGATCGAGCGCGCCGTGCGGCAGAGTGAAGCGATCGCCAAGCTCGTGCCCGAGGATCCCGAGAACATGCCGCTCCTTCCGCCGCAGACGTACTCGGACGTGAACGCCTATTTTGACTCCACAGCGCATCTCTCGCCGGCGGAACGCGCCGCCGCGGCGCACACCGCCATCGACGCGTCGCGTGAGGCGGGTGACCTCGCCGCCGCCGGCTTCATCGTGGCGGGCAGCAACTTCAACGCGATCGCCTCGACCACGGGACTGTACGCATACCATGCGTCCACCAGCGCGAACTATCAACTGACCGTCCGCACTGACGACGGCACTGGGTCGGGGTGGGCCGGTGCCGATCATCCCGATTGGAAGCAGATCGACTTCAAGGCGGTGAGCGACAGGGCGATCGCGAAGGCGCGACGGTCACGCAATCCCGTGGCGGTCGAACCCGGCCGGTACACCGTGATCCTCGAACCACAGGCCGTGGCGGACCTCGTGCAACTGCTCGCGTTTGCCCTCGACGCACGCAGTGCGGACGAAGGGCGCTCGGCATTTTCGAAGCATGGGGGTGGCACCAGAATCGGCGAGAAGATCGTGGACTCCAAGGTCACTCTCTTCTCCGATCCAGCCGACGCGCAGCTGTTGGGCCAGCCATGGAACGGCGAAGGACTTCCCCTGCAGCGCGAGGTGTGGATCGAAAACGGCACGCTCAGGCAACTCGCCTATTCGCGCTTCTGGGCGCGGAAGAAGAATGCGCGCCCCAATGGCGGCTTGGGCGCCGTGAAGATGGCCGGGGGCGATGCGACCACGGAGCAGATGATCGCCTCGACGGAACGCGGAATTCTCGTCACCCGGTTGTGGTATCTGCGACAGGTGGATCCGCGGACAGAGCTCTATACCGGTCTCACGCGTGACGGCACGTCTCTGATCGAACAAGGCAAGGTCACGAAAGCGGTCAAGAATCTGCGCTTCAACGAGAGCCCGCTCTTCATGCTCAACAATCTGGAGATGCTGGGCAGGCCGGAGCGCGTGGCTGGCACGGAGGCGGGCGGCAACGTGGTCTTCCCGACGCTCAAAGTGAGGGATTTCAACTTCACCTCGTTGTCTGACGCGGTGTAACGCTCCATCCAGCCCGTTCGTGCCGCTATTCGTACGCGCCATCCACCCGCTAAGTTGGAGTGAGCCAACCCGAAACTCGTCCAATGACCGAATCGCAATCCGCGAACGCCAATCTCGAGACTCCACCGCCAGTCTGCCCGAAGTGTCAGGGTCCCATGTGGGACAACCGCGTCGGGAAGCGCAATCCAAAGGCCCCGGATTTCAAATGCAGGGACCGCGAGTGCGATGGCGTCATCTGGCCTTCGCGTGAAGCAGTCGCCGCGGCGCTCGCCAATGCGGGCGGCGATGTGGCCGCGTCGCCGGCATCGCCCGTGTCGGTGGCGGCGGGGATGCCGAGTTGCCCGACCTGTGGGGGGCCGATGTGGGATGATCGCCTGTCCAAGCGAAACCCGCGTGCTCCCGATTTCAAGTGCCGGAACAAGCCAAAGGAGCGTGGTGGTCCGGGTTGCGAAGGGGTGATCTGGCCGCCGCGCGACGGATCACCGAGTCCATATCCCGCGCCAACGCCGCGCGGCCCGGGCGGCAACGGGCGGACCGCTGCATCACCGTTCGACGATGCGCCTCCGCCGGATGGACCGCCGCCCTTCGACGACGCGCCGCCGCACGGCGACGACGACCTCCCGTTCTGAGCTCGTCGGACGGAGCGTTACAGCAGACCCCTGATCCATCCTCCGTCCACGGGAATGGACGCGCCGGTGGTGTAGCTCGCCCGCTCTGACGCCAGGAACGCCACCATCGCGGCGAATTCAGCCGGTTCGCCCAGGCGACCCATAGGGATCTGCCTCTCCCAGACGCCGCGTTCCGCATCCGTGCTCGTACCACGCAGAGACGCGTTGTGGGTCGCGAGGTCCTCGACGCGCTGCGTGCGCGTGTAGCCCGGCATCACGTTGTTCACCGTGATGTTGAACGGCGCAACCTCGTTCGCCAGTGTTCGAGCGAAACCGGTGACCGCGGCGCGCACGCTGTTCGACAGGATGAGATTGTCCACCGGCTGCTTCACCGCGATGGATGTGACGTTGATGATACGTCCCCACCGGCGTTCCTTCATGCCGGGAAGGACCGCTCTCGTCAGGCCGATCACGCTGTGGAGATTCTGTCGAATTGCGACGTCCCACGCGGCGTCCGAGTGGCTTTCGAACGGTCCCGCCGGTGGACCGCCGCCATTCGTCACGAGCACGTCGATGCGGCCGAACGTCGACAGCGCCGTCTCGGCGACTCGCGCAACGTCGGCGGAGTCGGACAGGTCCGCTGTGACCTCGATTACGGTCGCCGCGGTCCGTCCACGAATTGCCTGCGCCGTCTCGTGCAACGCATCAGCGCCGCGGGCGCAGATGACGAGGTGCATCCCTTCGCGCGCCAACTCCTCCGCGACGGCGCGCCCAAGTCCACGACTGGCGGCGGCCACGAGCGCGATCTTGCCAGAGAGACCGAGGTCCATGGCTACGTCTTGCGGAAGTAGTTGTCGGTGCCGTCCAACCAGTCCTGGCGCGGCGGATTGAACACGTCCACGTCCAGCGTGTCCTCCAGCGCACGAGCCTCGTGCGGCACGTTGGATGGGATATGCAGCACTTCTCCCGCGCGAACCACCAGTTCACGGGCGCGATCCGCTCCAATGAAGAAGTGGAGCGCGCCCGAGATGATGTACGTGATCTGCTCGTTGTGGTGAGAATGCTGAGGCACGAGCGCGTCCTTCTTGAGGAACACCTGCGCGATCATCATCGCGTCGCCGGTAATGAGCTTGCGCGAGATGACATCGGTCACGCGTTCCTGGGGAATGTCAGCCCAGCGAAAGTGGCGAACGGCGGCGTCGGACATAAAGAATCAGGGAAAAGGGGATCGCAATCGGCACAGGTAAACGTCGCGACCGGAGAGGGAACTCGCCACCCACGTCAGGGATCGGCCCGATCGCGTTTCCGGCGCACCGAAAAATCCTGGCGTCGGCGCGCGACTTCGAGGCCGGTAAGACACGCCGACAGCCACACCCCTCCCGCAGCGAGCCCGCTCACGATGTCGCTGAAATACCGCGCGCCGCTATACATGCGACCAAAGGAAATGCCCGCGACCAAGGCCATGGCGCAGGTGGCGATCAGTACCTGGACGCGGTGTCTCGACACCAATAAAATGAGGAAGTACGCAGCCATTCCGTAGCCGACCAAGGCGCCAAGCGATTGCCCGCTCGGCGCCAGCAGCGTCACGGTGGCTTCTGCCGCAACCCCAACGTGTTGCTGCAGAAAGTAGCGCTGCACCACTTCGTCCAGCATCACACTCCCGAGCATCGCGGCGGAAAAGCCGATGACGGGAAGCCAGGACTCGCGACGCCAGGCCAATATGATGGCGAGCGTCGCACCTGCCGCTGTCACCAGCGGCAATGCCCCCAGGCGGCTGATCGCGGTCCAGAAAGCGATGCTCGATCGGCTCGCGCCTTCGCTGAGCGCGATCGCGAGATTGATGTCGAACTGATGGAGCGCGTCGTGTGAGAGCAGCGCGTTCATCACAGCGCTGAAGATCACCAGGGTCACGAAGCTCATTCCCATGCCGATCGTGAGATTGAGGCCCAGATAGTCGGCCGCGGAGAAGCGACGAAACAGGAATGCGCGCGCCTTCGGCGAGCGTGCAGTGAGCCAGCGCATCGGGGACGTCATCAGGATGCTGTGCCAGATGGTGCCCTCGGCGCGCCAGGCGGCGTCGCTGTCCTCCACAAGCCATCCACCGGCGACGGCGACAGTGACCACGATGCCAAGTCCGACCGCGATGACGAGCGCCCCCCGCACCAGCCCTCGCCCGAGTGCCGGCGGATGCTGACCGAAAAAGTACCCGAGTCCGCAGAACACCGCGGACCACAACGCCGCACCGAGCACGTTGAAGACGGTAAAGCGTGCCAGGCGCATCGTCGACAGGCCGGCCAGCGGCGAAATGAGCATGCGCGCCACGGGGAGGAAGCGGCCGATGGCTACGGCACTGCTGCCGTGTCGATCGAAAAACCCACGTGTGGCGGCGAGTATAGTCGGATTGACCTTCTTCGCGTGTCGGTCGAAGAAGTCGCCCCCGCGCCGCCCGAGCAGGAAGGCCACCGTGGTGCCGAGAGTGGCGGACGCCGTGGATACCAGGAACAGCAGCGCGATGGACAATCGTCCGTGCGCAGCGAACGCAGCCGCCGTGACCAGGGTCGTGTCGGTCGGGAAGGGAATGGCGATCCCTTCCAGGAAGATGAACAACGCGACGATGACATACCCGTACTCGCCCACGAGACGAGCAACGTGAGAGATCATCGGTGAAGTTCTGTTGGCAGGTGGTGCGAAGGATCGCCTGGCATCAACGCAGACTCATGCACGAAGCGCGCTATTCGGTTCCGGCGGGCCGCGCGGCCCGCCGAGTCCTGCCTTGCGCCCAATTCCTGCAAAGGAACGGGGCGTCTCTGTTCAACAGGTACCTTTGACTCAAGAAATCTATGGTCGGGCTTGCCAATCGATGCCGATCGGTCACGATCGCGCTCCTTCTGACGTGGACCACCGCATTCACACTTCCGGCGCAGGATACGACGTCAGCCGGGAGAACCATCATTCCGCGGGACACTGCACATGCCGAGCGTCACCAGACCCTGTTTACCTATCGTGATGGGGCGCTGGCTCTCGGGTTTGCCGCACTCACGATCGCGATGTTTCCAGCGGACAAGCACATTGCGGTAAGTCTCCAGGACGCGGATCTGCAGGCGAACAAGTTCTTCGGCCAGTCAGCCACCCGGTTCGAGCAAGTCGCCAGCCCAGGTGCGTTCATCATTGGCGGCGGACTCTATGCCTTTGGAAGGTTCGGCGGACACAAGGACATCGAGGATATCGGGTGGCATGGGACCGAGGCGGTACTGCTGGCGTCGGGTGTGACGACGGTGCTCAAAGGGGTACTCGGTCGTTCACGTCCCTACGTGGTTGGCGATACGAATCCCCACAATTTCGGGCTCTTCAAGGGCTTCTCGAGTTCGGACCGCCAATCTTTTCCCTCCGGGCATGCCACCGCAGCATTCGCAGCCGCGTCGGCCGTCACGAGCGAGGTACGCCGTCTGTGGCCCTCGGCGACATGGTACGTGGCGCCGGCGTTGTACGGCGGAGCCACACTGGTGGGCCTGTCCCGTATGTATCACAATAATCACTGGGCAAGCGACGTCGTGCTCGGCGCGGGGATCGGGACGTTCAGCGGACTCAAGGTGGTGCGATATTCACATGCCCACCCCGACAACAAGTTGGACAAATGGATGATGGATGTCTCTATCCTTCCGGATCCGCGCGGGGGCGGCACCCTGGGCTTCACGATCCCCGCGCCCTGAACGACACGACCGGCTGACGAAAATCAGGCGCACTTTGTTGGTCACCAGGGCGCCTGCAACCCGGGGTGTAACATGTGCGCGGCACCGAACGTACGGTATCGCATGACGCAAGTCGCATCAAAGCCGTCGTTACCGCCCGTGCCGCCTCCTCCAGCCGTCGGTTCTCCCGGCGGTGCCGCGCCCTTGGTGGTGACGACCGCGGCGTTGTCGCCGCAGGACTTGGCCGCCCTGCGCTCGAGAGCGGACGTCCTTTCCACCCAGCTCAGTTCTGCCGTGGGGCGCCGGAGGGGTCTCCAGGAGCAGCTTCGTCGGGCCACGGGCGCCGACAAGGCGGGACTGGAACAACGTCTGGCCGTCCTCGACACGCGGATTGCTCGACTGGAAGGCGACATCGACGAAAACGGAAAGGCGCTCGCTTCGCTGGCTGCCCAACGCGCAGGTATCGCGCTGCCACCTGGATTCAACAACTCGCGGGGAAACCGGTCCATGACAGACAACATGGTTCCCATCTCGATCGTCTTCACGATCTTCGTGCTCTCGCCGATCGCGCTCTCTCTTGCCCGCCTGTTCTGGAAACGCGGGTCGTTGCCACGACAGTCTCAGCCCACTGCGGAAGGCGCTGAGCGACTGGCGCGCATGGAGCAGGCAATTGACTCGATCGCCATCGAGGTGGAGCGGGTCTCGGAAGGCCAGCGATTCGTGACGCGGCTCCTCGCTGAAGCCCGCCCGCAAGCGGTACTCGGACAGCAGGCCGCAGAGCGAGTACCCGCGCAGGTGGCGCAACCGGCAAGCGCACCGCGTTGACCCGCGCTCAAGCGTTCCAGCTGAGTCGTTCGAGCTCAGCATTCGGGCACTCCCGCCAATCGTCTGGGAAATTCCGAACGCGTCGCACGACTGTCTCGCTGGCAAAGATCAGCGACCTCCCTTGCCGGCCGTCGTAGTCGCTTCTGACCCGCACAAAGACGCGCCACGCGATCCCCTCGGGATCCACATACGACCGCTCGCACGGCGAATCACTCACCGCGAGGGAGTCGGGGCGATCGACTTTACGGGACATGCCGGACGCTGCAATGCCATAGTGAGGCACGGCTCGACAACAAGGTAAAGTCTCGATGGGTGAATTCCAGGATCATTTCTCGCGAACGGCGGACCGGTATGCGATGTTCCGTCCGTCCTATCCCCGCATGCTCTTCAGCTGGCTGGCCGACAACGCGCCGCGTCGGAGCCGCGCGTGGGACTGCGGCACTGGCAACGGGCAGGCAGCGCTCGGTCTGTCGGAATTCTTCCAGGAAGTGATCGCCACGGACCCGAGTCGTGCGCAGTTGCTTCGCGCGCGTGCGCACGAACGCGTGTGCTATGCCGCGATGACCGCCGAACACCCAGCGCTCGACAGGGCGTCGATGCAGCTCGTGACGGTGGCGCAGGCGCTCCACTGGTTCGATATGCCGCAGTTCTACCGGGAAGTGCATCGGGTCGTGGTGCCGGGCGGGCTCATTGCGCTCTGGACGTATGGCCTGCTGAGCATCGAGGCGCGGATCGACGAGGTGGTGCACGACTTTCACAGGAACCGCGTTGGGGAGTTCTGGCCCCAGGAACGCGCCATCGTCGACGCGGGGCTGCGCGGGATCCCTTTCCCATTCAAAAGGGTCGACACCCCGGAATTCGCGATGCACGCGCACTGGACTCTGCCTCAGCTCGCCGGCTATGTGGGCACCTGGTCGGCCGTGAATCGGTACACCGCGGCTCGGGGCGAAGACCCGGTCGGGGCGTTGATCGCCGACCTGGCGCCGCTCTGGGGCCGTGCCGAGGAGCCGCGACGCGTAACATGGCCCGTGGCCCTGCGGGTGGGAATCGTCAGGGGGTCGTGAACGGACACATTCGCGCGACCGCCAACCGACCCGATGGTTGCCTTTGGCTAGCGGAGGCAGTCCACATGTATGCGTGGATGCGTTCCGTACGCGGGCCACGACGCTCCGACCTTACCGTGTTCACCTCGACAGGCGTGGCCGACGTAGCCGCCAGCGAGACGTCTCCGATTCAACCCACAAGACGCACGCCATCTTGCCCTGACACGGCGATGGAGCATTGCCGAACGCCCGTCCGCCGATGAGCGATGACACGCCGGACATCGGCGCGGCCGTCACGCGCGCGCTGACGGACGAGGCTCGCAGTCTCGAGCAGGTGGGACGCCGCGCTGAGGCGCGCGTACTCTACGAGCGCGCGCTCAGGGAGTTCGCCGAACCATCTCCGGTGATGGCGTCCGAGTTGTTGCGATGGATCGCGCGCACCTACGAGTCGGATCTCGACTATCCGGCCGCCGCAGACTGCGCCGAAGCGGCCGTCGCGGCCGCGGAAGCCAGCGGTGACGAGGGGGCACTCGGCCAAGCGCTCCGCGTGCTCGCCACAGCGCGCTGGCGTGAGGGATTCTTCGCCGTCGCCGAGCGGCTATTCCAACAGGTGCTCGCGTCCCCAACGTGCGTGAGCGAGCCGCGTGTGCACATGGAGGTCCTGATCAATCTCGGGTCGATCGCAAAGACTCGCGGCGATTTTCGGGAGGCCCGCCGTTGCTATCAGGAAGCGGTTACGCAGGGACGCCGGCACTCGCTGCTCGACAGTCTGGTCATCGCGCTCATCAACCTGGGCCTCACCGATCTGGAAGTCGATCGGATCGAATCTGCCGAGACGGCGTTCGAGGAAGCGCTGCTGCAGGCAAACACGCTGGGCATCCTCTCCCTCCGCGTACAGGCCGAGCTGAACATGGTGCTCGTACAGATCGCCAAGGGGGACCTTGCCGAAGCCAAGCGGCGGTGCGACCACGTGAGATCACTGGCCATCGAGCTGGGCGACTCGCGGAATATTGGTGAAGTGGCCAAGGTGAACGGCATCATCGCGCGTGAGTTCGGCGACATGGACACCGCCGAGGAGGAGCTGCGGAGCGCCCGCGACCACGGGGCCGCGATCGCCGACACGCTGCTCGAAGGAGACGCCAGCCGCGAGCTGGCGGAGTTGTATCGCCGGCGTGGTCGAAGCCGCGACACGCTACAGGCACTCAATCGCGCGCATGTGTGCTATTCGGAGCTCAGCGCCAGGTACGAGCTGACCGATGTCGGGCGCCAGATGTCGCGATTGGAAGAGGGGTATCTGGACGTCGTGAAGGGATGGTGCGCGACCGTCGAAGCCCGGGAAGGGCAACCGTCCGGGCACAGCGAGCGGGTCGCCGAACTTGCGGTGGCGCTGGCGGCGAAGGCCGGCATTGCAGAGGCATCGCTCTTCTGGCTTCGGATCGGCGCGATGCTCTTCGACGTGGGAAAGCTGGGCGTACCCGACGCGGTCCTCCAGAAGCGCGGGCAGCTCACGAGTGAGGAGTGGGCGCTGGTGAGCCGCCATCCGATCGCGGGCGCAGAAATGTTGGCCGATCGTCACTTCCCGCAGGATGTCCTCGCCATGGTGCGAAGCCACCACGAGCGGTGGGATGGACATGGCTACCCGGACCAGCTCGCGGGTGACGCCATACCGCATACCGCGCGCATCCTCTGCATTGCGGATATGTACGACTCACTCACGACGGCAAGGAGCTACAAGCGCGCGTTTTCGCGACTCGAAGCGATGGAAATCATGCGTCGTGAGGCGGGTCGGCAGTTCGATCCGCATCTGTTCGTTCACTTCGAACAGATCGTGCGACGCGGCCATCCGTCCAACGCCACGCAAGCCATGCCGCGCTCGCGGTCGGGCGGCTACGCCGCGATCGATTCCACGGAAGAGGACGATCTCACCGGCGCACTCATGCGCCGCGCGTTTGTAGACGTGACGAGCGCAGTTCTGGCGGAGCGGAAGCGCACGGGCTCACCCGTGTCGCTGCTGGTGCTGGACGTAGACCGCTTCAAGTCGGTGAACGACACGTTCGGGCATCTGGCGGGAGATGACGCGCTGCGACTGGTGGCGGAGGTCGCGCGCGACCTCCTGAAGCCGGGTCAGTATCTGGGTCGGTACGCGGGCGATGAATTCGTGGTGGTGCTGCCCGGTTTCGATCAACGTGCGGCTCGCGCATTGGCCGAGGATATTCGCGCCGCAACCGCGTCGCGTTCGATTCCCCTGCGCAACCTGAGCGTGAAGACCCTGGCGGTGAGCGTCTCCATCGGCGTGGCGAGCGCGCCAACGCACGGCGAGTCGTTCGAAGCGCTCTTCACGGCCGCAGATCGCGCCCTGTTCGAGGCCAAGCGCGGCGGACGCGACGCAGTGTTCGTCGCCGGTTCGGAAAACGAGGGTCTCCCCAAGATCGCGTTCAATCGTTTCGTGGGGCGCGCGGAGGAGCTCCGGTCGCTGGTGGCCGCGCTCGACCAGAGCCTCACTGGCACGCCGCAGGTCCGTCTGATCATTGGCGAAGCGGGCGTCGGGAAGTCAACGCTCGTCCGCCAGCTGCTGCCCGAGGCGCGTCTGCGGGGTGGGGCGATGTTGACGGGTCGCGGGCTCGACGCGGAAAGCCGGCCACCCTTTGGTCCATGGGCGGATGTGGTGTCGTCCGCGCATGCCCTTGGACTCACGGCGGCGAGACCGTGGCCACTGCTGGAGCGACTGACGCCGGTGCTCCGCGACACGGAGTCATCCGCCGACGTGACTCCGCCGATCGATCCGCTGCACGCCCACCAGTTGCAGCACGAGCTGTTGGCGTACCTCCAGGCGGCCAGTGCCGTGCAACCGCTGGTCATCGCGCTCGAAGACATGCACTGGGCGGACAGCGCCAGCTGGGATGCGCTCGAGTTCATTCTCGCCCACGTTGAGGAGGCGCGACTGAGCTTCGCGATCACGCTACGAAGCGAGGAAGCGGCATTTGGCACCGTCCGCGAACGCCGCCAGCGCCTGTCGCGCGACGAGCGTTCGCGGGAGATCCATCTAGCGCGACTCACCGAGAGAGAGGTTCGACACTGGCTGCAGGGCATGTTGCACCGCGCCGAACTCGGCGACGACCTCGTGTCGTTCGTCCTTCGACATACGGAAGGGAATCCATTCCTCGTCGTGCAGTTGCTTCGAACGATGGTGGAGGAGGGGGTGTTCACGCACACTGGCACTTCATGGACGTGGGAGATTCCGCCCACGCTGGTGCTGCCCATCGGCATGTCAGACTTACTGGGCCGCCGGTTGTCGCGCCTGCCGCAGGACGCATTACGAATTCTCGTGACCGCTGCCGCCATCGGCCGCTCGTTCCTGCTCGACCTGCTCGCGAACGTCGCGGAGGTGCCGATGGAGCAAGTGCTGGACGCCATCGACAGCGGGCTGGCATCGTCGGTGATCGAGCCGGCGAACCTGACGGATTCGCGCGACACGTATCAATTCGCGCACGCGCTGCTCGTGGATGCAGTGCTGCGCACAGTGAGTGCGACGCGACAGCGACACACGCACGAGCGCATCGCCAACTACCTGGCGAAGACGCGGCCCCAAGACGTCGATCTGATCGCCGCCCACTTTGCGCGAAGCGCGAATGCGGATCAGGCATACACCTGGTGTCGCGCCGCGTCGGCTCGCGCCGTGAGCCTGTACGCGCTCGACGACGCGACGCAGTTCCTCACACTGGCTCTGTCCCACGCCTCGACCGACGCGGAGCGGGCCGCCGTGTACGACGAACTGGCGCGGGTTGCCGAGCTATCCGGGCGATGGGCGGACGTGGAGAAGTGGGCGGACGCGCTGCTCGCCGTGCCACTTGTACTTCATCAGGCCACCCGCGCGCTGTCGATGCAGCTTCGCCGCTTGCACGCACGTATTCGTCTCGGGCAGTCGACCGTCGAGACCGAAGCGGAATGCCGCAGGCTGCTCGTCGTTGCGGAACAGGTGGGAGGCGCGGCGGAGGGCGTGCAGACGCGGTCGCTCCTGGCGCAGCTGCTGGCCAGGCGCGGTGAGGTCACCGAGGCGATCCGGACGGCTCGCGAGTCGCTCGAACTCGCGCGCGCAAAGGGCGACCCGGTGCTCGTCGGCGAAGCCATGCTGCGGCTCGCGATCACGCTCCTCGGAGCCAGTACCGCTGAGGCAGTAGAGATCCTGCTGGAAATCGTGGGACGCGCGAATGCGAACGGCGATCGCGCGATGGCCGCCCGGGCCTTTCTCACGCTCGGGGTGGCGCGCACCTTTTCGCGTGACGACCGCGCCGGCATGCAAGCGTTTCGCTCCGCACTCGCCCTGGCTCGTGAAGCACAGGCGCTGGATCTCGCCGCGAGCGCTTCAATGAATCTGGGTGTGCTGGAACTGCGGAGCGGCGACTTCCTCGCGGCGCAGGAGGCGTGTTCCGATGCCCTGCGGTTGTACACCACACTGCGAAACAACGCCAGCCGGCTCATCGCACTCTACAATCTTGCCAGTCTCGAAATGGAACGCGGCGACGCCGAGCCCGCGATCGCGCTCTATCGCGAGACATGCCTGCTGGCGGAACAGATCGGCGCGGCCGACATCACCGTTGGTGCGCAGGCCGGAGTCGGCATCAGTGCGCTCCGGTTGCACGATGTGGGGACGGCACGCAGTGCACTCGCGTCAGCCGTGCAGCGACTCGGCGACCGGGACGACTGGTGGTTCCAGGGCCGCGAAATGTTCGAGTCGCTTGCCATCCGGCTGGCGGCCCACGATGGCGCCGTCGCCGACGCGCGCGCCCGGTTCTATAGAGGCGTCGAGCGCCTCGAGCCGATGGACATGTATGCCGCCGCCTGGATGGTGGCGGATTGTGCGGCGGACATCGCGGCACATGATCCAGGCGTGTGGGAAGTAGTGGAGCGAATGTCCAGTCATCCGGCCGTCCGTGACTTCGTACCGCTGGCGTCGAGGTTCACGGCGCTTCGGGACATGGAGGAACGCCTGCACGCCACGCGTCTCCGGATCGCCAAGTTGGTTGCGACGCCATAAATCGTTGTTCAGTAACGATTTATCGTCCACCAAGCGCCGCGGCTGCCGCCAAAGGGACAGGGTCGCAACCTCTCCACAGACCGTCGTCTTTGTTGCCGGTACGCGCAAATTGTCTCATTTCTGGCCGGCCCTCCAGCGCTACCAGACAGGCTGACGACATTCCATTGCGAGACGAGCAAGTGGTCTAACCCTTTTTACGAACCCTCGTGGTTCGAAAGGACGAACAATGCGAATGCCGACGTTGGCACCAAGCAGTAGGACTCGCTTTACCCTGGTTGTCGTTGGCGCGCTTATGCTTGGCGCGTGTTCTTCCGTGGATGTGACCAAGCCTACCGCGGCGAAAGGCACGCAACAGGCGGTGTCGCCCTTTGTACCGACCGCCGCCGCGAAAGCCTTGATTGGAGTGGTGGACGGCACGTACACCTACACCTTCGACCCCACGCAGCACGCCGCGTTCAACCTGGGGCCGAACTATCTGGATATTCCGGCGAACAGCGTGTGCGACCTGGTCACCTCCGGATATGGCTCCGCCACCTGGAACTCGCCCTGTACGCCATCGACGTTGCCGCTGACAATCACCGTCGTGATCAAGAATGCGGCAGGCGTGAATCCGTCGCTGCAGTTCTTCCCGGCGCTGCGGTTCAACCCGGTCAATCCGGTAAACCTCTACATGTATGCGCCGCACGTTTCCCCAACGGATGCGAAGAACTGGCTCATGATCTATTGCAGTGACGTTGGCGGGTGCGTGGATGAGTCTCTCACCGACGCCTCGCTGGTGTCGAACATCGATTACGTCAACAACATGGTATTTCGCCGCATCAAGCACTTCAGTGGATACGTGGTGGCGGAGAACGCGTGCGATCCAACGGTCACGACCTGCCCGTAATGCGCCGAGTTTTCGATCAGCAGCATTCCAACCATTCCATCCACGGTGCGCGACCTTCGCGCGCCACCCCACTGGAGATCCCAATGTTCAGAAGCACCGCAATCGCACTGACGCTCGGCGTGGCGGTTATCGCGCCTTGCACCAGCCCCACGACCCCGGCGGTTCAGGTCACGCCAATTCAGGTCGACGCGCCCAGCATTGGAGCGCCGGCGCCCTTGAATCACTCCGGATACATCATCGCCTCGAGCTGAGGCGCCGTATGGACCGGCCCGTGCCGCCACGGGCTGGTCGCCGGGCGAAAAAGCCTGCTTTGCCACAGAGTTCTCCGGAACTGCGCCGGTTCGCCTTCGAGCGAGCCGGCGTTCTTCGTGAAAAGGAGGCAGGTCCGGCCGGCTCGACTTTCCGCTCGCGGTGCCGATACTCCTTCGAGTCGGTCCGCCTCGTCTTCGAATTTCCCGAGACACGAGCTGGTCCGGCATTGATGCCCGGTCGTCGTCGAACCTCTCCACGTTGGTCCTCAGCGCCGAACCAAAGATGCTGTACGAGTCAGCGCTCCCTCCCTTCACGGGGTCAGTACCGTGATTTCACCGTCTGACAGCAGAGCCGTCGCGAGAAGCACCCATCTGCGACTGGTCGAATCACCCGCGAAGTCGACGAATACCCTCGTCGAAGAAGCGCGGGCGCTCGACAAGCTGGGCCGAAGGGCGGAGGCGCGGGCTCTCTATGAGAATGCACTTCGCTCGCTGCCGGGACCGCAACCGGCGACGGCGTCGATGCTGCTCCGATGGATCGCCCGCACATATGAGGTGGACGCGGACTATCAGGCCGCCGAAGATTGCGCGATAGCCGCGGTGGCCACCGCGGAGCTCAGTGCGGAACGCAATGCGCTGGGCCACGCGCTCAACGTGCTGGCGGCCGTTCGCTGGCGGCAGGGCGACCTCGATCACGCGGAACAACTGTTCCAGGAGGCGCTGGAGCGCGGGACGAGCACCACCGATCCGCGCCTGCAAGTGGACGTGATGACGAACCTGGGAACGATGGCGAGCATTCGCGGTGACTTCCGCGAAGCGCTGCGCTACTTCCAGGAGGCCCTGGCGCACGGCCGGCTCTACTCGTTGCTCGACAACATCGTCGTCGCGCTCAACAACCTGGGCCTGGCGAACATGGCGCTGGGCCGCCACGACGCGGCGGACGAAGCCTTCTCCGAGGCGCTCACGATCGCCAACGCCTTGGGCGGGCTGTCCACGCGCGTGCAGCTCGAAGTGAACTCGGCGGCGCTGCAGCTGGAGCGACGCGACTTCCACGAAGCGAAGCGGCGGTGCGACCGCGCCATGGCGCTCGCGGAACACCTCGATGATCCGCGAGCCAATGGCGAAGCGGCGAAGGTGTATGGCATCATCGCGCGCGAAACCGGTGATCTCACCGCCGCCGAAACGCACCTGATCACCGCGCGGGACATCGCCACCGCCGCACAAGACCTCGCGCTCGAGGGCGACACGAACCGTGAGCTCGCCGAACTGTACGGCACGCTCGGCCGAAATCGCGAAACGCTCCAGGCCCTGAACCGAGCGCACTCCTGCTTCACGCAGCTCCGTTCCCGACACGAGCTCGCCGACGTCGGGCGCCGCATGGCCCGTCTGGAGGGCGACTTCCTGGACGTGGTCCGGAAATGGAGCGAATCGATCGAATCCAAGGATCACCACACGCAGGGTCATTGCGAGCGTGTGGCGGACCTCGCGGGCGCACTGGCCGCAAAGGCCGGGCTGGATGAGACGTCGCTGTTCTGGTTCCGCATCGGTGCCCTGCTGCACGACGTGGGCAAGCTGATCGTCCCCGCCGAAGTGCTGAACAAGCCAGGCAAGCTCACCGAAGAGGAGTGGGCGCTGGTTCGCCAGCATCCGGCCGCGGGTGAACAGATGCTGGCCGACGTGCAGTTTCCGTGGGACGTGGCGCCGATGGTGCGCAGCCACCACGAGCGCTGGGACGGACAGGGGTATCCCGATGGTCTCGAGGGGGAGAACATCCCCCTGCAGGCCCGCATCCTCTGCATCGCGGACGTATACGACGCGCTGACGACGGAGCGGAGCTACAAGCGCGCATTTTCGCAGCTCGAGGCGCTCGAGATCATGCGCCGCGAAACGGGACGCCATTTCGATCCCGACCTCTTCGAACGATTCGAAGAACTGGTTCGCCGCGGGACGGTCAACGCGCCGTCCGCCGCGCAGCGCGCCACCCCGTTGCGCCGCGCCAACAACGGCAGCCGCGTGACGACGTCGGAAGACGACGATCTCACGGGAGCGCTGGTCCGGCGCGCATTCGTGAACGTGACGACCGCCGTGCTCGCGGAGCGCCGTCGCACGGGAGCGCCGGTGTCGTTGCTCGTCATCGACGTCGATCAGTTCAAGTCGGTGAACGACACGTACGGACACCTTACTGGCGACGACGCCCTGCGGCTCGTGGCGAGTGTCGTGCGAGATGCGCTTCGTCCGGGACAGTACGTGGGCCGCTATGCCGGAGACGAGTTCGTCGTGCTGTTGCCCGGACTGGATTCGGCGGGCGCGGGCGGTGTTGCGGAGAAAGTGCGTCGCATCACGGCGGCGCTGCCCATTGCAGTGCGGGAGGCGAGTGATCGCACGATGTCCGTCACGCTGTCCATCGGCGTCGCGACGGCGCCCGAGCACGGCGAGTCATTCGAAGCGTTGTTCACGGCGGCGGATCGGGCGCTCTTCAGCGCCAAGCGCGACGGACGCGACAAGGTGGTCGTCGCGGGCGCCTCGAGTGCGGCGACGCCGCAACTGATGTTCAACCGCTTTGTCGGCCGCGTGATCGAAATGCGGTCGCTCGTGCAGGCCCTGGACGACAGCGTCCACAACGGACCGCAAACGCGAGTGGTCATCGGCGAAGCGGGCGTAGGCAAGTCGTCGCTCGTGCGCAAGCTGCTCCCGGAGCTCAAGCTGCGCGGCGCCGTCATGGTCACCGGCCGCGCCATGGAGACGGAGAGTCGCCCACCGTTCGGACCGTGGGCCGAGGTGTTGTCCGGCATCCACGCGCTTGGACTGGCACCCATGCGTGCATGGCCGCTGCTCGGCAGGCTCATGCCAGAGCTGCGCACAGGCAGCGCGCGGATCGCCGCGGATACCCTCCTCGATCCGCTGCAGGGGCGTCATCTGCTTCAGGAGCTGGTGTCATTTCTGCGTGCCACCAGCGAAGCACGCCCACTGCTCGTGGTCCTGGAGGACATGCACTGGGGCGACACAGCCAGTTGGGACGCGCTGGAATACGTCCTCGCGCAGTTCACGACGGAGCGCATCTGCTTCGCGCTGACCGTGCGGAGTGAGGAAGCCGCGGTGGGTGCGGTGAAGGAGCGGCGCCAGCGCCTGTCGCGTGACGAGCGGGTGCGGGAAATCCACCTGGAACGCCTCACCAGCAGGGAAGTGGCCGAGTGGCTGCAGGGAGCACTGCACCGCGCGGATCTGGGCGACGAACTCCTCGACTTCGTAATGCGCCACACCGAGGGCAATCCCTTCCTCATCGTGCAGCTGATGCGCACGATGGCCGAAGAGAACGTCTTCACCTATACGGGATCGTCCTGGGAATGGACCATCCCATCGACGCTGGTGCTACCGGGAGGCATGACCGACCTGGTGGGCCGCCGTTTGTCTCGCCTCACCCCAGAGGCCTTGAAGATCCTGGTGACGGCGGCGGCCATCGGCCGAACCTTTCCGCTCGCGCTGCTCACGGAAGCCTCCGGTGGCGACGCGGACGCGGTGCTCGACGCGGTGGACGCGGGGCTCGCCACGTCGGTGCTGGAACCGGCGCGCGACCAGGACGACGACATCTATCAGTTCGCCCACGCGCTACTGGTTGAGGCGGTGCTCAAGTCAGTGAGTCCGGCGCGACGCCGGGTGACGCACGAACGGATCGCGGCGATTCTGGTGAAACAGGCGCCCGATGAGGTGGACCGGATCGCCGCACACTACGCTGCCAGCTCGAATGCGGAACAGGCGTACCTCTGGTGCCGTCGCGCCGCCGCGCGTGCCATGGCGCTGTACGCACTCGAGGAAGCGTCGGAGTTCCTGCACCACGCGCTCATCAATTCCAGTAACGATGATGAACGGGCCGCGGTGCACAACGACCTGGCGCGCGCCGCAGAACACTCCGGCCGCTGGGCAGAAGTGCAGCGGTCGTGCGATGCGATCCTGGTGATGCCGCGCTACGAACACGATCCGGCGCAGGCGCTGCCGATCGAACTGCGTCGCCTGCAGGCACGCGTGCGATTGGGGCAAGGTGCCCACGAAACAGAAACCGAATGCTCGGCGCTGCTGGCCGTCGCGGAACAGGTTGGCAGCACGGCTGACGTTGTGCAGGCGCGATCATTGTTCGTGCAGGCACTGGCTCGCGTTGGAAAGACGGACGATGCCATCCGGATCGCCGAGGAGTCGTTGGTGATCGCCGAGGCCAGCCAGGATTCCGCGCTCGCCGATGAAGCGATGCATCGCCTTGCGATCACGGAGCTGTCGACACGGTCGGATGCGGCCGTCGAACTACTGCTGCGTCTGGTGACGCGCACGCAGGCGCGCGGCGATCTCGTCATGGAAGCGCGCGCCCATCTCACCCTCGGCGTTGCCCGCATGCGTACGCGCGACGATCTCGCGGGGGCCGACGCATTTCGCAGCGCACTCTCGCGGGCGCGTGACGCTCAGGCCCTGGACGTGGCCGCCAACGCGTCGATGAATCTCGGCGTCATCGGCATGCGCAGCGGCGACTTCGCCTCTGCCCACGACGCGCTGAGTGACGCCTTGCGCCTGTATACGACGCTCCGCAACAACGCGAACCGCCTGGCGGCGCTCTACAATCTGGCGAACCTGCAGCAGGAGCGCGGCGACAATCAGGCAGCGGCGTCGCTGTACCGCGAAACCACGGCCCTGGCCGAGCAGCTCGGCACGGAGGACATCGCGATCGGTGCGCACGCTGGCGTCGGACTGGCGGCACTCCGCATGCGTGACGCCGACGGCGCGCAAGCGGCCCTGCATGCTGCGATGCAGTTGCTGGGAACGCGCGACGATTGGTGGTTCCAGAAGCGAGAACTGCTCGAATCGTTGATCGTTCGGTTGCACGCTCATGCGGGCGAATTCGACAAGGCGCAGGCGCGCTTCCACTGGGCGGTCGCGGGTCTGGAGGAGTCGGACGGCTACTCGGCGGCATGGATGGTGGCGGACTGCGCCGCCGAATTGGGCGAGCGTGACCACACTGTATGGGCGCACGTGGAGCGGCTGGCAAGCCATCCGATGGTGGAGCAGTTCGTTCCGCTGTCCGCGCGGTTCACCGCGCTGCGCGACATGGCGGAACGGATGAACAGCGCGCACCTTCGCACCGGCGACATGCCGTCGGCTGGCGGGCTACAGGCTTAAGTACGGGCACCGGTGGGCTGTTGCACGCGCGCACGCGGCACTTAGTTCAGCATATGCGCGTGATGCTTGTGGAAGATGATGCGGAACTGGCCCACGAAGTCGCGATGGGGCTGCGCGGTGCCGGCGCGCGCGTGTCCATGGCCGGTTCCGCTCGCGAAGGACGGCGGATCGTCGAGACCGAGGAGCTCGACGTCCTCATCCTCGACGTCATGTTGCCGGGCGAGTCCGGATTCGAGCTGTGCCGCTCCCTGCGCGAGATCGGCGTCGAGACGCCAATCCTCATGCTCACCGCGCGTGACGCCGTGGACGACCGAGTGGCCGGCCTTGATGCGGGCGCGGACGACTACCTCACCAAACCGTTCGCGCTCCAGGAACTGATCGCGAGGGTACGTGCGCTGAGCCGGCGCCGGCCTACCTTGTCACCGCGTATCGTCACCGTCGCCGACCTCGAGATCGATCTCGGTGCGCGCGGAGCCAAGCGGGGAAACAGACCGATCGAGCTCACGGCAAAGGAGTTCGCACTCCTCGAGTGCCTCGCGCGCAGTCCGGGCGTGGTTCTGGACCGGGCGGCCATCACCGCCCATGTCTGGGACGACAATCACGATCCCTTCACGAACGTGCTCGAAGTGCTCGTGCGGCGACTGCGCAGAAAGGTCGATGACGGCCATGACGCGAAGCTCATTCACACCATGCGCGGGGCAGGCTACCGGCTGGGCGAATGAGCGTCGCCGTTCCGCAGCAGCTCGCACAGCTTCGACGGCGGCTGACCTGGTGGTACGCCGCGACGCTGAGCCTCATCCTGCTGCTGCTCGGCGGCGGCCTGTACGTCGTGATCCATTCGCAGCTCAGCCACCAACTCGACATTTCCCTCGGTGACGCGACCAAGGAGCTTGTGCGTGCGGCCCGAATTCGCGAGCAGGAAGCCGCCGGAGCGCAGGGGGCGGTGGTGGACGCTGTGGAAGAGTTGCATATCCCCGAGCGGACACTCTACCTGCTGGACAGCACCGGCACGCCGATCAAGCCTTCCCGGGCAAGCGGCTGGATTCGCTCGGCGGCGCAGCGTGCCGCACTTGGCACGCCGGTCAACGTGGAAGCAGACGCGCGGCATGACCACACGCTGTCGCTGCACGCCGAGCGATTCAAGCTCAAGTCCGGGCAGACGCTCGTTGCGGTCGCGGTGGCGGACCAGGTGGAGCTTTCCGAGCGCTATGCGGCCCTGATCGCCGCCTTCGGCGGCGCGGCATTGGCCGCCATCGTGCTCCTGGCGGCGGGCGGATACTTCCTGGTGCAGAAGTCCACCGCACCCGTGGAGCGTTCCATGGAATACACGCGGCGATTCATGGCGGATGCGGCACACGAGTTGCGCACGCCGATCGCGGTGTTGCGCACCAAGGCGGAAGTGGCGTTGCAGGAGGTGCGAAGTTCGGAGAGCTATGTGACCGCGCTTCGAGGCATGGGCCACGAGGCGCAGCGATTGGGGCGCGTGGTGGACGATCTGCTGATGCTCGCGCGCGCTGACGCCGGCGAACGACCGGTGGAACGTGCCCGGTTCTATCTCGACGACGTGGTGCTCGACGCCACACTTTCCATGCACACGCTGGCCCAGGCTGCGGGCGTCACGCTCCTCGTGGACGAGTTCGAGGAGACACCCGTTACCGGCGATGCGGCGCTGGCGCGCGAGCTCGTCGTGGTGCTCGTGGACAATGCCGTCAAGTTCACGCCCTCCGGCGGATCGGTGCGCGTGGCGATCCTGTCCGAACCACAGCCCACCGTCACGATCGAGGATACGGGACGAGGAATTCCGGCCGAACAGATGCCTCACGTATTCGAGCGTTTCTACCGGGGCGATGCATCGCGTCCGCGCCAAGGCGGGGCCGGCCTTGGTTTGGCGATTGCCCAATGGATCGCCATGGTGCACGACGCTCGTCTCACGCTCGTCTCCGATCCATCGGTGCGTCCGGGAACCAAAGCAACCGTCGTCTTCCATAGGGCGGCCGACATCGTCGCGACTTGATTCCGGTGTCATGTTCGTGACAGGTTGTCTGGCTAGCCTACAGGCCGTGATTCCTATTCCTACGCACCTCATTCGAACATCCCGCGCCGTCGCGGTGCTTCTGCTTCTGGGTGGATCGGGCGCCCGTGCCCAGTTGGTGGTCACGCGAGCCGACGCCGAGCGTGCCGCTTTTTCCGCGGGCACGCGTGTGGCGCTTGCTCGCGCGGATACGGCGGCGGCGCTCGCTCGTCTCCTGACCGCCAGCGTGTTGCCCAATCCGGTGCTGACGGCCAGCTACTCCAAAGCCGTGCCGACGAAGCACGTAACGCTGGAGATCCCGGTGCTGGATGCACTGTGGTCGCGGGGTGCCCGCGTTGGTCAGGCGAACGCGGCGGCGCGGGCGTCTCGCCTGCTCTTCGCCTCCGAGCGGCTGGCCGCCATGGTCGAGGTGGACACCACGTACACGCGCGCCCTTGCGGCCAATGCGCGATTCCGCCTGTCGCGGCAGACGTCGCTGGACGCCGACAGCCTGCGAAAGATGACCGAACGACGGCGTGACGCAGGCGACGCCAGTGATCTGGACGTGGATCTGGCAACCGTCGTGGCCGGTCAACAGACGAACACGACCGCGAACGACTCGCTCTCCTATATGGGCGCGCTCCTCACGGTCCAGACGCTCATGGGACTTCCGGCCGACAGCGTCTCGATCACGCTGGCCGACTCTCTGGTGCTCACTGCGCTCGACAGCGCCGAAGCCCGGCGGCAATTCCGCAGCACCACCGCCGCGATGGCGACTCCATCGGTGATGGCGGCAGAAGCCAACCTCGAGGCGGCGGAGCAGGCGATCACGTTGCAGAAGCGGGTGGCGTTCCCGCTGCCCGCCCTGAGTATCGGATTCGAGCAGGGAGACGACACGCAGCCGGGTATCTTGCCGCTCATCGGCTTCGTTGTTCCATTGCCGTTCTTCAATCGCAACCAGGGGCCCATCGCCGAGGCCACGGCGGAGCGCAATCGCGCGCGCGTACAACTGGGCGCCGCGCGGCTGGAAGCGCGTCAACGGATGGTGGAAGGCACGCGTGAGCGCGAGGTTCTCCTGGCGAAAATCGCGCGCGATCGAGACCTGGTGGTGCGGGCCGATCGCGTGGCGGCCAGATCGCTCACCGCCTATCGCGAAGGCGCGTTGGCGCTGCCCGCGGTGCTCGAGGCCCGTCGCTCGGCGCGCGAAGTCCTGGGCCAGTACATCGACGACCTCGCCGCACTGCTGACCATCAATACGGAACTGCGCGCGCTCACTCAGACGGTGCAAGTACCATGATCCACTCCGGACGCACGTTTCGCCGCGCCACGCTGGCCGTGTGCGCGATCCCGCTGGTGGCGGCTGGATGCAAGAAGGACACGGAAGATGCCAAGTCCGCTACCAAGCCCCAGGTGACCGCCAATACGGTGACCGCGGCGATCGAGCCCTTCACGCGGACCATTTCCGCGATCGGGATCGTCGTCTCGCGGCCGGGCAGGTATGCCGCGCTCAGCGCGCCGTCGGCCACCCGTATCGCGAAGGTGTATGTCTCGGCCGGCCAGCGCGTCTCGGCGAATGCACCACTCGTGGAATTCGAGCAGGGCGCATTCGCCGCGGCCGCGTCAGCCGCGCAATCGACGCTCACCGCCGCCGAACGTGGGAACGAGCGGGCGCAGCGGCTCGCGACCGACGGCATCGTGCCACGAAAGGAGGCGGAGCAGGCCGCCTCCGAGCTCGGGAAGGCGCGAGCGGAGGCCGTGAATGCTCGGCGCGCTCTGCAGCTCTCCGTGCTCCGGTCACCGGTGAGCGGCGTGGTCACGCGCATGTCCGCCGTGATGGGCGCGCCGGCCGATGCCGGACAGGTATTGGTGGAAGTCGCGGATCCCTCCGCGTTGGACGTGGTGCTGTCGCTTGGGCCCACCGAAGCGGGTGCCGTTCACGTGGGGAGGCGCGTCCACCTCACCGCTGGCGAGAAGACGGGCGGCGATCCACTTGGCGATGGCGTCGTCGCGTCCATCAGCGCAGCCGTGGATACGCTGTCGCGGTCCGTGGCGGTGCGCGTCCACGTCACGACGCCGGCGCGCGTCCTCCGCCTGGGTGAGAGCGTGTACGGGGAGATCACCGTGGAAACGCGGCCGAACGCCGTGGTCATCCCCGTGGATGCTCTGCTTCCGGGCGACGAAAGCGGCAGCTACAAGGTGTTCGTGGTGGACAAGGCCGGCACGGCGCACGCGCAGGACGTGCGCGTGGGCGGACGCACGTCCACCAGGATCGAGATCGTGGAAGGGCTGACGGGTGGGGAAACGGTGGTGTCGCAGGGCGCGTTCGCGGTGCAGGACAGCGCGAAGGTCGCCAAGCCCGTCCCCGTGAAGCCGTGAGCGAGCCGACGTCGAAGGCGCCGCCGGGTCCAGCGCGCTGGACGCTGGCCGGAGTGGTCGGCAGCCAGCGCCGTTTCGTGTACCTCGTCGTCGCCCTGCTCTGCGCTGCTGGCATCTGGGCGGGCTACAAGCTGCCGTCGGCCATCTATCCCGAGCTCGAGTTCTCGCGCATCACCATCGTGGCGGAGGGCTCCGCCCTGAGTGCGCGGCAGGTCGTGTTCGCCATGACGCAGCCCATCGAGGAAGCCGTCGGCGTCATTCCGGGCGTGACTCGCGTGCAGTCGCGGTCCATTCGTGGCTCGGCCGAGGTTTCGGTGACCTTCTCGCCGACCACCGACATGGCCTACGCGCTGCAACAGACGCAGGCCAAGGTCAATCAACTACGCGGTGATCTGCCGCCTGGGCTGGACATCCAGATCGAACGGCTCGCGCCGTCGCTGTTCCCGATCATCTCGTACAATCTCGAAGGCGGATCGCCCGCGACGCTCTACGACATCGCGCGCTATCAGATCCGCCCGGTCATGTCGCGCGTGCCGGGTGTGGGACGCGTGAACGTGCAGGCGTCGGACGTGCGGGAAGTGGAGGTCATCGCGGACCCGGTTCGGCTGTCGGAGCAGGGGCTGTCGTACGACGATGTCGCCAACGCCATCAAGGCGTCGACCACCGCGAACGCCGTCGGTCGCGTGGCGCAGGACTACCGGCAGTATTTGGTGGTCACCGCGCAGGAGGCGACCACGGTGGAGGACATCGGCAACGTCGTCGTCGGCAAGGGTATGCACGTACGCGACATCGCCACGGTGGAGATGGGCACGGAAGATCACGTCCGCGTGATCGCTGGCGATGGGAAGCCCGCCGCACTGCTCAACATCACGCGGCAGGTTGGCGGCAACACGGTGGCGATCGCCGACAGCCTCGAGCGCGCGGCTGCCGGGCTGAGAAAGACCTTGCCGGCCGGTGTGACGCTCAAGCCGCTGTACGACCAGGCGTCGTTGGTGCGCGACGCCACCACGTCCGTGCGCGACGCCATGATCATCGGCGCGCTGCTGGCCGTCGTCATTCTCTTCATCTTCCTCCGCAAGGGCCGCATCACGGCCATCAGCGCGGCGTCCATTCCGCTCACGCTCACCATGACGGTGTTCGTGATGTCCCTCGTGGGGCAGACGTTCAACCTGATGACGCTGGGCGCGATGGCCATCGCCATCGGCATCGTCATCGACGATGCCGTGGTGATCAGTGAGAACATCGTGCGACATCTCGGCTTCACGCCCGATCGCGATCGAGCCATTCGCGAAGCGGTGCAGGAGCTGATCATTCCCGTCACGACATCCACGATCACCACGGTCGTCGTCTTCCTTCCCCTGCGCCTGCTCCAGGGTGTGGTGGGACAGTTTTTCGCGGCGCTGTCGATCACGCTGACCATCGCGGTGCTCATCTCGCTGATTCTCGCGGTCACGATCATTCCACTGCTGGCCGAGGCGTTTCTCACCGCGGATTCGGTTTCGGTGGATTCGACGACGGGCGCGACGGTGGAAAAGAAGGGCGTCCTGGCCGGTATCGGGCGGGGGATCGATGCGTTGTCCGATAAGTACCAGCGGTCACTGGCAAGCGTGCTGCACCACACCAGGCTGATGATCGCCGGTGCTATCCTGCTCATTCTCGGAGGCGTCGTGGCGTACAAGTACGTGCCCACGGGATTCCTGCCCGAGATCGACGAGAGTGCGTTCGTGCTGGACTACTGGAGTCCCGGTGGAACGGCGCTGGCAGAGACGGACCGGCAGGTGCACATCATCGAGAAGATCCTGCTCGACACGCCTGAAATCGAAGGCACGTCGCGACGCACGGGCGCCGAGCTCGGTCTGTTCGCCACCGAGCAGAATCGTGGCGATATCGCGGTACGGCTCAAGCGGCAGAGCGAGCGCAGTCGCTCCAGCAAGGAGGTCATCGCTGAAGTGCGCGAAAAGATCGCATCGGCGGTGCCCCGCCTGCGCGTGGAGTTCGTGCAGATACTCAGCGACGTCATCAACGATCTCGCCGGCGCCGCCCGCCCGGTTGAGATCAGGCTGTTCGGGTCGGATCTCAACGCGCTCGAGGCCTACACCAAGACGCTGGAGCCGCAGCTCTCCAAAATCGAGGGAGTGGAGGACTTCTTCAACGGCGTGGTCGAGCCGGCCTCCGAGATGATGATGCACATCAACAGCGCCGAAGCGAACCGTGTCGGGCTCACGCCGGAGCAGGTCGGTGCATCGGTGAACGGCGCGCTGCTGGGCGTGCCGGCGGGTCAAGTGCGCCTGCAGGATCGCTCTATCAACGTGCGCGTCCGCGCACCCGATGCCGTGCGCTCGGATGCCCTGCGACTCGGCGCTCTCCCGGTTGCGATTCCCGCCAGCCGCACCACCGCGCCGCTCGCGGCCATGGCGACCTTCGAACCCACGCAGACTCGCTCGGCCTACACGCGCCAGAATCAGCAGCAGGTGATCACGCTGACGTCAGACGTGACGGCATCGCTCGGCACCGTGCAGAGTCGCGTGGATGCCATCCTGGCCCAGCATCCGGCGCCACCGGGAATCCGTGTGGAGATCGGGGGGCAGTCCGCCGGCCAGCAGGAGGCGTTCCGCTCGCTGCTCACGGTGCTGGCGCTCGCCGTCGCCGCCGTGATCGGCGTGATGGTGCTGCAGTTCCGCTCGTTCGTGGAGCCGTTGGTTGTGCTGCTGGCGGCGCCAATTTCCTTCGTCGGCGCGATGACCCTGCTGCTCGTCACGGGCACGCCGTTGAACGTTTCCTCCTTCATGGGGTTGATACTGCTCGTGGGGCTGATCGTGAAGAATGGCATCATTCTTCTCGACTTCACGCACCACTACATGGTGACGGAAGGAGAAACCCTCGAGCCTGCGTTGCTGGAGGCAGGACGCGTTCGCCTGCGTCCGATTCTGATGACGACGCTCTGCACCCTGTTCGGGCTGTTGCCGCTGGCGCTCGGGCTGGGTGCCGGCAGCGAAATGCAGAAACCGCTGGCTCTTGCCGTCATTGGCGGTCTCGCGCTTTCAACGCCCATCACCCTCTACCTGGTCCCGACGTTCCTCATTGCGGTTCGGGGCCGCAATTACTCGCTCCACACTCCCCAAGCGCGTTCGCCCATCGACAGCACGCCAGTATTGAATCCCACTTCCCCACAGGTACAATCATGATCTCCATGAACCGGAACATTGCCCTTCTCGCCGTGCTCGGCACCGTTGCGCTCGCGGGCTCGGCAGCCGCGCAGGGAAAGAAGGAAGCCCCCGCGAAGCACGAGACGCAGGCGCAGCTCATGAAGGAAGCAAAGATCACCATGGCAGTGGCTAAAGCCACCGCGATGAAGCAGGTGCCGGCGGCCAAAGTGAAGTCATCTGAAATCGAGCGCGAGAACGGCAAGCTGATCTACTCGTTCGACATGAAGACCAAAGGAAAGGCGGGCATTGACGAAGTGAATGTCGATGCGACGACGGGCGAACTGGTCGGCGCGGTCGCGCATGAAGACGCGAAGACCGAGAAGAAGGAAATCAAGGCTGAAGCCAAGGAAAAGAAGGCCGAGACCAAGAAGCCGTAACGGGGGCAAACAAATCGGGGCGGATCGCATCAGCGATCCGCCCCGATTTGCATTGCTCCGCTTGCTACTTGTGTGCTTTCGTCTCGAACTGCTTGAGGTACTCGCCATAGCCTTCCGCGGCGAGATTCTTGACCGGTACGAACCGCATGGATGCCGAGTTCATGCAGTAGCGTTGTCCCGTGGGCTTTGGACCATCGTCAAACAGGTGGCCCAGGTGCGAGTCGGCGTGGGCGGATCGGACTTCCGTGCGCGACATGAAGAGCGATTTGTCCGTCTTGACCTTGATGTTCTCAGGAGCGAGGGGCCGGGTGAAGCTCGGCCAGCCCGTGCCGGATTCGAACTTGTCCCGGGAGCTGAACAGCGGCTCGCCCGACACGACATCGACGTAGATGCCATCCTCGTGGTTGTCCCAGTACTCGTTGCTGAACGGGCGCTCGGTGCCTTCGTGCTGGGTGATTTCGAACTGCGTCGGCGTCAGCTTCTTCTTGAGCTCACTTTCGCTCGGCTTCTTGAACGACTCCACCTTGTATTCTCCCCTGGTCATGGACTGCGCCGCTGCGACACCAGTGCCGGCGGCGGTGGCGAATGCGATCAGCGCAACCATCAGCGCTTGCGGTCTACGAATGCGACGCAACACGTGGGTCTCCTCGAAGTGGTAACGGCGGCCTCTCACGCGCCGGCGTACTAGCTATACTCACGAAGGCAGCAAAGAGTGCCCGATCTGATGTCCCATGCATGCAGTACGCGCGCCGCGGGCGAACGGATGGCCGCCAGACGCCAGCGACGGAAACACCGGTGGGTTCGTTCGGTTGGACAGGCCCGTTCCGCGCGGTAAATTCAAACAGTGCATCCCTCCCGACCCACCTCGCCGGACGCGGCCAACGACGCGCCGAGCATTCTCATCGCCGAAGACAGCCACGAGCAGCGGTCGCTCTACGCCGCCATCCTGCGCGCAGAAGGGTACCGCGTGCTGGAGGCGAGCGATGGCGAGGAGGCGGTATCCGTCGTGCGGGCTCAGCAGCCCCAGCTCGTGCTGATGGACGTGACGATGCCGGGCACAAGCGGCTGGAATGCGGTTCGCGAGATCAAGGAAGATCCAGCCACCGCCGGCGTATGGATCATCGTCGTCACTGGCATGGCCGGGAGCTGGGATCGCGATGCGTCCCTCGCCGCTGGCGCGGATGAGTACCTCGCCAAGCCGGTGTCGCCGCACCGCCTGCTGGAAGAAGTGCGCAAGTTTCTGCCGCGGTGATCACCGGGCACCTCGGAGTAGCGGGAATCCTGCGCAGCGGCTCCACACGGCGGACGAGCACTGTACTCCTCCTCGCGCTGCTTGCCGCGTCCGTGGCACCGGACATACTGGACACGGTCTATTTCCTGCTCGGATTCTGCAGTCCATATGGCCTGTTTTCGCACACGCTCTATGTAGTTGCGCTGCAGGCGGGCGTCCTGGGCGGAATCTCCTTCCTGGCCACCGGATCCCGTGCCACCGCACTGATCTTCGCTGGCGTCGTGCTGCTCCACCTGCCCGCCGACTTGATTACCGGACACAAGATCATGATTCCCGGTGGGGATCTCATCGGGCTGTATCTCTACGCGCACGCCACCCTCGACTGGGCGGTCGAGACGCCCCTCGCGTTGCTCGGTTGGTGGCTGTTGCGCCGAAGCGCGCGGGCGCCCACCTGGGCCTCCTCGATTGGGGCCGCGGTGTTCCTGGTGATCGTGCAGACCGCGGTAGCCGGCTATGCGCTCACGCACATGACTGGGGTAAAACCCAGCGCGTGTTTCGCTCTGCCAGCGCAGTCACGGGCGGACACGCGGGACTAGTCAGCGGTAGACGAGAGGGCCATGTTAGCAGCGTCTTCGTCACGCGGTGTCGTCCGCCACTGCGTGGTCAGGCGCGATACCGGGCCATTCCCGGGCGCCTTCAAGCGTGCGCGACAATGTGCTCGTACCGGTGTATGTGGTGCAGTGACGGCGCGCTCACAAAGCGCCACTACGACCGAGGCCAATGATTTCTGACGACGATCCACTTGCCGCGTTCGAGCTCCCACCGGACGTGATGAGCTCGACCTTCGAGCATGCCATCAGCGACGACGCGGGCGCCGCGCACGAGCGCGGACACGCGGTGGCCGCGGCGCTCCAACGTGCGCTGAAGGGGAGTGCGGTGGAGTACGCGTTTCCTGGTATCATCACGGCGCGCCTGAAATCCGGTGCCGTGGCCCGGTGCGGCGGGCCGGCCGTGAATTGGGTGATCCACGTGGAGCGCACGCCCGGCGCGCAGGCGATCGTGCTGGAGGTGGCCGGCGCAGCCCAGGAAACCGAACCGAGGAAGGTGGCGGCGGTGCTCGCGAAGGCGTTGAAGAAATTCTAGCCGGCTGTCTCCCGCTGACTACAACCGCGCTGTGACACGTCGTTCCTGTTCGTCGCGCTGACCCAGAAACTCGCCGACGGCCGCGAGCGACGCGATGTTGTCGCAGAAGATCTTGAAGGACGCCAGCAGCGGCACCGCCAGGAATGCCCCAGGCACGCCCCATATCCAGAAGAAGAACGCCAGCCCGATGAAGATCGCCACCGGATTCAGCGTCAGGCGATGCCCCAGGAGCAACGGTGTCGCGAAGTTGGCCTGAAGCAGGTTGATGAGGAGGAATGATCCCGGCACCATGAGCGCCCGTCCAAGCTCCGGGAAGGTGCTGAGTCCAGCGATCGCGAGCACGGCCACGGCGGTCAACGCGCCAAGGTAAGGGACGAACTCCAGACATGCGACGAGCACGCCCCAGAGCAGCACGTTGGGCATGCCAAGAAGCCACAGGACTCCCGCCAGCACCGCGCCTTCCACCACGTTGACCAGCAGGGTCGTCGTCAGGTACGCGGAAACGGCAGACTCCGTGGCGCGCGCCATCTCCACCGCTTTGACCTTGTCGTCGAAGTGCGGAAGCACCTTGATCAGCTTCTGCAGAAAGAGGTCACCACCGGCCAACAGGAAGTACAGGAGAATGAAGACCTCGAGCATCCCGGTGAGCAGCCGTTGCGTGGTGCCGAAGATCCTGGACGAAACGGTGGGCCCGGACTGCACCACGACCTCGGTGGGGCGCCGCGCGCGACCCTGCGTTGAGTCCACCGCCTGGCCGTCCACCGCGTTCGCGGCCTGCTCCACATTCTTCGAGACTTGCTGCATGGGCCGGATGATCTTGCGCAGACTCACCTGCGCGTGCGCAAAGCTCTTGGGTGCAATGGCCAGCCACCCCTGCGCGGGGCCGGACAGCTGATACACCGCGCCGGTCACTCCCCCCACCAGCATCAACACGACCAGCGCCGCGCCGAGCTGCGGCTTGATCCAGTACCGCCTGAGGAACCGGATCACCGGGCTCAGAAGCGAGTTTAGGAGCAGCGCGAACGCGATGGGGATAAGGAACACGCGCGCGATATACAGCGTGTACAACAGCGCGAGCGCCGTGAGGACCGTCGCTTCGATCGAGCGGCCTTTCGGCCGCTCGATCGCCTGTTCCGTCAATTCGATGTTCGGTGCGTCGCTGGGCTTCGGGGGCATTGCGGAGAGGACAAAGGGGGCCGTCGCGGGTCGAATGTCATTGGCTAGGTTCCATATGCACGATGCTTGCCGCCCAGCCCGCTCGTTCGGCATAATGCACGCAATAGCCCGTCGGTGCCCGCCCTCGAGTTGTCCCGAGGTTTCTGGCTGACATGGCTACTTCATCGATCGCCCGCACAGGACGTCATGCTCGATACACCGACCTTCGGGAATCTCGACATCGCCAACTTCACGGTTGGATCAATGCTGCGGTCGGGGCTGGCCATTCGGCGCGTTCTCCGCGACGCGTCAACGGAAGAGGAGGCCGCGGACCGTGTGACGCGATTCCTCTACGAGCACTGTGTGGACAGCAGCACGGGGAAACGGTGCTGTGCGCTGGTGCGTTTTTACAAGACGCATGCCTTCGGTGCGCTCCCGGCGGATCTCAAGCGATTCGCCCAGGCTCAGCTCGGCGACATGTCGCCCGATGAGGCGATGCGATGCCTCGTGCTGATGGCTACGGCCGGCGAGGCGCCCGAGTGGAATACGCGCCGCCAATCCCGACAGCATCAGGCCATTCCGCTACCCAGCGCGGAAGCCGTTCGGAAGGCGCCCATGATCGCGCGGCTGATCGAGGATCTGGGCTTCGAGATCGACGCCCTCGTGAACTTGCCCACCAAGACTCATCGCAGCGCCGAGTCCCAACCGGCGCGAACGTATGACGTCTTTTACGTGGAACACGCGCGCGGAAGCCCGCATATTCCCGCCCAGCGGGAATTCGTGGAACGGTACGGGATCGAGTCGGTGGTTGGCTTCGGCGGCTTGCTGCGGTCCGGAGAGCTGTTCGCTGTCATCCTGTTTTCCTCCGTTCACGTGCCACCGCAGAGTGCCGCGCGGTTCCGCGCGATCGCGCTCGATGTCCGGTCGTCGTTGTTCGGCATCGATGCCTCGATGACATGGCGCGTGTAGCACACCAACCGTGATCATTCCACCGGCACGAGCATGACACTCTCGCTCTACCTCCTGCGCCACGGCCAGACTGAATTGAGTCGCGCGAACGTGTTCTGCGGTCGAGGGCTGGACCCGGACCTCACCCCCGAGGGAAGCGCAATGGCGGACGCCTTCGCGGCTGCGTATCGCGTGGAGCCCTGGACCGCGATCTATGCGAGTCCGCTCCGCCGTGCCATCGAGACCGCTCGGCCGCTCGCCGCGGCGAAGGGCCTGGAAATCCAACGGCGCGATGAGCTCGCGGAAATCGATTACGGAAAGTGGGACGGTCTGAGCGCCCCGGTCGTCGAGCGCCAGTGGCACGACGAACATGAGCGCTGGACGGCCGATCCCGCGTGGAATCCGCCAACCGGGGGAGAAACCGCCATCGCGCTCGCGCAACGCATGACGAACGTGATCGAGGAAATCACTGAGGCGCATATGGACGGCAAAGTGCTCGTGGTATCGCACAAAGCGTCCATCCGCGTCCTCCTGTGTGCGCTGCTCGGCGTGGACGTCGGCCGGTTTCGATACCGGTTCGGCTGCCCGGTGGGCTCGGTGTCGATCGTGTCGTTCGGAGCGCACGGGCCACTGGCCGAGGCGGTGGCGGATCGGTCGCATCTGGATGCGCGGCAGCGCGGCCTCGAGGGCACCTGACCGTCCTCATCAGCCGATGAGCGTCCGACGGTCCACCCAAGTCGTTACACCACCGTGAACGTCCCACCATCTCGCTGTTGCCCAGCCGGTCGATCATCCGTGAACTCTCACTGCAGAGGTCTCGGTGCACACCCGGCTCCACCACGAAATCGAAGTCGCTGACGACGCAGCCACCCTCTATCTCTCCGGTGTGTTGAGCGCGAGCGACGCGTTCACGCTGAACCGAATCTGCTCCGAGCTGCCGGAACGCGTGCTCACCTTGCGATTGGACCTGCACGCGGTGGCCATGGTCGAAGACGACGCGATGCGGGCGGTGCGCGGCGTGCTCCGATATTGGCGCGAGTCGCGGGGCGGAAGTTTTCGCCTGACGTTCGCAACGGATCGCATCGTCGCGACCTACGGTGAAGGGCGTTTCGCCGATGTCGCGCTGCTCCGCCGATCGGCGACGTCGCGCATGGCGCTGCTTTCGCCAACGCGCATCGTGACGGTTCGGACCACGGCGCCCTAGCATCACCCCCGTTTGCCGCGTAAGCTTCGCCCAACTACTCCAATTATCCCGCGAGGCACGCATGGCGACAAAACTGGACAAGGCGATCAAGCGCGAACTGGTGCTTGGCGAGAAGACTTACACGATCACCATCGCACCCGAAGGATTGAAGGCTGTGGAAAAGGGCAAGCGCAACGGGCGCGAGCTCACCTGGGAATCGATCGTGCACGGCGGACCGGCGGCTACCTGACCTCCGCGGTGCGAGGAGTGCGCCGCGCCGTCCTTTCGTTCGCGTTCCTGCTCGCGGCCGTCTCGGTCCGTGCGCAGGACACGCGGCCGACCTTCTCGGTGGGCACCGCGACGGCGGCGCGCGGCACCACGGCCATGGGTTCGCTCGTCGTGCCGGCCGCGTCCGATTCGGGACTCCGTATCGCGGTCGCGGTCATTCATGGCGCGCGTCCCGGGCCCGTCGTAGCGTTCGTCGCTGGCGCGCACGGTACCGAGTATGCGTCGATCATCGCGCTTCAGCGGCTGATTTCCCGCATCGACGCCAGGCGACTGCGCGGTACGGTGGTCATCGTCCCACTGCTGAACGTCGCCTCGTTCCTGGCAATGAAGCCGCACGTCAATCCGGTGGACGGCAAAGGAATGAATGGCGTGTATCCGGGCGACTCCGTCGGCACGCAGTCGCAGCGGGCGCTCGCGCTGATCACGCGCGAGATCGTCATTCCGTCCGACTACGTCGTGGATCTGCACGGTGGCGACCTGGACGAAAACCTCCGTCCCTACAGCTACTGGTTTCGTGGCGGCCGCGCGGCACAGGACTCCGCCAGCCGCGCACTCGTGATGGCATTCGGCCTGGATCACGTGTTCGTCAACGATGTGAATCCGGACGCACCGAACGCCGGCCGTTCTCTGTCCGGCCAGGCGCTGGTGCGCGGCAAGGCCGTAGTGGTCGCGGAGGCGGGACGCAGCGGGATCGTGACGCCGGAGGACGTGGCGCTGCTCGTAAACGGATCGCTCAACGTGCTCGGCGCACTGAAGATGACCGATCGCCTGCTCCATGCCGCGCGGCGCACCACGTGGCTGGGCGGCGGCGGGCGTGCCGGTGGCAACTGGAGCGCCCGCGTGGCCGCCGATTCCGCCGGTGTGTTCATCGCGACGGCAACGCGCGATCAGCGCGTGAGGAAGAACGAGACGATCGGCTACACCACGGACTACCTGGGTCGTCGAACGGGCGACATTCGATCGCCCATCAACGGGCTGATCACGTTCATCCGCGGCGTACCGTCGATGTGGCCGAAGGCGACACTCGTGAATGTCGCGCCAATACTCGCCGCGCCACCAGCTTGGGTGGCTCCGTAGCTAGGACGCGTACTTCGCGACCATGCCGGCGAGTCGCTGGCGCACGGAAGGCCACTCGCTGTCGATGATGGAGTAGTACACCGAGTCGCGCGCCGAGCCGTCCGGGTTGACCATGTGTCGGCGAAGGGTGCCTTCTTCCACGGCGCCGATGCGCACCATGGCGGTGCGCGAACGCATGTTGAGCGCGGACGTCTTGAGCTCCACGCGCCGACAGCCCAACGTATCGAACGCGTGGCTGAGCATCAGCAGCTTTGCCTCGGTGTTCACTCCCGTGCGCTGCCACGGCGGAGATATCCAGGTCGAGCCGATTTCTACTCGAAGATGGGCAGGCGAGATGTTCATGTACCGCGTGCTGCCGATAACGCGCCCCGTGGTGCGCTCCACGGTAGCGAACGGCAGCGCCGTGCCGTCGCGCTGGTCCGCGAGCGCCTGGGCCACGTAGGATTCCATGTCCGCGCGAGCGTTCACTCGGTTCAGTGTCAGCGCCCAGAGCGACGGGTCCGTACCAACGGCGTAGAGCGCGTCCACATGCTGCAACCCGAGTGGCTCGAGCCGGATGACGCTGCCTTCCAGAACGAGAGGATCGAGGTTCATGGCGTGAAGGAAGAAGAGTCGGACTCGTACCGGAATTGGAACGGCATGGAACTGCCAACCGCGGATTGTCGCGACCTGCAGTTGGCAAAGTAGCGGCCACGCGCAACCTTCATTAATTAACCAGCGTAAGAATGCACCCCATAGCCCCCTCCCATGAAAGTCCTCGTCGTTGATGTCGGAGGCACCCACGTCAAAGTGCTCGCCACCGGCAGACGCGTGCCGCTCAAGCTGCCGTCCGGCCCGGATCTGACCCCCTCGCAAATGGTCCGCGAGGTCAAAGCGGCAACAACCGACTGGAGCTACGAAGCCGTGTCCATCGGCTATCCGGGCCCGGTCAAACGCGACAAGCCGACGCATGAACCGATGAATCTCGGCAAGGGGTGGGTCGGGTTCAATTTCGCGAGAGCCTTCAAGCATCCGGTGCACGTTGTCAATGACGCGGCCATGCAGGCGTTCGGCAGCTACGAAGGCGGACGCATGCTCTTTGTCGGCCTGGGCACGGGGCTCGGCACCGCGCTCGTCTGGGACGGCGTGGTGGTGCCGCTGGAAATCGCACACCTCCCGTACCACAAGGGCGAGTCCTACGAAGACTATCTCGGAGCGGCGGCGATCGAACGCCTCGGCAAGAAGAAATGGCTCGTACAGGTGCATGAAGTCGTCGGGTTGTTCCTCGCCGCCCTCAATGCCGACTACGCGGTGCTGGGCGGCGGCAATGCGCGACTGGTGGATAAGCTGCCGCCCAACACCCGCATGGGGAGCAACATGCACGCATTCCGCGGCGGATATCGACTCTGGCAGACCCGAGTTCGGCTCACGTGACGGACGACGGCACCGATGCTTTGTGGCGGGCGCCCGCGGCTGGGCCGGGCGTGGAACCCCGATGGACCACCAGCGCGAAGAGCGGTGTCGGCACGGCACTCGACGGACGAAGCCACGTCTGGTTCACGCTCTCCCACGGCATCGTGGACGAGGTCTATTACCCGCGCGTGGACCAGGCGAATACGCGCGACCTGGGCTTTCTCGTCAGCGCAAAGGACGGGTTTTTTTCCGAGGAGAAGCGGGATACCACCACGGTGCTGCATCTGCTCGCCCACGGCGTGCCTGGGTTCCGTCTGGTGAATACCTGCGTCCATCAACGTTTCGAAATCGAGAAGACGATCATCACGGACCCGGAGCGCGACGTGCTGCTGCAGCGGCTCCGCTTCCGTGCGTTGGTTGGCCGAGTGGAGGACTACCGCATCTTTGCCCTGCTCGCGCCGCACATTCGCAATCAGGGCTACGGCAACGACGGCTGGGCGGAATCCTACAAAGGCGTCCCCATGCTCTTCGCTCAGCGCGGGGAGGTCGCACTCGCGCTGGCGTGCAGCACGGACTGGCGCGACATGAGCTGCGGATACGTCGGCGTCAACGACGGATGGGGCCAGGTCAAGACGACGGGGTCTCTCTCGTCGCCGAGCAGGGAGGCGCGAAACGGGAACGTGGCCTTGACCGGAGAGGTGGATCTCGCGCCGTGCGCGCGGACCAGCAACGGCGCCGCGGAATTCGTCGTCGCGCTGGCATTCGGACTGGGACCGGCCGAAGCGGCGCAGCGCGCCCGAATGTCCCTTGCGTCCCGGTTCGAGCACGTGGAAAGATCGTTCGTGCGCGAGTGGGCGCGCTTCGACCAGGTGACCACCGGTCCGCGGCTTCCGGAAGAAGTGGCCAAACCACCCGAAGAAGCACGACTTGCCGCGGCGCGTGGAGGGACCGGGCCGCGGGTGGCCTCGGGCGCCATGCGGGCGGACGACCGTCGGCGATACGCGCAGGCCGATCTGCCGGAAAGCGTCGTGGACCTGTACCGGATGAGCGCCGCCGTGCTCGCCGTCCACGAAGACAAGCGCGCCCTCGGCGCGATCATCGCGAGCCTGTCCATCCCCTGGGGCAATACGAAGGGCGACCACGAGATCGGTGGCTACCATCTCGTGTGGCCGCGCGATCTCGTCAACAGCGCCGGCGCGCTCATCGCCGTGGGGCACCATCGGCTGGCGCGCCGAACGCTGCGGTATCTCATGAGCACGCAGGAAGCCGATGGTCGATGGGCACAGAACCTCTGGCTCGATGGCACTCCCTACTGGAACGGACTCCAGATGGACGAGGTCGCCTTTCCGATTCTCTTCGCGGAATTGCTGCGACGCGACTCGAATCTCGTGGACATCGATCCCTATCCGATGATCCTGCGCGCCGCCGGATTTCTCGTGCGCTTCGGTCCGGTCACCGGACAGGATCGGTGGGAAGAAGACGGTGGCTACTCCGTATACGCGTTAGCCGTGCAGGTCGCCGCGCTCCTGATCGCGGCGGAATTCGCCGACCGGGCGCGGCAGCCGGAGGTGGCGACCGTGTTTCGCGATACGGCCGACGCCTGGAACGCGCGCATCGAGGAATGGACGTACGTGCGCGACACGCCACTGTCGCGAGAAGTCGGCGTGGACGGCTACTACGTGCGCGTCGCGCCGGAAGACGTCTGCGATCCTGCGCCGCGATCGGGCGGCCAGGTACCGATCAAGAACAGGCCTGGCGGGGCAGACTCGGCACACTACGTCGATATCGTGAGTGTCGATGCTTTGGCGCTCGTGCGTTTCGGACTGCGCGAGGCCAACGATCCACGCATCCTGAATACCGTGAAGGTGATCGACGCCAAGCTGCGCACCGAGACGGCCACCGTGCCGGCGTGGTATCGCTACAACCGCGATGGCTACGGCGAGCACGAGGATGGCACTCCGTTCGACGGTGTGGGAGTCGGCAGGCCCTGGCCGCTTCTTGCCGGGGAGCGCGCGCACTACGAACTGGCCGCCGGCCGCCCCGAGCTTGCGGTGGAGTTGTTGAGCGTGATGCGTGCGCAGTCGAGCGACGGCGGCATGTTGCCCGAGCAGGTCTGGGATGGTCCCGATCTGCCCGCGTTCGAGCTGGTGAATGGGCGCGGAACCGGCGGCGCGATGCCGCTGGTCTGGGCGCACGCCGAGTATGCGAAGCTGGTGCGATCGCTGCACGACGGCCGGATATTCGACATGCCCGCCCAGGCCTACACGCGCTTCATCAAGAACGGTGTACACAGCCGCACCACGCTCTGTGCCCCGCACAGTATTGCCACGCGAATGTCGGTGGGGAACCAGTTGCGCGTGCAGTCGCTGTCGGACACCGTGGTCCGCTGGACCGCCAACGACGGTCCCGTCATGGAAACGAAAAGCCGCGATTCATCGCTTGGTGCCTGGTTCGCCGACCTGGACACGGCGAACATTCCGGTGGGAGGCGTCATCCGCTTTGCGGTCGTGCCGACCGCCGCCGGGGGATGGGCCGAGGTACACGAGGTCAAGGTCGTGAACCTTCCAGCCCAGCCCCACGGATAGTGCCGCGCGTCAGAACGTGCGCGTCTCGCCGGGCTTCATCACGGTCAGCCGTTTGTCGCCGCCAAAGGCCGCCTTCACCTGCGCCTCGGTGGCCAGTCCCGGGAACGTGCCGTAGTGCATGGGGATGATGGTGGCTGGCGCGAAGTACTTCAGGATTTCCTTCCGCGCCGCGTCCGGTCCCTGCGTGTAGGGGCCGCCGCCGACACCGAGCATGATGATGCTCGGATGGAACATCTCCTGAATGAGCGACATGTCGCCGAAGAGCCAGGTGTCGCCGGTGTGGTACAGCGTGCGGCCGTCGGCGAATTCGAGCACGAAGCCGAGTGGACGACCGCCAGGATCGCTCGAGTGCATCGCGGGCACGAGATGCACGGTCACGTCGCCGACCTTGAACGTGCCGCCCACGTTCCCCCCCATCGCCTGCTTTGCGGGAAGACCGAGCGTGTTCACCCACTCGATTGCCGAGATGACCATCGCGCCGCTGGACAGGGCAATGGCCTTGGCATCGAGCGCGTGATCGGAATGGGAGTGCGACACGAGAATCGCCGCGGGCTTGTAGTTCTTGAGAATCTTGAGCGAGTCCGGCGTGGACGGATTCCCGCTCAGGAACGGGTCGATGAGGATGCGCGTGCCCCCCGCCGACGTCACCTCGAACGCGGCGTGCCCAAGCCACTGGACTGTGATCGGACTGTGCGCGTGAGTCGCCTGCGCGGACAGAGCTGGTGCGGCCGTGAGCGCGACAACGGCAAGAGCGCGCGCCACACGGGTCGAGTTACTGAACATCGAGTCGTCTCCTTAAATGTGGTTAACCCAAACGCGCGTGCAGGCGTTCCAGCAGCGACGGAATGAAGCCGCCGAATGCGCCGTTGCTCATGACCAGCACCACATCGCTCGGCCGAACTCCGGTTGCGACGCGACCGAGCAACTCCTCCACGTCCGGCGACGCATCCGCATCGATTCCCTGGGCGCGAAGCGCAGCGACGACGCGTCCGATATCGAGTCGTTCGTGTTCGGGAACCTTGTCGTGCGGCTCCGGCACGCGAAGCAGCGCTCGCGTGGCGCCGGCGAACGCGGCCGTGTATTCGCTCTGGTGAATGTTCCGACGGCTGGTGTTCGAACGGGGCTCGAACACCGCCCACAGGCGGCGATCCGGATAGCGGAGGCGGATGGCGGCGATCGTCTCGCGTACCGCGGTGGGATGATGCGCAAAATCGTCGATCACCAACACGCCGCCGACCTCGCCCCGGATTTCCTGACGGCGCTTCACGCCCTGGAACGTGGCAAACCCTTTCCGGATCTGGTCGGAGCTGAGCCCAAGGGCGCGGGTGGCGGCGTACACCCCCACGGCGTTCTCGATATTGTGATGCCCGGACATCGGGAGCAGGAACTCACCGGCTGGCCCGCGCGGCTCCCTGATACCGAAGCGCACACCGTCGGGGCCGAAGCGAGGGTTCTGCGACACGTACTCCGCGTTGCCATCCGCTGCGTACGTCGCCACGTAGGCCCGAGAAGACCGCTGCGCGATGGCGACGGCATTGGGATACGAGGCCGCCACGGCAAGGAAGCCGTCCTCCGGCAGTGTAGCCGCGAACCCGTCGTACGCCGATTCGTAGTGCGCCATGTCGCGGTAGATGTCCGCGTGGTCGAACTCCACACTGGTGAGCATCGCGGTGCGCGCGCGGTAGTGCATGAACTTCGGGCCCTTGTCGAAGTAGGCCGTGTCGTACTCGTCGCCTTCGACCACCACGAAGGGCCCGTTGCCGTGGCGGAAGTTGCCGGCGTAGTTCAGCGTCACGCCGCCCACCAGAAACGTCGGGTCCGTGCCTGCCGAAACCAGCACGTGCGACAGCAGCGCGGACGTCGTCGTCTTGCCGTGCGTGCCGGCGACCACCACGCTGTGCTTGCCCGCGAGCACCAGCGAACCGAGCGCCGCCGGAAAGCTCATCTGCGGAATTCCCCGCGCCCGCACTTCGGTCGCCTCGACGTTCACGCGCCGAATGACGTTGCCGATGATGACCAGGTCCGGCCGCGCCGCATCGAGATTGGCGGCGGCGTAGGGGGTCATCACCGACACTCCCCACGCGGCGAGCATGTCGCTCATGGGCGGATACACGCTCTCGTCGCTTCCCGTTACGTGGTAACCGGCCGCCTTGAGCATGCCGGCGAACGACCCCATGCCGGTGCCGGCAACACCAACGAGGTGAATGCGCTCAATGGAGTGCGGGGCGATGTCGGTCAGGACGTTGCCGTTGTCGTCGGCCATGCGTTGGAGATCGAGGGTGAAGAAGTAAAGGAATGTATCTGAGGTAGCCGAGGAGGCTGAAGAGCGAGGCGCGGAGCGCCGATGCGGGCCTATTAGCCGAACGACCACCCATCCCCTACGTTTCACCCACACCCATGCGTGAACTCGATCGCATCCGTAAGGCGCTCGCCGCCGCCGCCGCCCGCGGCGACGCCGTCCTCCTCGCAACCGTGCTGGGCGTCGAAGGCTCCGTCTACCGCGGTGCCGGCGCCCGCATGCTTGTCACCGCTGACGGCAACACGGTTTGCGCAGTCAGCGGCGGCTGTCTCGAAGCTGACATCGTCGCGCGCGCTCCGGACGTGCTGGCCGCGAACCGGAACGAAGTCGTCCGCTACGACACGCGCGCGTCCGACGACGACATCGTCGGGCTCGGCCTCGGGTGCCAGGGCATCATCGACCTGCTGCTGGAACCCCTTGCCGGCGCCGCGCTGCATGAAGCGGTCGCGTTCTTCGACCGGCTGGTCGGCCACAGAGACCGCGTGACGGTGCTCACGCTGCAGCGCTCCGAGGTCGGCGGCCCGCCGGTCGGAAGCCGCCTGCTGCTTGACGAACACGGCAGCATCATCGAAGGCGACGCCTCGCTGCTCGCGCTCGAAAGCGACCTGGCGCGCGAGATCGTGCGCCCCGCCATTCCCCTGGTGATCTGCGGCGGCGGAGCAGACGCCATCCCGCTCGTGAACCTCGCGAAGCTCATGGGCTGGCACGTCACGGTCATCGACCATCGCGCGAGCTTTGCGTCGGCCAGCCGCTTCCCCGAAGCCGATGTCGTCATCAACGTCAATCTGACCCACGATCCCGGCGCACTCGCCGGCAGGCTGCTGCTGGACGGACGCACCGCTGCGGTGGTCATGGCCCATTCGGCCGCGCACGACCGCGCGTACCTCCACGTCATGCTGGATGCCGGCGCCTTCTACATCGGCGTGCTGGGGCCGCGTCGCCGAACGAACGAGCTCATGGGCGATGGGGCCGGCGGAAGCGAGCGCGCGCTTCCACCCCACGTGTACGCGCCGGTTGGGCTCGACCTCGGCGCCGAGTCGCCCGAAGAGATCGCGTTGGCCATTGTGGCGGAAGTGGCCGCGGTGAACGTCGGTCGGATGGGCGGCCACATGCGGGACCGCAGCGGACCGATCCACGGCACGGAGAACCGCTCGTCCCTGCCCAGTTCGATCGCCGCAGGCGCGATTCAGCCTGATTGAGGCCGTTCGGCACCAATCGACAGGCACCAGTATTCATTTATCGGAACTCCGCAGCAACCAGACGTCGCCCGGTACCAAGACATGAAACGTGTAACTCACGCAGGCGAAACCCCCGCCGAGCGCGCGGTCTCGGCTGCGGCGTTCGTTCGGAAGTATCGATGGGTCATCCTCCTCGGCCTCATTACCGCGGCCATCATGGAGGTGCTCGATACCACCATCGTGAACGTCGCTCTCCCGCAGATGGCCGGCAACCTCGGCGCCACGCAGGAGGAGATCGGATGGGTGGCCACCGGCTACATCCTGTCCAACGTCATCTTCCTGCCGATGACTGCGTTCTTCACCGCGCGCTTTGGCCGACGGAACTATCTCACCTTTTCGATCGCGTTGTTCATCACCGCGTCATTTTTCTGCGGGACATCGGGATCGCTGACGTCGCTGGTGTTCTGGCGCATTCTTCAGGGGGCCGGCGGTGCGGCACTGCTGTCCACCGCACAGGCCACGCTCCGGCAAATCTTCCCTCGCGAAGAGCAGGGACTGGTGCAGGCGGTGTTCTTGCTCGGCGTGATCGTGGCGCCCACGCTCGGTCCCACACTGGGCGGTTGGATCACCGACAATTACACGTGGGGCTGGTGCTTCTTCATCAACGTGCCCATCGGTTTCGCGAGTCTGTTCCTGGTGAGCACCTTTCTACAGGACCCGCCCGACATCGAGAAGAAGAAGTCGTCGGTGGACTGGCTGGGCATCGGACTGCTCACGGTGGGCGTCGGCTCGCTGCAGTACGTCCTGGAAGAAGGCAACTCCAAGGACTGGTTCGCGGACGCATGGATTCTCCGTCTCAGCATCATCGCGGCGGTGAGCCTCTCGACCATGCTGTGGTGGGAGCTGTCGAGCCGGAACGAGCATCCGGTGGTGGAACTTCGTGTGCTCCACAATCGCACGCTGGCTGCATCCATTTTCCTGTTCATCGCGCTCGGATTCGGCTTGTACGGCGGTGTGTTCCTCTTCCCGATGTTCGCGCAGGGTATTCTGCACTTCACACCAACGGAAACCGGGCTGGCCATGCTGCCGGGCGGGCTGGCGACCATGGTCAGCGCGTTGATCTGCGGGAAGTTGTTGAATGGCAACAAACCGCTCGCGGATGCGCGCATCCTCATCTTCATCGGGGTTACGCTGTTTGCCGCCTCGATGTGGAAGATGGGGCATCTCACCACGGTGGCCGGCGAGATCGACGTTCGCAACGCGCTGATCATTCGCGGCTTTGGATTGGGGATGCTCTTCGTTCCGATCAACAACGCGGCGTACGGCTCCCTGGAGCCGAGTGAGGCGCAGCAGGCGGCGGGGCTGATCAATCTGGCGCGGCAGCTCGGCGGATCGTTCGGTATTGCACTCCTGGTCAACTACGTCACGAAGCATACGCAGTATCACCGTGCCGATCTGGTGAGCGATCTCGTGTCGGGCAACATTCTGACGGACACGCGCGTGCAGCAGCTCACGGCGGGGTTCGTGTCGCGCGGACTGGCACTGCTGGATGCAAAGCAGGCCGCGCTCATGGCGTTGAATGGCCAGGTGATGCAGCAGGCTGCGATGCTCAGCTTCAACGACGCCTGGCTTTTCATCCTGATCGCGTTCATCGGTGTCTCGCCCGCCATCCTGCTGTTGCGCAAACCAAAGGTGAGCACGGCGGCGGTCGACGCCCACTAGCAGGCGGGCGGCAATCGATCGTCCCATCACGAAGGCACCCCGCGACTTCGCCACGATCGCTGGCCGATTGGCGCGATCTGCTCGCGATCGCGGGTCGAGCGAAGCGCCCTCGCTCACGGTACGACCGCTCTGCGCGACGGATGACGCACGTGCTGCGACGCCCGCCAGCCCTGACGCGACGTTTACTGCGCGGTGGGCAACAGGTGCTATGTGGTGTGCAACTCGCACAGCGCGGTGCGCGACCGCTGCTACGCACACAGCCTGAGTAGCCTCGCCGGCTCCAAAGGGAACCGTGCATGATGCAACGTTCGACGCGGCTCGTGCAACGGTTACCAGGCTTGATGCAACGTCTCCTACGCGCTCCTCGCGGTACATGTCTCACGCGGGGCCGTACGGACATCGAAACGCCCGCCGCTGCATCGTACGTTGGTCCCGCTGCACGCCTCTCTCGCGTACCGCGGGACGATGCTAACGTAAGCACGTGCCCATCACACCGAACCCTTCGCGCGTTCTCTCCGCCACCGCGCTTGCGCTCGGCGCCGGACTCGTAATCGGCTGGTTCGACCTCAGCGCCACGGAAGTGCAGGGCTCCGTGCTGCTGCTGATGGTTGCCGCGTTCACCATCGCGCTGCTTTCGCGCGCACCCGGCTGGTTGGTGGCGCTTGCGACGACCGTGGGACTGACGCTGGTGCAGGCACTGCTCCGCCGCGGCAACGCGAACTTGGGTACGCTCATCGCGATCGTGCCCACGTCCATCGCGGCATACGGCGGCACGCTGCTCTCGGCGGTGCTGCGCTCGAGTTCCACGTCACGCACTGATCAGACGGCGGACGACACCCCGCCCGCCGAGGTCGCGTGGCACGATCGCGCCGCGTCGGCACCGGCGCTGCTGGGCGTCGCGCTAGTCGGCTGCGCGATCGTGGGTGCGGTGCCCGTCTACGCCACCTCCGTCGCGCGCGGCCAGCCATTCGCCTGGTGGCTCACCATCATCTGGCAGATCATCACGTTCATCGCCTGGGCTGCTGCCTGTGGCTCGGTTCTCCGTGTCTGGCGCGCCGCGCGCGGCATCGACGCGCACGGCATCGCGCCGCGAGAAATCGGCACCCATGCAGCCGTGGCCACGGGCGTGGCGGCACTGCATGCCATCGTGCTCCCACTCCTGACGCGTCTGCTGTTCATTCCTCTCGGCCCGGCGGGCATTGTCGGCGCGATGCGGTGGGCGTTCGCCGTCTACCTCCCGCTCGACGCGCTCACCTACTGCCTGATCGTCGGCCTGGGCCATGCATCCGATGTGCAGCGTCGTACTCGCGCCGCCGCTACGCGCGAATCGGCCGTTCGTGGCGAGCTCGCGGCCTCGCGCCTCGCGTCGCTGCGCGCGCAGTTGCGTCCCCACTTTCTCTTCAATGCACTCAACGCTGCGATCATGCTCGTTCGCCGAGGAGACGCGGCAGGATCGGAGCGTGTGCTGACTGAGCTCTCCGATCTGCTGCGGTACGTGCTACGAGGCGCGGAAGACGACGCTGGCAGCGTGGAGAACGGTGAATTCGTCAGAGTCGCGGACGAGGTCGCGTTCGTGGAATCGTATCTCGCCATTGAACGGCAGCGGTTCCCCGACCGGCTCACGGCAGTCATCAATGTTGCGGACGACGTGCGGGACGCGCTCGTTCCGCATCTCGTGCTGCAGCCGCTCGTGGAGAATGCCGTTCGCCACGGAGTGGGCGCTCGACTCGGTGCCGGCACGGTGACCATTCGCGCCTGGCGGGAACGCGATGTATTGATGATGACGGTGGAAGACGACGGACCCGGCCCGATCGCGGCGGCGGCGCAGCCCATGCACGGCATTGGTTTATCGAACTCGCAAGCAAGGCTCACGACCCTGTACGGCGGCGCGGCGACGCTCACACTGGTGGCGCGTCCTGCGGGAGGAACCGAGGCCCGCGTGGTGTTACCATTCCGGTCATGATTTCCGGCGACGCCGCGGACCAGGCGCCCTTCCGTGCCATCGTCGTGGATGACGAACTGCTGGCGCGCGAGGGTCTCGCCGCCGAACTCGCCCGCCTCGGGCTGGACGTGGTGGCGCAGTGCGCCGACGGGTACGCGGCGCGCGAGCAGATTACGCGCCTTCGCCCCGATCTCCTGTTTCTCGACGTGGAGATGCCGGAGGTGGACGGGTTCGCTGTGCTGGAAGGCCTGGATCCGGAGGACATGCCACCGGCGGTCATCTTCGTGACGGCGTACGACCAGCATGCGCTCCGCGCCTTCGAAGCGCGGGCACTGGATTACGTGCTCAAACCCACCGCGCATTCACGGCTGCAACACGCCGTGCAGCGCGGTACACAGCGCGTTCGCGAAGCGCGCGCGCTCCGCGATGCAACGACACTGTCGCCATCCGCCGCGCCGCTCTCCGCGAGCACGCCACACGTGACGCAGTTGCTGGTGCGAGACCGCGAACAGTTGATCGTGGTCCCTGTTGACGAACTCGAATGGATCGAGGCGGAATCGTACTACGTCCGGCTCCACGTGACCGGCGCCCGGCCCCGTCTCCTTCGCGAGCGCATGAGCGTTCTGGAGACGCGACTCGACCCGTCGCGCTTTTTCCGATCGCACCGTTCGGCCATCGTGCGTCTGGATCTCGTGCGTTCCATCAAGACGATTTCGCGCTACGAGCACAGCATCCTGCTTGCCAGCGGCGTGTACGTCCCGCTCAGCCGCGACAGGCGCGCGGCCCTCGAATCGTATCTGTCCTCGCCGCGGTGTAGCTGACGGCACTCGACAGCCCCCGGGGGTGGCCGTATCCTAGCTGAGTGCCCCGCCACTCGCGCTCGTCCACCACCAACGCCATCCCCGATCTCGAGCGCGACGCCGTGGCCGTCGCGCTCCAGGAGGAACTGGGGAGTCGGGTCCTGCTGCTCAAGGTCATCGGTCAGGGCGGGATGGGGCGCGTGTACCTTGGGCGCGACCCACAGCTCAAGCGGTTCGTGGCCGTCAAGGTGCTCGTCCAGGCACAGGGCGCCGACGCGGAGGCGCACGCGCGGTTCAGGCGGGAAGCGCAGGCCATTGCCGCGATTTCGCATCCGAACGTCGTGGCCATCTATAGCGTGGGTGAGCTGCCCGATGGCACGCCCTACTTCGTCATGCAGCACGTCTCCGGCGGCAGCATGGCCGAGCGGCTCTTCGCGTCCGGGCCGCTGCGCCTGGATGTGGCGGAGACCATTATCGGGGACGTCGCCGCGGCACTGGCGGCGGCGCACAGGCGCGGCATCGTGCATCGCGACGTGAAGCCCGCGAACGTGCTGTGGGACGAAGAGAACGAACGCGCCACCGTGTCCGACTTCGGCATCGCGGCCATCAATGTCGGCGACGACGACGGCGACATCCGCATCACCGGCACGGGAATGGCCATCGGGTCGCCGGAGTACATGTCCCCCGAACAGCTGCTCGTCGAGCCCGTGACACCCAAGAGCGACATCTACGCGCTGGGGATTCTGGGCTACGAGCTGCTCACGGGGCGTGGGCCGTACGTCACCCGCACGCCCAACGAACTCGTCGCCGCGCACCTGCGCGCCGCCGCGCATCCCGTCAGCGAATTCCGCCCGAACGTGTCGGCGTCGCTCGAGGCGCTCCTGCTTCGGTGTCTTGCCAAGACGCCGGTGGATCGTCCCACGGCGGAAGAGGTCATGTTGGCGCTCGCGCCGGGCGCGGCCGAATCGCTCGAGTGGCCGCCCCCAGGACTCGAGCGCGCGCACGGCGCACTCTGGCGACTGCGGCTGTCGTCCGCTGTCGGAGCCGTGCTGCTGCTGTTCCCCCTCCTCTTGCTGGTGAAAGCCGGCAGCAGCGCCATCTTCGAAGGCTTCGTCGTCATGACGCTGGTGCTTGGCGCCTCGTCGCTGATCGGCTTTGCGTTCTTCGCCATCGGCATCGTGCGCGTGCTGCGGCTCGGGGCCACCGTGCTGCGAGCCGCGCGGCTGGGCTATGGGTGGGGCACGCTGGCGGAAGTCATGGCCGATCGGCGCGGCGACACCGGCTCGCTGATTGCCGGTACGCACGAATACGCGTCGGCGTCGCTGCCAGAGCGCTCCCGGCTGCGCGTGCTTCGCGTGGTGGAGGCGATAGCGCTGTTGCTCGCGACGCCGGCCGCTCTGGTCGTGTCCATCGCCGCGCTGGCGCTCCGCGGTGGACATACAAATGGCGACGCATTCTTCATCGACTCCGTGGTGGCGTCCGTTCTCGTCTTCGCCGCCGGCGGACTCGCGGCCGCCGCGTACGAGGTGCTTCGGCTCCGCGGCGCGCGGCGCGCGCGATCGGAGCTGCCGAAAAACACCAGTGAGCGCGAGTTTGCGCCGGCATGGTACGCTGCGTTCGAGCGCTCGAGGGAAGGCCAGTTCGTGGGCGCCGGAACGCCGGTGGGACGCACCGTCGCGGTGCTCCTCACCGCGTTCGCCACCTTCGGCGTGTTGTTCTGCGCCTCGGTCATTTTCGTCGCGAGCATCATCACGTACGGCGGCCAGATCACGAACGAGATCGTCGGCTCCGGCATCTCGTCGTGGCTGACGTTCGACGCGCAGCGAGTGGCGGGGGGCACCTCGTTCCGCATTCCGCCGGATGGACGGACCACGCCAGTGGACGCGGGCACCGCATTGCTCGCGGTGGCCGCCACGTATCAACCGCCTCCGTCCTCGCTCATCACCAGGAAGGTCACGCGAACGTTTCCCAGGTGGCGGCGTGTCTTGCCGCCGGCCGCGATGTTCCCCAAGTCGATGGAGGTGCCCTGGACGTCGGCCGCGATTCTCACAGCGGGCGGTGGGCTAACGCCGGAGCAACGTGCCCTTCTGGTGCGCGCGTCCGCGCACCCGGCGGGCGCCGAACTCTCTCGCGCCACGCTCGCACCCTCGGCGGACATCTACGGCGCGCTGCTGGACCTGCCGTTGAAGGAACGCATCCGCCCAGCGGCGTATCCCGAGCTCTCGCTCATTGGGCTGAGCGATGCCGCGGAGTCCCGTGCGGCGCTCGTGGCCCTCGATGTCGCCGACCACCGACCCCAGGACGCGGAGCGACACGCGCGGGAGATCATCACCATCGGCGGCATGCTCGTGGATCTGCACTTTCTGAACAACAACGTGGCGGGGATCAGAATCCTGAAGACCGGCCTCAGCGCCTTGGAGTCCGTGTACATCGCGACCGGCCGCGAACGCGACGCTCGTGCCCTGCTGGATTCCATCGTGGCCGCCTCGAACCGGCAGAACCAGTTTCCCGTGCGCACCACCAGCGACGATCTTCGGCAGGCGATGCGCAACGAGCACTTCCTGCGCGGAGCGCGCATGCAGATGTTTCGCGTCCTCCTGTACCGCGCCTGCGCCGATCCCAAACAGCTCCTGTTTGGAGTGGACGACACGTATCGCCGCACCGTGGCCTACGCGCGCGACAGCCTGGCGCGATTCGCGAGCGAGAAGGTGTACGTGGACGCACTGGACAACGTGCTCTCCGTGGAATCCGAGCCGTCCGCGCAGCAGAACCGGCGAAACGCGGCGGCGTCGATGGCCCGGCTCATCGACGGTGTGGTGGGTGGAACGCGCTTCGAGGGCTGCGTGAACATGCCGCTGTCACTCGACGTGCGGTGATGGCTGCGGCCGCTACGGCCGCTGCCTGCCGCGAGCGGAGCCAAACGTTTGTGGGCCGGAGAACGTATATGAACAGGGCACCCTTTTGGGACGTCCACGTGTCCAACCAGGCGTCCATGTCGGCTGGCCGAATCATCCTTCATCCGTCCGCCCGTGTCCCGCCGTATTATCTCCATCGTAGTGGCCGCTATTCTCGCGACGATCGTTGCCGCGAGCACACTCACGGCCCAGGGCGTTGACGTCATCCGCGGCCAGATCGCCGGCCCGGACAACGTCCCGATCGAGAACGCCAACGTCACCGCCACGTCGGTGCAGGGTGGCGTCAATCGTACAGCACGGACCGACAGAGCCGGCCGCTTCACCATCACCTTTCCCGGTGGCGAAGGCGACTACTTCCTCAGCATCACGGCCATCGGATTCGCGCCACACCGCTTCGAGGTGAAGCGTACCGCCGATCAGGACATTCTGGTGGCCGACGCGCGTCTCCAGCGCATGGTGATGCTCGACACGGTCAGGGCAGTTGCCGATCGTGCTCGCGTCAATCGCAACGACAAGCCAGCCGACGTCAGCGGGACCGAGCAGACAGTCAACGCATCGGCGGTCAGCGCCGCGCAGCAAGGCGACCTGAACGCGATGGCCGCGAGCATTCCCGGCGTGACGCCGGTAACCGGCGCCGATGGCGATCCGGCTGGATTCTCCGTGCTCGGCCTGTCCGCCGACCAGAATTCCACCACGCTCAACGGCGCGAACTTCGGCAGCTCCAACATTCCTCGCGATGCGCAGGTATCGAGCTCGCTCATCACCACGCCCTATGACGTGAGCCGAGGCGGTTTCAGCGGCGGGCAGTTCAACATCAATTCCGGTTCCGGGTCCAACTTCATTCGCCGCACCGGCAGCCTCAACTTCGACAGCCCCAGCCTGCAGTGGACCGACCCCACGCAGCGCGCGCTCGGCCAGACGTATACGAACGTCTCATTCGGCGGCTCGCTCGCCGGGCCCATCGTGATGGACAAGGCATACTACAACGTCGCGTACCAGCTTGGCCGTCGCGCGCAGGATCTCCAGACGCTGTACAACACCAGCCCTGACGGACTCGAAGCAACCGGTGTGTCGGTCGATTCGGTGAACCGTCTGCTCACCATCGCCCAGCAGTCCCACATCCCCGCCACCATCAATGGGGGCATCCCGGGCAACAAGCTCAGCGACCAGGGCCTGGTGTTCGGCAGCTTGAACTACACGCCGCCCGGTTCCTCCACTGGCGCCACGTACGGCCTGACGTTCAACGGCAACTGGAACCGGCAGACCCCCGTGGGTCAGCTCACGTCCGAGTTGCCGGCCCACAGCGGCGACCGCACCAACTACAACGGCGGCGTTCAGGCGCGTCACAGCGCCTACCTCAAGAATCTCTTCCTCAGCGAAACCACCGTCGGCGTGAATGGCTCCCGTAACTATGGGACGCCATACACCCTGTTGCCCAACGGCACTGTGCTCGTGAACTCCAGCTTTGCCGACGGGACCAGCGGCGTGCGCAACCTCAGCTTTGGCGGCAATTCCAGCCTGAGCACCAAGTCCGACAATGCGGCCGTGAGTGTCATCAATCAGGTCTCATGGTTCAGCAAGGACAACAAGCACCGCCTCAAGTTCTCCACCGAGTTCAATCAGTACGCGTATCAGCAGGACCAAACCAGCAACGCGCTCGGTACCTTCTTCTTCAATTCGCTGGCCGATCTCCAGGCCAACGTGCCGGCGTATTACTCGCGCCAGCTATCGCCGCGCGTTCAGAGCGGCGGCGAATCCGTTGGTGCCGTGTCACTCGGCGATTCCTGGAAGAAGACCAGCGATCTCCAGTTCCAGTACGGGGTGCGCGTGGACGGCAATCACTTCACCGCCACGCCGACGTACAATCCCGACGTGCAGACGCTGTTCGGCGTGCGAAATGACTACGTGCCGAATCGGCTCTACGTGAGCCCGCGTGTGGGCTTCTCATGGACGTATGGCGCGTCGCCGCAGATCGCGGCGTTCGACGGCGCCGTGCGCGGCCCGCGCGCCGTGGTCCGCGGCGGCATCGGAGTATTCCAGAACACCTCGCAGGCCTCGCTGGTGGGCGGTGCCATCGACAACACCGGCCTGGCCAACGCCGTGCAACAGTTGAGCTGTGTGGGTCCCGCCGCCCCCATTCCGCAGTGGGACCAGTACGCCGCCAATCCGGCGAGCATTCCCACCACCTGTGCCAACGGCTCCACCGGCTCTGTATTCGCGAGCAACGTACCCAACGTCACCGCGTTCTCCACGGACTACCGGGAACGGCAGAGCGTGCGGGGCAATCTCCAGTGGAATGGTCCGGTGTTCAACAACCGGTTCAACGCCACCGTGGACGCCACCTACAGCGTGAACAATCACCAGAGCAGCTTCGTGGACCTCAACTTCTCGCCCACGGTTCGCTTCACCCTCGCCGACGAGGGAGGCCGACCGGTGTACGTGAATCCCTCGAGCATCGTGCCTACCACTGGCGCCATTGCGTCGCGCGATGCCCGCGTCAGCCAGCTCTTCAACCGCGTGAGCGAGCTCCGGTCCGACCTCAGGAGCGAGAGCAAGCAACTTCGCTTCTCGCTCTTTCCGGTGGACTTCAGCAGCAACTTCACCTGGTCGGCGTCGTACGTACTTGCCGACAATCGCGAGCAGTCACGCGGGTTCAACAGCACCGTAGGCAACCCGCAGCTCGTGGAATGGACGCGCAGCTCATTCGACACGCGGCATCAGATCACGTACAACCTCAATTACAACTTCTTCGACGCCGTCCGCGTCAACTGGTCAGGCCGCTTCGCGAGCGGCAGCACATTCACGCCGAGCATCTCCGGTGATGTGAATGGCGATGGCTATTCCAACGACCGCGCGTTCGTCTTCAACCCCGCCACCGCCGCCGATCCCGTGCTCGCGACGGCGATGCAGTCGCTGCTCAGCAGTGGCTCCGGTCCGGCAAAGGAGTGCTTGAACGCGCAGCTTGGGCAGCTGGCCGACCGCAACAGCTGCCAGGGTCCGTGGACGTCGAGTGCGAACCTGAACGTGTCCTTCAATCCCGTGAAGGTACGGATGCCGCAGCGCGCCACGCTCAGCTTTGCCGTCAGCAACCCGCTCGGTGCCGCCGATCTGATTCTCCACGGCAATGACAGGCTGCACGGTTGGGGACAGACGAATTTCAGCGATCCCACCCTGCTGTATGTGCGCGGGTTCGATCCGGCGAACAATCGCTACCGGTATGAAGTCAATCCGCGCTTTGGCAGCACGAATCCCCAGTTCCAGACCTTCCGCTCGCCGGTCACGTTGACGATGCAGATCCGTGTGGACGTCGGACCCACTCGCGAGCGCCAGGTGTTGACGCAGCAACTCGATCGTGGCCGCGGCCGCGAAGGACAGAAAACTCCCGAGGGCATGCTCAAGCTGATGTACGGCACGGGCGGCGTGCTGAACCCCATGGCGCAGCTGTTACGACAGGGCGACACCCTCGAGCTCACCGGCCCCCAGGCCGATTCGCTCGCCAGCATGAACCGCGCGTATACCATTCGGCTGGACAGCATCTGGACGCCGGTGGCGCACGACCTCGCCAACCTGCCGGAGCAGTACGATCAGGGCGCGGCGTACGCGGAGTACCGGGCGGCGCGCGAAGCGACAGTGGATCTCCTGATCAAGCTCGCGCCGAACATCAGCGGCATGCTGACCGCTGATCAGAAGCGCAAGATTCCCGCGCTCGTGGCCAGTCATCTCGACGAGCGGTATCTCCGAGGTATCCGGAGCGGCACGCAGGGCAATACTGGCGGCGGGGTGTTCATGGGCGGCTTCATGGGCGGGGGTGGTGGGCAGATCATCATTCGAGATCGAGGGTAACGATGTACTCCATGCATGGAATCGCGCCGTGTGCGCTGGCAGTTGCGCTTGCGGCTTCCACCGTCGCGCAGGCGCAGGCGCCCGCGCCGGTCAAGATCAGCACACGCCAATTGGCGCCGCCCGTGGCGACGAGCACGGAAGTCCTGGGCTCGCTCGCTGCCGTCCGGCAGCTGCCGAACGGCAGCGTGCTCGTGAACGATCAGGTGCGCCGTCGCGTGCTGCTGCTCGACTCCACGCTCACGCTCGTGGGCGTCGTGGCGGATTCCACCGTCAACACCAACAGCGCGTACGGCTCGCGGCCCGGTGGGCTGCTTGGGTACCGCGGCGATTCGACCTTGTTCGTCGATCCCGCGTCGCTCTCAATGCTCGTCATCGATCCCTCGGGCAAGTTGACCCGCACCATGGCGGCACCGCGTCCCAATGACGTGAACTTCCTGACCGGCGGCCCCATGGGCAGCCCCGGATTCGATGCCAAAGGACGCCTCGTCTACGCCGTTCGCGACAACGGAATGCGAAACTTTCGCCGGCCTGAACCCGGTGCGCCGTTCGTGATGCCGCCCATTCCGGATTCGTCCGCGCTCGTGCGCTTCGATCTCATGACGCGCAAGCTGGACACGCTGGCCTTCTTCCGGATTCCGAAGACCAACGTGTCGATGTCGCAGGACGACAAGGGCGGCATGCGCGTGTCCGTCACGATGAATCCGCTGCCGGTGGTGGACGACTGGGCCGTGTTGAGCGACGGCACGGTAGCCATCGTGCGCGGCCAGGACTTCCATGTCGATCTCTTCGCCGCCGACGGGGGCAAGTCGTCTGCCGCGAAGATTCCGTACGAGTGGCAGCGCATGACGGACGACGACAAGACGAAATTCCTCGACTCCGCGAAGGTGGCCATCGAGAAGCTGCGGGCCGGACTGGCGAACGGCACCACGACGCCAGCTCAGGCCATGGCATCGGCTGGCTTTGGTGGCGGCTTTGGCGGCGGTTTCGGCGACATGGGTGGTGGCGGCGGGAGGCAGATGGTGGTGGTAGGTGGACCACCGGACGGCGGTCGTGGCGGCCCTCCGGACGCCGCACGCACCGCGCCACCAGCCGGTGGCGCTCCGGCCGGCATTACCGCGCCGCCCATCAACATGGTGTCGATCTCCGAATTGTCGGACTACAAGCCGGTGTTCGGGCAGGGCGGCGTCCGCGCCGATTTGGAGGGGCACATCTGGGTCCGCACCATTCCCACCAAGGTCAGTGCCGGCGGTGCCGTGTACGAAGTGCTGGACAGCACCGGCAAGCTGGTGGATCGCGTGCAGATACCGGTCGGCACCACCATCGCCGGGTTCGGCCGGGGCGGCGTGATCTACCTCGGGATGCGCGATGACAAGGGGATCCACCTGCAGCGCGCGAAATGATTCAGGCCGTGGCCTGATCCCTCCGGATGAGCCGGTAACCCTTGCCGCGCCGAGTTTCAATTGCCACGTCCCGGCTTCGCCGCAACTTTCGCCGCACGTAGCTGATGTACACTTCCACGCGGTTGGTCCGCGACTTGTCGTAGAAGCCAGACCACACAAAATCGTGTAGCGTCTCGTGCTCCACGTACTCGCCCGCGCGACGCCACAGACAGTCGAGCACCGCGATCTCGCGCCGCGCGAACAACACTTCGACGCCGTCGCACCACACTCGCCGGCTGTCGCGATCGTAGACCACGTCTCCAATGCGCCGACGCAACGACGCGTTCTCCGTTCGAGCGCGACGCGCGGCCGCTCCAAGCCGAGCCGCGACGTGGTCAGCGGAGCAACGCGATTCGATGGCGTCGTCCACACCCCACCCGAGCAACTCCGTCGCCGCGACCTCGTCCGTCACTTCGGTGGCAACGATGCCGATGCACGGCCACCGGTGGCGCACGGACAGCAGCGAACGCATTGACGCGACCTTCGGCACGCGATGATCGAGAATCAGTACGTCCGGAACGGCCGTCATGTCTTCGAGCTCCGACCACGAGGCGAGCGCGGTGACCGTGGTCAGCTCGTCCACCAGGGCCGCCTCAATACGCTCAGCGGTCTGCGCATCGGCCGGGAGGCAGTACACGCGAGTGAACGGTGCACTGTCGGTGTTTGCGCGTCGATGCCCGATATAAGTCATGTGGCGGAGAGTGCGTGAGTGCGGCTGCGACGTCGCTCGAACGGTGGCGGCCTCAACCTACGTCACGCGTCTGCCGTCAGCATCCCGATCCTAAGAAAACACTAAGGATTCCGCACGGCACTTCAGCGGCGGCTGAGTGGTGAGCAAATGCCTCGACCACTCTTCCCTCTAGCGCGCCAGCCCAACAAATGAAAGGTTGATCGCATCCAGAGCGACGCCGCTCGGTCCGGGCAAACAATTGTTCAGGATCGAGACATGCCAACCATGCCTCCGCAGTCTCAGACGTGGAAGTCCGACCACGCTGTGTTGTTCGTGCATGGAATCGGGAACGCGAAGCCGGGTGACTACGCCCCGCTCGTCGATCAGCTCCAGAGCATTCTGGGCAGCGACGCGAATCAGATCGCGTTCTACTTTCTCTACTACGATCAGATCAACGAGTGGTTCGCCACCAAGACGCAGGCGGCCCGGCTCATCACGCCGTTCGTCCAGCACATCCGCAGCCAGCTCGATGCCGGCGCGCTCTCCAACGTGATCGCCGATTTCGCCGGCGACGTGATCTGGCCCATCCTCATAACCGATGCACGTCAGGCGGTGCGCGCCGCGGTGCTGCAACAACTCGAACAGATCGTGCTCGACGGAAAGAAGGCCGGCGTACAGCCGCGCGCGCAGCACCTGACGGTGATCGCGCACAGCCTCGGATGCTTTCATGTGTACGAAGCGCTCAGCGCGGCCGCCGCTGATTCCGCGCAAGGCCTCGGCCCCGCGTCGGCCGGTGTCGTCCTCGACAACCTGATCTTCATGGCCTCGCCGGTGCAGCTCATCAGCACGGCCGCGCGAGCGATGGGCGCCGCCATTCCGCAGAGCGACACGATCTTCTGCGTGTCGCAGCCGCTGACCATTCCCTCTGAACCCGGGGATGCAGGGCAGCCCGTGCTCACCGCAAAGCAGACGGTGTCCATCACCGGCAACCTCGACCCGGTGGGTGGATACTTCTTTCGCGAGCAACTGCCCTGGGCGTACATGAATCTCGACGGGCAGCGCTCGTTCATCGATCAGGAACAGCTCGCATCCGTGAGCGGAAATGAACAGCTCACGCTGCAGAACATCCTGCAGAGCGCACTCCAGAATGACGGCCCGCCCAGCATCACTCCCGACAATCCGCACGACTGGAGCGCCTACATGCGACGGCATGGCGAGGATCTCAAGTCGTGGATTCTCGCCTCATGAATGCGCGGCGCGGGATGACGATGGGCGTACTGGCGCTCGCGCTGTTGCCCAGCATGGCCGCCGCGCAGACGTACACACTGGGCGGCATCGTGCGGCGGCTGCAGGACGCCGAAGAGATCGTCGGCCTGGAGTCCATCAGCGCCGTCGTGGACAAGCGACTCGCGGTCCTGCGTGAGTTCTTCACGAACGCGCACGCCGACGAGCTGTCGCTCGACGACATTGCCGACGTCGTGACCCGCCACAGTGTGAGCGTGGGCACGGTGGCACGTTGGGATCGCCAGCTCGTGAGTGCCTACACCACGCCGGCCCTTCGCGATTCCGTGCGAAGTCTCACCACCGTGGCGCACGGATCGCTCGAAGCCGCGCTCAAGCAGAAGCTCAGCCCGCGCCAGCTCGACAGCCTGTACGCGCCCGTGGACAGTCTCGGTACCCTGGTGTTGCTGCTGGCAAAGGCCAGCAACCAGGAGAAGCTCCGCCGCTACGAGATCAAGTACGGGGCCGCCTCGCCCCAGTTGAACGCCGCTGAAGTGGCGCTCAATTACCTCGCACAGCTGGCGGTGCCGGGATTCCTGCCGAGTGACGATGGGTATCCCACGCCGTATGAGATCGTCGCGACGTATCGCACCACCGACCTGACTGCCGCGCAATCCGACGCGAGCCATCTCACCGCGAGAGCGGTGTCCACCGCGCAGCTCGGACTTCGTATCTACGGCTTCGGTGCGAGCTGTGGCAAGGGCGGACACTTCGTGGACATCCTGAATCCGTGCCAGTCATCGCTCGGCGCATTCTTCGCATCGCCGAATGACGGTGCGCTGTCGCAGCCGTGGCGCGCCGGCAGTCGCGCCGGCGTTTATCTCGCGCGCGGCAAGTATCACGTCGGCTACGTATTCGGCACCCAGCAGCGCCTCGTCTTCGGCATTGACCAGCAGATCCTGCCTTACGTGTTCTAGCGTCGCCTCACTCCGCACGGAGCATCCGCAATGTTCGGATCAACGATTCTCGACGTCGCCATCGGACTCATCCTGATCTACCTGCTCCTCAGCCTGATCAGCTCCGCGATTCTCGAGTCCATCGCAAGCTTTCGAAAGACCCGATCCCTCACTCTCGTGCAGGGCATGCGCGAGCTGATCGAGGACGAACAGCTCATGAAGGATCTGTACGATCATCCGCTCATCAACGCGCTGTACAAGGGCACGTCGTTCGACGACGCCGTGAAGAAAGGCACCCTTCCGTCGTACATCCCGTCGAACGCGTTCGCCCTCGCGCTGCTGGATCTCGTCGTCAAGGGCCGAGACAAGGGCGGTGCATTTCAGGTCGGACCTGAAGCCCGCGTCGTCTCCGTGTACACGATACGATCGCAAATCACTCGGCTCGGCAACGATCGCGTTCAGCGCGCCGTGCTCTCCGCGCTGGACGCCGGGCAGGGTGACCTGGCCGCCGTGCAGGCCAACGTGGAGCAGTGGTTCAACAACGCCATGGACCGCGTGTCGGGCTGGTACAAGAAGCGCACGCAGGTGTGGGTGTTCGCGATCGGACTGGCGCTGGTGATGTTCATCGACGCCGACACCATCGTCATCGCCCGACGATTGTACGTCGATCCGGCTCAGCGCGAAGCGGCCGTCGCCATCGCTGGCGGCATCAGCGCGAAGGACACCGTGGGCGGCGCGCAGGCCGTCGCCAAGCATGCGGAAGACAAGCTGCAACAGCTCGGCCTGCCGCTGGCCTGGGAGACCGTCCACGTCGATGCCTTCCCGCCTACGCGCGCCGAATGGATCGCGATCGGCAAGCATGCGTGGGCGGCGCTCTTCGGCTGGGTGCTCACCGCATTCGCCATCTCGCTCGGCGCCTCGTTCTGGTTCGACGCGTTGAGCAAGGTCATGATGATTCGCGCCGCGTTGAAGCCGCCCTCGCAGAGCGGCGGCGACGGATCTACCGGCGGATCGCAACGCCCGCCAAATCCCACAGTCACCACAGTGCCCGTGGCTCCGGCGGTGTCGTCCTCGTCGGCTTCGCCGCCGAGCAGCGGCCCCCCATCGCCGCCCGTTTCCACATCCGACTTTCAGCCGCAGGCGTGGGCGAGCGGGCATCCGCAGGCGGGGATCATATGAGCGCCGGTGCGTCGAACGCCGCCATGCAGCCCAACAACGACCTCGACATGCTGGCGCCGAAGTTCCGCGCCGCCGTGGACGAGGCCATTGCCGCGGCGCGTGACGCGGGGCTGCCGGCCATCGTGTACGAAGCGTATCGCTCCGCCGACCTGCAGGAGGCCTACTACAACCGGGGACGGACGGTCATTCCGCCCACGGGCACCGTGACCAATGCGAGGTCGAACCTATACAGCTGGCACGGATACGGGCTCGCGGTGGACGTCATTCACGAGACCAAGGAATGGGACGTCGGCGCGGATTGGTTTGCTGCGGTGGCAGAACACTTTCGCGCCGCGGGATGTCGCTGGGGGGGCGAGTGGAGGATGAAGGATCTTCCGCATTTTCAGTGGGGGCTATGCAAGCCGAGTCCGTCGGATCGGGCGCGTGAGTTGATGGCGCAGGGAGGGATGGAAGCAGTGTGGAGTGCGGTGGACGCTGAGTAGTCGGTGGCGCGGGCACTCCCGCTGCCTCCGCCACTGTAACGAGTGGACAGAGTGTGGAGTCATGTTTCAACGTAGCGCGCAGCCTGAGCGGTTTCTTGGTCCATGGAGTCTGTTCGAGATCCTGAGCGAGGAATTCGCCGAGCTTCGGCCGCCGGCCGTCGGCTCGCCGAGGATTTCCACGGTGCCCGATCCCCACCACAAGGGGCATGGGGCAGCGGCCCCGTGGAGCGTGACCAGCGACGACATCCGCGATCCCGTGCGCACCGCCAGGCGCCTGGTGGAGCTACGATTCCAGCGCGAGCTCGCCATGTGCATCGTGCGGAAGCATCAGACCGTCGTGGAGCAGGCGGGCACGCGCGTCTCGGGCTGGTTCTCCATTCCCGCGAGCGAATCGTACATCGCGCATGTCACTCGCATCGAGTCCGATCTCAGGGAACAGCCGCCCGAGTACACATTCAATCACGCTCTGGAGCTCGACCCCGCGGTCCTCGCCGGACTCTGCTCGCCTTTGATGCAGAGCAATCGAGGCAAGGCGTTGGCGCAGAACGCGCCAGACATCAGCTGCCTTGCGGAGTCGGACCGGGTGGAGACGCGCTGCCGGTTCAATCGCGAGGTACTCGAGGCCGCGTTCGCGGGATACATCCGAGCCGTAGACGATCGCGAATGCGCGCGCCTCTTCACGGCCATGGTCGCGGAGGAGAACGCCGCGCCCGCCGGCAGCGACCGAGGTTATCTCTGGGCGCTCTCGCTGTCGGGCGGCGGCATACGGAGCGCCTCGTTCTCGCTCGGCGTGCTGCAGGCGTTGGCGCGCGTCGGCTATCTCGACCGCTTCGACTACCTGTCCACTGTGTCCGGGGGCGGCTACATCGGCTCGTGGCTCTCCGCGTGGATCGCGAGGGAGGGAAAGGCGCCCGCGCTTGCCAAGCTCGCGACGCACAGCGGCGACCCGCTGTCTCCCGAGGCGGCACCCGTTCGACATCTGCGTCTCTATTCCCGCTACCTGAGTCCGCACCGAGGTGCGTTCACGGCGGACCTCTGGACGCTCATCGCCACCATGCTTCGGAACATGCTGCTGAACTGGATGATGATTCTCCCGTTCGTCGCTGCGGTCATGATCACCCCGTTCCTGGCGGCGTCCGTGGCCGGCCACCCGCCCGGCCGGCCACAGACCATCAGATATCTCATCATGTCGCTCACGATGCTCGCCTTCGGGTGTGCCGTGACCGGTGTGTGGTTCGTGCACGCGCACCGTCCGAGCGCCAGCCATCCAGACGAGGACGCGACCAACGACTCGATGCGCGCACTCGCTCGGCTACTGAAGCACTCCAGCGAACGCGCGTTTCTCGCGTATTGCCTGCTTCCGTTGTCCATCGCCGCCGCGGTGTTGAATACGCTGCTGTATTGGCTGGACGTCAGCCCGGCCATCCAGCGGGAATTCCCCATCATGCGCGCGTCGCTGCCGCTCCCCATACTCGGCGACGTCCCGATGGGCGCGGTGGTGCTGGGCGCCTTCGGGCTCGCGGCGCACGTGATCGGCGCGGCGATCGCCCACCGAAGCGGCCCTACCGAATCACATCGCGGCAAACACACCATGAGCGGAGCCGTCAACGTGGTGCTCTCCGGCGTGGTGGCGGGCAGCGCCGCCTACGGCATCGCAAGAGCCATTCACGCGGCGAGCACGTGGTCCCATCCATTCGTTTCCCCGGCGCTGGAGGGATACATGCGCGCCGTGCAGGCGACGCCCGAGGCCATCGTGTACTCCATCCTCGCCTTCCCCGCGTTCATCCTGATGCTCGCCCTCGCGAGCTTTCTCTACATCGGACTGTCCGGCCCCAACCGCTCTGACGAGGAACGGGAGTGGTCGGCGCGCTACACCGCGTGGCTGCTGATGGCCGCAGTCGCGTGGCTGCTTCTTGCTGGCATCGTGGCCGGCAGCGGATGGGTGCTCAACAACGGCTTGCAACGGATGATCTCCGGCTTTGGTATCGGACTGGGCGGAATCACTGCGCTGCTCGGCAACAGTCCGTTCAGTGGCGGCAAGGCCTCCGCCACGACTTCCGTAAGCGAGAGCGGCAAGGTGCGCGCGATCTTCTCGCGGTTTGGTATCGCGCTCCTGGCACCCATCGCGCTCCTGCTCATCATGATGACGGTCGCTACCCTCGACGTCGGCCTCCTGCAACGCGCCGGCACATTCGACACCTGGCCCCCCGCCATCGTCCTGGCGGTAGCGGCCATGCTGCTGGCGAGTGCGTATGTCGTGTCGCGGCGTGTTGACGTCAACAAGTTCTCGCTGCACGCCATGTATCGCGCGCGTCTCATTCGCGCGTATCTCGGCGCGTCGCGGCTGGGCGGCGCGCGCCACGCCAACCCATTCACCGGCTTCGATCCTGACGACAACATGAGCATGTCGGCGGTTCTGGGCGACACACCACGCAGCCGTCCCATTCACATCATCAACGCCGCACTCAACCTCGCGGGCGGCTCCGGCCTCGGGTGGCAGGATCGGCAAGCACGCTCGTTCACGATCAGCCCGTTGCACGCTGGCGCGGCGGGCATGGGCTATCGTCGCACCAAGCCGAAGATCTCGCCCGACGAGACCTACGCGGGTGCGCGCGGCGGCATCAGCCTCGGCACCGCGATGGCCATTTCAGGCGCGGCCGCCAGTCCGAACATGGGCTACCACTCGTCCAAACCCGTCACCTTCCTGATGACCATCTTCAACGCGCGGCTCGGATGGTGGCTGGGGAACACCGGCTGGCCTGGCCACGACAACTTCCACGACGCCAGCCCCAACGTTCGAGTGCTGTCCCCCATCTTCCCCGAAATGCTCGGACTCACGCGCGACAGCGATCCCCTGATTTATCTCTCGGACGGCGGTCACTTCGAGAACCTTGGACTCTACGAAATGGTCCTGCGGCGCTGCCGTCTGATCGTGGTCGTGGATGCTTCCGCCGACGTCAACTACCGCTTCGACGACCTCGGCAACGCAATCGCGAAGATCCGGATCGACATGGGCATCCCCATCGAATTCGACTCGCCGAACGAAATCAGGTCGCGCGACGACAAGGGCAATCTCCAACCGGCCGGCAAGCACGGGATGACCGCGCGCGTGTGCTACAGCACCATCGATCCCGGCGCCGACGACGGACTGCTCGTCTACATCAAGCCGGCACTGAATGGCGACGAGCCCGCGGACGTACTCGCCTACTCGCGGTCGAGCCCGACGTTTCCGCATGAGTCCACGGCAGAGCAGTTCTTTACGGAACTGCAATTGGAGTCATACAGGGCGTTGGGGGATCACAGTGCTCGGAGAGTACTGGACGTGGTTTCGGAGAGGATTTCGGCGCAGATGCGGGCGGGGGAGCGATTCTTCAAGAGTTGAAGCTTCTTCACTGCAGAATGGAGTACTGGATTACGGCAGTACTGGATTACGGCAGTATCGGGAATGGCATAACGGTTCCCAAAACGAGTGGACATTATCGGCACTCCTACGGCCACTGCAGAATGGAGTACTGGACTACAGCAGTATCCGGAATGGCATAACGGCTCCCAAAACGAGTGGACAC
>JANYIN010000100.1 GCA_025362035.1 Gemmatimonadaceae bacterium | reverse complement strand
CGATGTCGCGCTGCGCCTTGAACTTTTCCTCATCGAGCTTGTCGAGGAGAAATCCCATGCGATCCGACTCGAGCCAGAGCGCGCTCTCGAGGTAGTTCGACGGCACCGTCTCGTAGTAGTTGGTGCGATCATTGGTGGTCGAGCCGTTGTTGTTGCCACCAACGCCTTCGGTAAGGCGATCGTGCATGCCGTACGGCACATGGCCGGATCCGGTGAACATCACGTGCTCGAACATGTGCGCGAAGCCGGTGCGCCCAGCGACCTCGTTCTTGGAACCCACGTGATACCACACATTCACTGTCACCTGAGGCACCGAGTGGTCAGGCGCGAGCAACACAGTCAGCCCATTCGGGAGCGCAAGCTTCTCGACGGGGATGTTGATGGCATCGTTCGCCTTGCCAGGATGCTGCGCTATTGCAGGCGCCCCAAACAGCACGGCGAGGGCGGGATAAATACGGTAGGATCGGCGCAAATTAGACTCTAAGCGAGGGTGGGCTTCACTGAAGTAGTCGCTTTACACTGCAGAACAGAGTACGGGATGACGGCAGTACTTGAATGGCATACTGGCTCCCAAAAAGCCTGGAGAATAGTGGCTTCACTGCAGAACTGAGTACGGGATGACGGCAGTACTTGAATGGCATACTGGCTCCCAAAAAGCCTGGAGAGTAGTTGGGATTCACTGCAGAACAGAGTACGGGATGAGGGCAGTACCTGGACTGGCATTCGGCTCCGCAGGCGGACCGGCATTCTGTCCACTCGTTTTGGGAGCCGGTATGCCAGTCCAGATACTGCAGCAGTCCAGTACTTCGTACTGCAGTGGGCTGTCAGTTGATTCCCCCCCGAATCCGTCCAAGAAAGTTCACAATTCGTGCCGCCCATCGTGAGTATGTCGCTTCGTGCATGAACCGCGGCGGCGCCAGAGGGATCCATCGCTGAACCGTGACCGTCTGAGCCTCCGTATACTTGAGAATGCCCTCGGCGCCATGACGTCGTCCGACGCCCGATTGTTTCATGCCGCCAACCGGCGACGACGTCGCGGACCAGGTGCCGGCATAGCAGTCGTTCACGTTGACCGAGCCGCACTGTATCCGACCTGCCACCTCGGTGGCCTGTACGATATTGCGCGACCACACACTGGCGTTCAGTCCGTACGGCGAATCGTTGGCGCGAGCCACGGCCTCGTCGATGGAGGTGAAGGGATATAAGGCGACCACGGGACCGAACGTCTCCTCGGCATAGGCGCGCATTTGAGGAGACACGCCGGCCAGTACGGTCGGCTCGTAGAACAGGGGCCCGAGATCCGGACGTCGCTTACCGCCGGCGAGGAGGGTGGCGCCCTTGCCGACCGCGTCGGCGACGTGGGCTTCCACGCGCTCGATCTGCGAGGGAAGGGTCAACGATCCCATGTCGGCACCGTACGCCAGCGTGGGAGACATTGTGAGCCCGCGCACGCGCGCCACAAAGCGCTCCACGAACTCCTCGAAGATCGACGCGTGGATGTACACGCGTTCGATGGACACGCACACTTGGCCGGCGCCCACGAAGGCGCCGCGCGAGAGGCCTTCTGCGGCGCTCTCCACGTTTGCGTCTGCGAGCACAAGCATCGGGTTCTTGCCGCCAAGTTCCAACGAGAAGCCGATCAGCCGCTCGGCTGCCTGCGTTGCCACAATGCGTCCCGTGCGCGTGCTGCCGGTGAACATCACGAAATCCGCTGCATCCACCAATGCAGGGCCGAGCACCGGTCCCTCGCCGGTGACGATGCGAAGCACGCCGGCTGGAAGGCCGGCCTGATAGAGCAGCTCGGCCGCCCACAGCGCCGTAAAGGAGCCTTGTTCGTCCGGCCGCAGCACGATGGCGTTGCCCGCGACGAGCGCGGCGAGCGCGTCGGTGATGCTCAGAATCAGCGGAAAATTCCAGGGCGACACCACGCCGACGACTCCCACGGCGCGGCGGTACTCCATGGCGGTTGTGATCACGGGCAGACTGGCTGCACGGCGCCTGGGACGGAGGTATGCGTTGGCGTGCGCGGCGTAGTGCCGCGACACGACAATCGTGTCGATGATTTCTTCGAGGGCATGGCGACGTGCCTTGCCCGACTCGAGCTGGATGAGGTCGAGCCCCTGTTCCTGGTGCACGAGCAGCAGGGACGCAAACCGTTGCAGGACGGCTGCTCGCGCGCGCACGGAGTCGGCGCCCCATGCGCGCTGGGCCGAGCGCGCCTCCGCGACGGCGCGGTTGATGTCGGCGGGGAGTCCGCGGCGCAGCCATCCCAACGTCTCCCCGGTAAAAGGAATGTGAACGGGCGTCAGTTCGCGGGACCCATCGCCGACGGCTGCGTGTGTCAGCAGGCGGTCCAATAGGGCGCCGTCGAGTCCACTGGGCAGTACTCGCCCGGTCCAGTAGCTTGAATCCGTAGATGCAGGACTCAGTCGCGTAGCACTCATGGCCGTTCCCCCGCGTATCCCACGAGCTGAAAGGTGGACGAGCGGATCACGTTGGCGGAAGTCCTCGTACGCCTGTCCAACCGACTCACCTCAATCAGATCACCATGAGCCTCTCGTTCAGTCTTCGCGCGCGCATCGCTGCCGTTCTGCTGCTCGCGACCGTCCCGGGTACTGCGCGTGGGCAGGAAGTCCCCACCGTGGGGTCGCCCACCAGCGATGCGGTCATCGCCCGCATCTATCAGGAAGGGATGAAGGGTTCGAACGCGTATCGGTTGGCGCAGACGTTGATGGACTCCATCGGGCCGCGCCTGACCGGTTCGCCGCAGAATCGCGCGGCGAATGACTGGCTCGTCAAGACGTACACGCAGTGGGGTATCCCGGCGCGCAACGAGAAGTACGGGACATGGCGCGACTGGACACGGGGCCAGAGTCGCGTGGAGCTGGTCAGCCCGCGGGCGCGCACACTGGAGGCCACCCAGTTGGCGTGGAGTCCGGCCACGCCCGCGGGCGGCGTGACGGCGGAGGCGGTGTGGATTCCCGGCGCCAGCGAGGTGTCCGACGGCGCCGCATTCTCTCGGTGGCTCAAGACGGTGCGCGGGAAGTTCGTGCTCGTATCGCCGCCGCAACCGACGTGCCGGCCCGACACCAACTGGAACGCGTGGGCACCGCCCGCGACCTACGCCGCCATGCGCGCGGCGCGCGACTCCGCGGGTCAGCAATGGCGGGAGCACCTCACGAAGATGGGCGTGAACGCGCGCAGCCTCGCCGCGCTTCTGGACGAAGCGGGAGCTGCCGGCGTGCTGAGCGCGTCCTGGTCAGGCGGATGGGGAGTGGACAAGATCTTCGCGGCCCGGACACTGGTCGTGCCTTCGTTCGACGTCAGCTGCGAGGACTATGGTCTTCTCGCTCGGCTCGCGCAGAACAACCAGCATCCCGTGGTACATGCCGTGGCGGAGTCGAAGCTGGCGGCAGGTGAGTCGCCCGTGTACAACACGCTGGCCGAAGTGAAGGGCCGGGATTTGCCGAACGAGTACGTGATGCTCTCCGCGCACCTGGACTCGTGGGACGGCGGCAGCGGCGCGACGGACAACGGCACTGGCACGATCATCATGCTGGAGGCGATGCGCATTCTGCACGCCGCCTACCCGCATCCTCGACGTACTATCCTGGCCGGGCACTGGAGTGGAGAAGAGCAGGGCGACATCGGGTCGTCGGCGTTCGCTGCCGACCATGCGCCCGTGATCGACGGCTTGCAAGCCCTGTTCAACCAGGACAATGGAACGGGGAACATCGACAAGGTCGTGACGGCGGGATTCCTGGACGCGCCGTCGCATTTCGCGCGGTGGATGTCCCAGATGCCGGAAGATGTGTGGCGAGGTACGGCTCTGGAGTTCCCGGGTTACGCGCACGACGAGAGCACCGACAGCGACGCCTTTGCCTGCCGCAACGCACCCGGATTCTTCCTCAATGCGGCGGACTGGGATTACAACGACTACACCTGGCATACCAATCGTGATACGTTCGACAAGATCAGCTTCGACCAGATCCGGAAGAACGCCACGTTCGTCGCGATGCTGGTGTACCAGGCGTCGGAAGATCCAGTGCGGATGGGGCGCGAGCGACGCATTCCCGCGCTGGAGGCCGCCACTGGAAAGGTGATCGAGGTGCCGACGTGCGCCGTTCCCCCGCGGAGCTACAAGGAATCGCTGACGAAAGGCCGCTAGCCCTGGCCCTTGTCGATCGGCGTGGTTGCCTGGGCCTGCTCCTGGGCCGCGGCGATGTCCACGTGCTCGTGCTTGATGTCGAGGCGCAGGCGGCTGTACAGGCTCATGTACACGTTGGCGATCCAGACAAGCGCGAACAACGCAACGCCGAACCCCCGCCAGCCGGTATATCCCAATCGATACCCGGTGACTACGAGCACGACGAACGAGACGTAGTGGCTGAAGCAGTACTCGCACGTAAACAGGTAGAGGCACTTGCGCACGACGGGATGCTGAGCCGTCTGGCACTTCTGCTCGCACCATTCGCGCGGCTCGCGGAAGATCTCCTCGTGCGTAACCGTCCAGGCAACGGACGCCACCGGCAGCGCGAGAATGAACAGCATGGCGATCTGGTCGCTCAACACGTTACGTCCTGGTAGCGGAATGGCTCGGCTCGGATGCGTCGCGCAGTGCATTTATCGTGCACCGCCGCGTGCGTCGCGGAAACTGACTACCGCGAATTCCTGCGGATCAACCAGCGAGAATCCACGCGGATGCAACGACACTGATGCTCACCGCGGATCCAGCGTTCGCCCCGCGTCCAGGTGATCCCAGTTGAGGATGGTGTTGAACACCAGGAAATAACTGCCGATAGTCTCGCCGCGGTAAACGGGGTTGTTGGCAAATAACACGACGTGGCCCTTCTGCAGCGGGGCATCCACGACAAGCGGTCGCTGCGCGATGTCGGCGCCGCCCTCGAGCAATCCCGACGCGAGCAGGCCACGCGCGTCGCCGAAGCGGAGGGCCACCCGTGGACGTTGATTGGGCGGAATGATGTTGAGCGGATTGCGGAGCGCGTCCGCGGTGGGAATGGCGTACCCCCACGGCTGCACTGGTTCGACGGGGAGCGCCATGTGGCTCGAATCCAACATGGGACGACCCTGCACGACGTCGCCGTCGTCGCCGAGACCGCGCCCGGTGGCGCGATTGTCGGCGGCATCGCCGAACCGGCCACCACCACCGCCACGACCGCCGCTGATGCTGCTCACGCCGAGACTCTGTCCGTTGTCGCTATAGACCGAGAGGTTTTCAGGGATGCCGTAGACAATCGGGCTGTTCGAATCGACGATGGTGGACCGAAGGAAGCTGCCCGTCACCTTGCTGCGCGACGCCTGGTTCACACTCACGCCCTTGGCGAGTCCGAATTGCACGGCGAAATCCGCCGTGGTGCCGGCGGTAATGAGCACACCACCCTTCGCGACGAACGCCTGAATGGCAGTGAGCCCGTTCCATCCGAGTCCCGGGCGCATGTCATCAGTCTGAGCCCACGTGCCGATGTTCGGCGTCTCCGGTGTGTTCTTCCAGGGAATCGGGTTGCGCCACTTGGGCATTCCGTCGATGATGCCGATGCCGCTGCCGCCAACCGGGGCGAAGATGATGACGTCGTACCTGGCGTTGAGATCTGAAATCTTCGACGGATCCTGCACGCTGATATAGTCGTACGGAATCTCGAGTGCGTCGAAGGCGAATCGCCACCAGCCCTCGGTCTGCGTGCTGGTCCATGTGTGCATGATGGCGACGCGGGCGGCGCGCAGCGGATGCATGGCCACGGATGGCGCGGCGGGGATGGCATAGGCGGTCACGCCGAGGTCCCTGGCTGTCCTGTCCAGGTCGGACTGCAACACTTTGCTGATGACAAACGACCCGCGTCCGAACGACTGACCGTTGGCGACGAAGGGCTCCTCGGCAGCCTGGAAATCCGCCGCTTTCAATTTGTAACGCAGGGTGGCCAGCGCATTGTCTCCGTTGTGTTTGACGGCGAACACGGTTCCCGTGCCGGTCACGCCGCCGCGCGGCGTCAGCGCACCCGTCACCAACTCCATGGGCGTGTCGAGCACCTTGGGATCCACAGCGCGAACCGCTTGCACGGCATAGCCTTCGGGGAACGACCAGCCGGTGTCATCGTATGGGGTCTTCTGCGGATCGTTGGGACTCCAGAACTGATGATCGAGCAGCGCGTCCGCCGCGCGCGAGTACGGCTGATCCATCCGCACGATGTAGCTCCCCGCGGGGAACTGGCGCGTCTCGGCAACCGTCGGCACGCGTGCGCCACCGGTGGCGGAATCCTGCGCGGACCGTCCGGCGCGACCCGAGCGCGCCGGCGCCGGTAGCGTGACGCTGAATGGCGCGGTGGCGCGGGAAATCTCGACGTGCTGCTTTTGCAGCGTACGCAGCAGGTCGGCCTGTGCGCCCAGCCGAGGATCGTTAGCGGAGAAGATGTAGGCCGCCGGTCCTTCGGTTGTTGCCTTGAGGATCGATCGTTTGCTCTTCTCCCAGAAGTTCTGCAGAAAGAGGCGGCGGTTGTTCGCGAAGTAGTTGAGCGAGACGAGCAACCCTGTTTGCTCGTAGTTGTTGTTGTTGCGCAGCGACCACATCACGCGCGGCAGCGCGGGGCTCTGCTTGTACCAGGTGCGCTGTGTGTCGTTCGGGCCAAGGGTCCGCTCGATCGTCTCCGCAGTGCCGCCATTTCCGAACGTTTCGTAGAGCCGGCTGATGCCGTTGTGCGTCGCGGCCAGGAACATCAGGTAGCCCGGAGACCATGTGTCGAACTGTCCGTGCGCAAAGACACCGGGCATTCCCATGCGGGTCATCTCCTGCACGTTGTTCCAGCCGATCATCTGCCATTCGTTCGTGAGCAGCGGGTCGATCCACGCGTTGAACGGGCCGTCGCCGATGGTGTTGTCGTAGAGGTAGGCCACGGATTCGTGCAGGTCGTGGAGGACCTGCGCCTGCTGGCCGACGTACGTATCGAGCACGTTCTGCGACAGCTTCAGGGTCAATCCCATCGCGTCGCGGTTGTTGTCGTGCGCCACGTAGTGGCCCCAGTAGAGCAAGTTGGGCGGCGTGTCGCCCGGATGCGCCATGTGCCACCGGAACAAGTCCACCATGCGGTCGCGGCCATCCACTTCCACGATGGGCGTGATGAGCGTGATCACGTTGTTCCGGATGTTCTTGATGTACGGGCTGTCATCCACCGCCAGGCGATACGCCAGTTCCATCATCGCGGTGGGAGCACCCGCCTCGGTAGAGTGGATGGTCCCGGTGATGTAGTACACCGGCGCGACGTCCTCGATGATCCGCGCCGCCTGCGCGTCGTCCAGGTGGATGGTGCGCGGATCCGCGAGACTGGCGAGCCGGGCGCGGTTCGCATCCATCTTCGCGATCAACGCGTCGGAGGCGATCGCCACGGCGATCATCTCGCGCCCTTCTTCCGTTTTGCCGATGGAGAACACTCGCACGCGCGGGCTCGATTTCTCGAGCAGTCGCATGTAGGCGTAGACTTCCTTCGAGTATGGGAAGTAGTTCTTGGCGCCGGCGATGTCGCCGAGCACGGCCTTCGGGGTGGGGACGGTGGCGGACGCGGGGAGGTAGTCAACGAGCGGCGACAGGAAGAACTTCTCCGTGGTGTACTCGAGGATCTTCTTCGTGTACATCTCATCGACCGGTTGGCCGGGATCGCGACCGGGCCTGGCCTGGGAATAGTCGGGAGCCGCGCTCTGTGCCGACGCCATGTCGGGCCGCGAGAGCACCATCGCGAGCGCCGCCGCGGCGGCGAACAGTCTATCCTGACGCGTCATGGACACTCTGTGTTGGGTGGGGAGCCGGGTGTAGCCAGGCGGGGGTCCTGCCGGCACCGAGTCGGCACGCACGCCGACTCGCGCCGTAAATCCGCGGCACGCTGAAGCAGTCCGTTGCGACTACGCCCCGGGCCCACCCGCCGCGTGCCTGCTACGCCCAGGCGAGATTCGATTTCGAGAGGGGCAGCGTGCGAATACGCTTGCCCGTGGCGGCAAAGATCGCGTTGCACAGCGCCGGCACGACGGGAGGGAGCGCCGGTTCACCGAGCCCAGTGGGTGCGATGGCGCTCTTCCTGAAATGCACTTCGATGGGGAATGCCTGCTCCGCGCGCAGCAGCGGGAACTCGTTGAAATTGCTCTGCACCACGCGACCCTTTTCGATTGTGATTTCCTGGCCGAGCGCCTGCGCGACGCCATCCATCACGGAGCCCTGCACCTGGTTCTCCGCGTTCAATGGATTGATGACCTCACTGCCGACGTCGCCGGCCACCCACACCTGATCCACCTTTACTTCTCCGGCCTTGCTGACGGTGGCCTGCACGACTTCGGCGAAGTAGCCGCGATGGCTGAAATGGAAGGCGACACCCATGCCGGTGCCTTTGGGCAGAGACTTCTTTCCCCAGCCGGATTTTTCCGCGACCAGTTCGAGCACGCCGCGCATGCGGGCCGCGTCGTAGGGTTGTGCCTGCGGCGCACCAGCGGCCGCCGGCGCGTCCGGCTGTGCATTCGCCAGCAGGTCGAGGCGGAACTGCACGGGATCCTTGCCCGCGGCGTGCGCCAGTTCGTCAATGAACGATTGCGTGGCGAACGCGATGCCGTTGCTGCCGGGCGCTCGGAGGTAGCCCGTGGGCACCGCGAGGGGCATGACCGACGCGTCCAGCGAAAAGTTCGGAATGAAGCGCGCCGGGAACTCCGTGCCGCCCATGTTTGCACCGGGGGCCCAACCCTGGCCTTCGCCGAACGAGATGAAGTGATCTCTCCACGCCACCAGCTTGCCCGCGGCATCAACGCCGCCGGTGAGATAGTGGAAGCCAGCCGGCCGGTAGAAGTCGTGCTGGATGTCGTCTTCGCGCGTCCAGATCAGCTTCACGGGGACGCCGACTTCCCTGGCGATCCAGGCGGCTTCCACCATGTAGTCGTTCATCAGTCGCCGGCCGAAGCCGCCGCCGGAGCGGGTGATGTGCACCGTAATATCGGTATCCGGGATCCCCAGGGTGCGGGCGACGAGTGCGCGGCCATTCGCGGGACTCTGGGACGGCGCCCACAACTCGAGCTTTCCATCCTTGTAGTGCGCCGTGCAGTTCTGCGGCTCCAGCGAGGCATGGGCGATGAACGGATAGAAGTAATCGCCGTCGATCGTCTTCGTGGCGCTCGCCAGCGCCGCCTTCACATCGCCGTCCCGTCGCAGCGAGCGCTGTGGCTCCTTCTGCGACAATGCCGCCGCCTGCGCGGCGAAGCCGGCGCTGCTCTGCTGCGCGGCGGGACCCTCGTCCCACGAGACCTGCAGCTTGCCGCGGGCAGTCTTGGCCTGCCACCAACTGTCGGCGACGATCGCGACGCCGGGGAGCAGACCATCCAGCGCGGTGCCGCCCTGGACGACAAATGCATGCCGGACTCCCGGCATGCTCTTGAGGTCGGCGCCGTTGGCCGACGCCACCTTGCCCGCGAATACCGGACACTTCACGAACGTCGCGTACAGCATGCCGGGGACGGATACGTCCATGCCATAGAGCGGTTGCCCCGTGACGATGGCGCGTGTGTCCACGCCGCGAACGCGCGAGCCGATGATGGTGAACGCCTTCGGATCCTTGAGTGGTACGGTGGCAAGGTCGGGCGGTGTCATGCCGGCCGCTCTGGAGGCCAGCGCGCCGTACGTCAACGAACGGCCGCTGGCGCGGTGCCGCACCACGCCCCTGGACGTTTCGCACTCCGACGCGGGCACGCCCCATTCCGCGGCGGCTGCGCCCACCAGCATCGTGCGCGCGGCGGCCCCGACCCGACGCATGGGCAGCCAGTTATTCGGTGTCGCCGTACTGCCACCGGCTGACTGCGCCGTATAGTTCTTGGTGTCGAGCATGCCTTGCTCGACTCGCACGTTTGCCCAGTCCGCGTCCAGTTCGTCGGCGATCAGCATTGGCAGCATCGTCTTCACGCCCTGTCCGACTTCCGGATTCTTGCCGATGATCGTGATGATGCCGTCGGGCGTGATGCGAACGTAGGCATTGAGCATCGCCTCGGACGGCGCAAAATTTTCGCCAATGGAGGCGGCCGCGCCGAGTGGCTTGGCGTAGCTGGCGAAGAGGATGCCACCGCCCGCGATGGCGCTGACGCGGAGGAAGTCGCGGCGTGAGACGCGCGCTGACTCGTCGATGATGGGTGTGGTCATGGCGTGTTCCTCGATTCGTCCAATCGGCGCGGACGCGGGGCAGCATCGGCTGCACCGGACTTGAGCTCCGCGGCACGGTGGATCGCCTGCCGGATGCGGTTGTAGGTGGCGCAGCGACAGAGGTTGTCCATCGCGCCGTCGATTTCAGCGTCCGTGGGGTGCGGCGTGGCGGCGAGCAGTGCGGAGGCCGACATGAGCTGGCCTGCCTGGCAATAGCCGCACTGCGGCACGTCGAGCTCTTCCCACGCGCGTTGCAGCGGATGCGACCCGTCCAGGGAGAGCCCTTCGATGGTGTCAACAGCGGCGCCCTGGACCCGCGAGGTGGGCAGCACGCACGAGCGGGTGGCGGTTCCATTGAAGCGGACCGTACACGCCCCGCACTGCGAGATGCCACATCCGTACTTGGTTCCCTTGAGGCCGAGTGAATCCCGCAATGTCCAGAGGAGCGGCTGGTCGCCCGGCACGTCCACGTTTTTCTGCTGTCCGTTGACCTTGAAGCTGATCTTCATGGGGTCCTCTGTGGCGATCGGCGGCGGGAATGCCGGTGACAATGTGGGGGTCATGGGACGAACAGTCCAGCCGATAGGAAAGTTCAGCGCATTCCTTCAGGAAACGCGAACAGGGTCAGTCCCGTTGAGGACCGACCCTGCAGGCCGCTCTGGGGAGAGCACGAAGGCTCTACCACCAAAGCTGTCGCTTTCGACCGCATGACAAGGCAAACTTGGGGCCAGAGTTTCGTGTTGTCAATAAGTCCTCGACCGGTGTGACAGATCAGTTGCGAATGCCGCGCGTCCGGACGTTAAGTCCGAGGCGGCAGGCGGATCGACCGAACGCGCGCGCGCGCGGTGGTGATGCGATCTGCGACAGACCGCGCAAAGCGCGGCGCGTAGCGCCGCGCGCCCGCATCGCCGCTGCGCGGCTCGCTCTTCGGCCCGCATCGGCGCTCCGCGCCTCGCTCTTCGGCTATTCAGCCCGCATCGGCGCTCCGCGCCGCGCTCTTCGGCTCCTTTCTCCTTGCCGCCGCTACCGATATCGTACCTTCGCGACGGCCAAGGCCCCGGTGAGCGTCACCATGCCGGAGTTGGTGGCGACCACCGGCCAATCACGCGAGAGCAATCCGTAAAGGATCCACATGGAACTCGCCGTGATCAGCAACGCGAAGGAACTCAGGGAGAGATCGCGCGTGCTTCTGGTGGTCCACGCGCGAATCACCTGTGGGAGAAACGAGGCGACGGTGAGCGTCCCCGCGAAATACCCGAGTTGCACAAGGGTACCGGGCAGGTGCGGTGCGGCATCCTGGGCGGCGATCATCGAGCACCACCCGACATGGCGTGCCCCGGAAGTGTCCCTTCGCCAAAGGTCAGCCAGTCAGTGCGCACGCGATCCCATTCCTGAATCAGCACGCCATGTTGCTCGAAGATGGAGCGGATGCGGCTGCGGTCATACCCGAGGATGTCTTCCATGATCGGCACGAGGACGCTGAGTGCGTCGTCGCTCATGACGGTGCGCCGCGCGATCCGGGCGATGTTTCGGGCTTCGGACGCGGCGATGGTGAGCCCGTCGCTCCGGTTCACGTGCAGCATCACATGAATGTCGGAGCTGCCGTCGCCGACGTAGACGAGGCGTTCGCCGGGAACGCCGAGCTGCAGGCGCAACTCGTCCACCGCGGCGACCTTGCCGTAACCCGCCGGCACGCGGACGATGGATGAGACCTCCCCGGACGTCTCGTCGTAGACGAACCGGGTTCCGATGATCCGCTCAGGCGGAACGATACCGTCGAGCGCGGAAAATACGACGTCTTCGGGCGCAGCGGACACGACGTAGAAGTCGAAGTGATGCCCTTCAATGCCCCGCTCCAGAAACTCGCCGAGCAGCCCGATGTTCTGTTTCAACCTGATGCGGCGACCGACCTCGATGAGGTCCTCGCGTCGCACGCGGCGGAATTCGGGGTCGTGCAGGATGAGGTAGGAGAGTTCCGCGCCGGACTGCACGAGGTTGAGCCGTGAGAGGCCGGCGACGCGTTCGCCGAAGTCGGTAATCCCGAGCATCTCGCTCAATACGTGCCCTGAGTCGTTGAAGCTCAGGGTTTGGTCGAAATCGCTCACGAACAGAAAGTGCCTGCGAATCATGATGATACCTATAGAGGCGGGAAAGTCGCCGATCGTGCCGCGTCGTCGCGAAGTGCCAGAAGCAGATCGCCCCCTGCATCACCGGGATGCAGGGGGCGAATTACATGCATCCGAGTCACGGGTGTCAGGTGAGCGCGCCGTTCTGGGCGTTCTGAATGAAGGGGCGCTGCGTGGCGGACCGATGGGACATTGAAGGCTCTTGCAAAGGGTGTTCATCCATTGAAGGCCGGCGGCAGGAGCCACCGGCTTGAGGAGAAATCTAACCGAGGATGCGGTAACCGTCAAAGAAGTTTGCACTCTTGTTGGACAAATGTGACAATTTGTCGCAGGGCTCGGCGCGCGCGCCGCGGCGCGGCCCGCATCGGCGCTCCGCGCCTCGCTCTTCGGTTCGCTCGCCGCTGCGCGGCTCGCTCTTCGGCTATTCAGCCCGCATCGGCGCTCCGCGCCTCGCTCCTCTGCTCCTACCTCCTTAGCCCGGACGGTTGCGGTGCGATTCCCCGCGCAGAGCTTTCCTGTTTCCACCGCACTGCATTCCACTCCACACCGGACCGTTCGACATGACTACCGACGCCTACATGCCGCGGCCCGAGCATCACTTCACGTTTGGGTTGTGGACGGTTGGGAATCCTGGCCGCGACCCCTTCGGGGATCCGGTGAGACCGGTGCTCCTGCCGAATGTCATCGTGGAGAAGCTGGGCGCGCTGGGGGCGTACGGGGTGAACTTCCACGACAACGATCTCGTCCCGCGCGACGCGACGGCGGCGGAGCGCGACCGGCTGGTGCGGGAGTTCAAGACCGCACTGGCCAACAGCGGCATGCGGGTGCCGATGGCGACCACCAACCTGTTCGGTGATCCCGTGTTTCGCGACGGTGCGTTCACGAGCAACGACGGCACGGTGCGGCGATACGCCCTGCAGAAGACGATGCGCGCGATGGACCTGGGCGCGGAGTTCGGTGCGGAGGTGTACGTGTTCTGGGGTGGGCGAGAGGGAGTGGAGACGAATGCCGCCAAGGATGCCCGCGAAGCCATGAAGTGGTTCCGCGACGCGCTCAACTTTCTCTGCGAGTACAACATCGCGCAGGGCTACAACTTCAAGCTCGCCATCGAGCCGAAGCCGAACGAACCGCGCGGGGACATCTTTCTCCCGACCATCGGTCATGCGCTCGCCTTGATCTACACGCTCGATCATCCCGATCTGGTCGGCCTGAATCCGGAAGTCGCGCATGACACCATTTCCGGACTGGACTTCACCCACGGCGTCGCGCAGGCCATGGAGGCGGGGAAGCTCTTCCACATCGATCTCAACGCGCAGAAGCCGGGCCGATACGATCAGGATCACCGCTTCGGCAGCGAGGACGTGAAACAATCGTTCTTCCTCGTGAAGCTGCTGGAAGACTCGGGCTATGCAGGCATGAAGCATTTCGACAGTCACGCCTACCGCACCGAGGACGAGGCGGGCGTGTGGGACTTTGCCGCCGGCAGCATGCGCAGTTATCTCATCTTCAAGGAGAAGGTCGCGGCATTCCACGCCGACCCGGAGATCGGCCAGCTTCTGTCCGCACTCGCGGAGCGGGGCGCGGCGCCCGGGGCTCGCATCGGCTTTACAAGGGATTCGCAGACGATCAAGGACGAGCAGTTCGATCTGCCTGCGCTTCGCGCCCGGGGGTACGCCTACGAGCGCCTCGACCAACTGACGATGGAGATTCTGCTCGGAGTGCGCTGACGTGGCGGAGGCACTCTTCCTTGGCCTCGATGTGGGAACGAGCGGCGTCAAGGCGATCCTCGTTTCGGTTGCCGGCGACATCGTGGCGTCATCCACCATGCCGCTGAGCCTGTCGATTCCGCGACCGGGATGGGCAGAGCAGGAACCCTCCGCGTGGTGGGATGCGACGGTGGCGGCCATTCACATGATCCGTCGCGCGCGGCCTGATGCCTCGGTGGCCGCCGTGGGAATTTCGGGACAGATGCACTCGTCGGTCTTTCTCGATCGCACCGGCGCAGTGATTCGGCCGGCGCTGCTCTGGTGCGATGGGCGCACGACGGCCGAGTGCGCGGAAATCACGGCGGCGGTTGGGGGCGAAGAGCGGCTGCGCGATCTCGCGTGCAATCCCGCTCTGGAGGGGTTCACGCTGCCCAAGATCCTCTGGCTTCGGGAGCACGAGCCGGACGCGTATGCGCGGCTCGCCACGGTGCTGCTGCCAAAGGACTACATCCGATATCGGTTGACGGGTGTGCTCGCGACGGATCCGTCGGACGCGTCGGCGACGCTGATGTACGATACGGCGAGGCTGCGGTGGAGCGACGAGATCCTCGGCGCGGTGGGGGTTTCGCGATCGATCGTGCCCGATGTAGGCGGCAGTTCGGAAGTGTTGGGACGCATCACGAACGAGGGAGCAGCCGCGACGACGCTGTCGGCGGGCACGCCCGTGGTGGGAGGCGGCGCGGACAACGCCTGCGGGGCGGCGGGCGTGGGCGCGCTGACGCCGGGCGACGCGGTGTCGAGCTGGGGGACGTCGGGCACGGTGCTGGCGCCGATCGCGGAGCCGCGCGTGGACCCGGGGCTGCGCGCCCACACCTTCTGCCACGTGATACCCAACATGTGGTATATGATGGGCGTGGTGCTCTCGGCGGGCGGCGCCT
>JANYIN010000083.1 GCA_025362035.1 Gemmatimonadaceae bacterium | reverse complement strand
AATCGAAGGCGACATGGGCGAGTCGCACATGGGACTGCAGGCGCGCCTCATGAGTCAGGCGCTGCGCAAGCTGACGGGCTCCATCTCCCGTTCAAAGACCATCGTCATCTTCATCAACCAGCTGCGCGAAAAAATCGGCGTCATGTTCGGCAATCCCGAGACCACCACGGGTGGAAAGGCGCTCAAGTTCTACGCGTCGGTTCGTCTCGACATCCGCCGGATCGGCCCGGTCAAGGAAAAGGAGGAAGTGGTCGGGTCGCACGTTCGCGTCAAGGTGGTCAAGAACAAGGTCGCGCCGCCATTCAAGCAGGCTGAGTTCGACATCATGTACGCGGAAGGGATCAGCCACACCTCGCTGCTCGTGGACATCGGGGCCGAGTCGGGCATCATCGAGAAGTCGGGGGCCTGGTACAGCTACAATGGCCAGAAAATCGGCCAGGGGCGTGAAAACGCCAAGATGTACCTCAAGGACAACCCGGTCATTCTTGCAGAGATCGAGGAAAAGGTGAAGGTTGTACTGGGAATTGGCACCGAGCAGCCCGGAGCGGCCCCGGACGCCGAGGAGGCCGAGTAGGCGAGCCGAGCCGTGAGGGGCGGGCAGGTGGCACCGAACGTACCGGCTGCGCGTGCCGGGAAAATTGATGGAACGCTGCGGCGGTTTGTGTGGTATGTTCGTATGTAAGGAGCCGAGGAGTCGCTCTCTGGAATCGATGGGGCCCGGAATCCCCACCGTGACAGAGGTCGCTCCTCGGTTTCTTTATATGGTGTATCGTAAGTAGCTATAGCGACAAGTGGTTAGCGAGCATGCTTCATTCACTTTCGAGCACTTATCCACATTTGTGATCCGGCGCGCGTCTGTGATGTTCGGTGTTATCCTCACCCAGCGAATGCACGCATGTCTGTGATCACCGCCATCGTGCCCGCCGTGCGGCGCCCGGGACGCTTCGACATCGTCGTTGACCATGCGCCGGTCGCACGACTGTCCATCGACGCCATCCAACGACTGCACCTCACCGTCGGACTCGGAACTGACGGACTCGAAGACCGCATCGCCCACGAGTCTGCGCAACTCAAGGTGTTCGATCGCGCCGTCAACATGCTCGCATTCCGCGCCCGCTCGTCCGTGGAACTCACGCGCGCATTGATCCTCAAGGGCGAAGACCCGCAGCATGTACAGCGCGCCGTCGCTCGCTTGCTGGAACAGGGCCTCCTGGACGACGCCGCCTTCGCGCGAGCCTTCACGCGCACCAAACTGATCGGCGCGTTGCACTCACCGCGTCGCGTGCAGCAGGGTCTGGCCAGAAAGGGCGTGGCACGGCAGGTCAGCGATGCCGCCATCGCCACCGTGGTGGCCGAGGAGTCGGTGGATCAGCAGGCGCTCGTCGAGCAGGTGGCGAGAAAGAAGCTGCGCACCCTCGCCACGCTCGAACCGATGGTCCGTCGTCGTCGGCTGTACGCATTTCTCGCGCGGCGCGGATTCGACGGCCAGGAGATTCGTCGCGCGATGGCCGCGGTAGGCGCCGCGCTCGAGGGCGATGTCGAGTCCGAAGAGGAGCTCCGGTAGGGCCTCGCGCCGGCAGCGGCGCACTCCCTGCGCGTGGGGCGAGCGCCGTATATTGCCACCATGCGCGCATCAGAAATCCGTTCCACGTTCCTCGACTATTTCGCTCACCAGCAGCATGTCAAACGCGCGAGCGCGTCGCTGGTGCCGGACGATGATCCTACGCTGCTGTTCGTCAACGCGGGCATGGTCCCCTTCAAGCGGATCTTCCTGGGCATGGACGAGGCCCCGGACCGCAAGCGTCGGGCGACCACCGCGCAGAAGTGCGTGCGCGCCGGAGGGAAGCACAACGATCTCGAGCAGGTGGGCCACACGGCTCGGCACCACACGTTCTTCGAGATGCTGGGAAATTTCTCATTCGGCGACTATTTCAAGCGCGATGCCATCCGCTTCGCGTGGGAGCTGCTCACCGTCGACCTCGACATCGATCCGGCGCTGCTGTTCGTGAGCGTACACGTCAGCGACGACGAGGCGTTTGCGCTCTGGCAGGAGATCGCCGGCCTCCCGGCCGATCGCATCTACCGTCTCGGTGACAAGGACAACTTCTGGCAGATGGCCGACACCGGCCCCTGCGGTCCATGCACGGAGATTTATGTCGATCTGGCCAGGATCGCGAAGGACTTCCGCTTTCCCCACGGCGCCAGCGGCGAGTGGACGGAGCTGACCCGCGACACATTCTCGCATGACGCATTCGTCGAGGGCGGCGAGGCCGGCCGCTTCCTCGAGATCTGGAACCTCGTGTTCATGCAGTTCAACCGGCAGGCCGACGGATCGCTCGTGCCACTGCCCAAGCCTTCCGTGGATACCGGTGCGGGACTCGAGCGCATCGCCGCGGTGAAGCAGGGCGTCACCAACAACTTCCACACGGACGCGTTTGCTCCGCTGATCACGTCGGTGGAAAACACGGTGGGCTTCAGCTACTGGGGACGCGAAAGCGACGAGCACCGGACGGGAATACGCATCGCCGACGGGCAGGGCGGGGAGCGCGTGGTTCCGAACGCCGTGGATCCCGCGTCCTTCCGCGTGCTCGCCGACCACGCGCGCGCCGTGGCGTTTCTCCTGGCGGATGGCGTCTTCCCCAGCAACGAAGGGCGCGGATACGTGTTGCGCCGCATCCTGCGCCGCGCGGTGCGCCATGCGTACCTGCTCGGTCGCCGCGAACCGACGCTCGTGCACGTGGTGGAAACGGTCATTCGGTCGATGGGCGACGTCTATCCCGAGCTCATGAGCCGGCGGGAGCATCTGCTTCAGACCACGCGCGTGGAGGAGCAGGCTTTCCTCGCCACCATCGAAGGCGGACTCTCCCGCTTCGAGCAGCTCGCGCCCGCGGACGCCATCCACAAGGGCGCCATCAGCGGCGAGGATGCGTTCCGCCTGTACGATACGTTCGGCTTTCCCATCGACCTTACCGAGTTGATGGCGCACGAGCGCGGCTACACGGTGGACATCGCGGGCTTCGAGACCGCCCTCGGCGAGCAGCGCACACGGTCCAAGGACGAGCGGAAAACGCGCAAGCTGGGTGTCGAAGCCGACACCCTGGGCGACGTCGCTACGTGGGATCATCCGCCCACCAGCGCTGCCGCCGACTGGCGTTTTGTGGGGTACGATACAGTCGCGGTCGAGACCGATGTCGCGGCCATACGCCATCTGGATGGCGGCCGCGTGGCGGTGCTGCTGCGCGAGTCCCCGTTCTACGCGGAATCAGGCGGTCAGGTCTCGGATGAAGGCGAGATCGTTGGCGAGGGATGGCGCATCGACGTGGACGGGGTCCGCAAGCTGGACGGCCGCTCGGCGGCCCTCGGCCGCCTCGCCGGTGCGTTCCACTGGGGACCGGTCACCGCCACGGTGCCAAGTGGGCGGAGAAAGGATACGGAGCGCAACCACACGGCGACGCACCTGCTGCACTCGGCGCTCCGACACGTGCTCGGCGACGCCGTTCATCAGGCGGGCTCGCTCGTGGCGCCGGACCGGCTGCGGTTCGACTTCACCCACCACGGACCCGTGCCCGCCGAAAAGCTCGCCGAGGTGGAGGCGATCGTGAATCGTGAGATCTGGCGTGCGGTAACAGTCACGTGTACCGAAATGGCGTATCCCGCCGCCAGAGCGAAGGGGGCGATGGCGCTCTTTGGCGAAAAGTACGGCGACGTCGTCCGCGTCGTGGATGTGCCCGGATTCTCCATGGAGTTGTGCGGCGGCACGCACGTCCGGAACACCAGCGAAATCGGGCTGTTCGTGATCCTCGGTGAGACAGGCGTGGCCAGCGGCGTGCGGCGCATCGAGGCGCTCACGGGCGGCGGCGCGTTCGCGTTTCTCAAGGCGCGCGAAGCGTCATTGCTTCGGGTCGCCGAGATCATCAAGTCGCCAGCGGACGGAGTGGAGCGACGCGCGCAGCAACTGGTTGATGAGCGGCGCACGCTGGACAAGAAGCTCGACGACGCGCTACGCGGCGGCGGTGACGACCTCCAGAAGTTGCTCGGCGCGTCGCAGCCCATCGGCGCCAGCGGCGCGCGACTGGTGGTCGGCGAGGTCTCCGCGTCCGACGGCAAGGCGCTGCAGGCCATGGGTGACGCGCTCCGCGAACAGCTCCGGAGCGGGGTGGGTGTGCTGGGTGCGCGGATGGAGGATGGGAAGGGCTCCATCTTGGTGGTGGTGAGCGACGATCTGCGTGAGCGCGGCATCCGGGCCGATGCCATCGTGCGCGACGTCGCGGCGGTTGCCGGCGGCAAGGGCGGCGGCAAGCCGCACATGGCGCAGGCCGGTGTGCCCGACGCATCGCGTCTGGCCGGCGCGCTGAGCGAGGCGCCGAGGCTGGTGGCCGCGGCTGTAGCCGGATGACCATCGACGAATGGCTGGATGCGCGCACGCCTCGCCCCCCGGCCGCACTCGACGCGCGGCTGCGGGCCGAGCTCGGCGACGCGCGGCACCAGGACGCCGAGCGTGTGCCAGAGATTTTTCTCGATGCCGGTGAGCGCGTCGTGGCGGCGCTGCTGCGCAGCAACTGCACGACGCGCGATTCGGCACTCGACCTGCTCACGGCCGACGCGCTCATGACGTATGCATTCGAAGCGGCCTCCGCGCGACCGTCGGAAATCGATCTCTGCGCCTCGTCGGCAATGGCGAGGATCGCTCGGCTCGGTGACGTGGTGCCCGACGCCGGATGATCGACCTGCACTCGCATCTCCTGCCCGGTGTGGACGACGGCTCCAAGTCGGTGGAGATGTCGCTGCCGGTGCTCGAGCGATTCGCGGCGGACGGGGTGGAGTGTCTGGTGCTGACACCGCACCTCAACGCGTCCGAGGTGGCCAGCGCACCGTACGAACGAAACCGCGCCATCTTCGACGAACTTCGCTGCGTTGCGCCGCAGGCAATGGAGCTGCGTCTCGGTTGGGAGATCATGCTCGATGAGCCCAGGGTGGACCTGCGGTCGCCGAAGCTGGCCCTGGAAGGATCGCGCGCGGTGCTCGTGGAATTTCCGCGCCTGGGAGTGCCGCTGGCCGCCGGGGACGAGCTGTATCGCATCCACTGTTCGGGGCTGGTGCCGCTACTCGCGCACCCCGAGCGCTATTGGGGCTGCACCCTGGAGCGCGTGGAGGAGTGGCGACGTGCCGGTGCCGTGATCCAGATGGATACGGCGGGCTTGATCGGCAGGAGCACCGTGAGCAAGCTGTCGCGCGCACTCGTCGAGGAGGGTATGGTGGATCTCTTCTCCAGTGACAACCATGGCGACTCAAGATCGCTGGCCACGGCGCGCGACTGGTTGCTGGAAGTGAGCACGCCGCAGCACGCTGAGCTCCTCACCCGCACCAACGCCCGCCGGCTCCTGGATGGCCAACCCGTGCTGCCCGTGCCGCCGTTGCCCAAATCCGGGGGAATATTCGGGAGGCTGCGGGAATTGTTTCTGTCGCGATGAAACGCTAAATGCATACCGCGGATTTGGACGGATCGACGACCGAATTCTCGCGGATACTGCCCTCAGCGAGAGCGCCGGAGCGCCACGACGTTGCGTCTTCGCAGACTACACAAAATTTTTTGACCAAAAAAAATGATCGAGGCTGGGCGGGCCGGAAACTCGCCCTGCACGGAGCAATCCGCGTTTATTCGTTAGTCGATCCGTGAGATCCGCGGTTCAGCTGTTCACGAAGGATGAGACCGAAATGACTTCCCCATTCACCGCATCTCTACGCGACCTAGCCGCAACCGCCGAGCGCGTTGCTACCGAGCTCGGACCGGATCTGGACCGCGCGCTGGCGATGGTGCAGGAGACGGTTGCGCGCGGTGGCACGCTGTTCTTCTGCGGCAACGGCGGCAGCGCGGCCGATGCGCAGCACATGGCCACCGAATACGTCGTGCGGTACATGCGGAACCGGCGCGCGTATCCCGCCATCGCGCTCACTACCGACACGTCGTTGCTCACGGCGGCCGGAAACGACATCGGCTTCGAAAACGTCTTCTCACGGCAGGTTGAAGCGCTCGCGCGCGCCGGTGACCTGTTGATCATTCATTCCACCAGCGGCAATTCACCCAACGTGCTGCGCGCAGCGGAGGCGGCGCGAGCGCAGGGCGTGGGCGTTCTTGCGTTCAGCGCGCGCGACGGCGGCGCGTTGCGTGCGCTCGCGGACCACAGCGTGATCGTTCCCACCACGCGCACCGATCGCGCGCAGGAACTGCATTTGTGCATCGAGCACATCATTTGCGACATCGTGGAGCAGACACTGTGATCGATCTTCGTGGCAAGCGGGCGCTCGTCACCGGCGCCTCTCGTGGCATCGGCGCCGCGACCGCGCGGTTGCTCGCTCGCGCCGGGGCCGACGTGATGATCGGCTATCGTGCGCGTGCCGCGGACGCCGAGCGCGTGGCGGCCGAACTGCGCGCCACCGGCGTGAACGCGTTCGCGCGCGCGGCGGACATCTCCACGCGGGAAGGGGCGGAGTCGCTCGTGGGCGCGGCCGTCGCGGAGCTGGGCGGACTGGACCTGTTCGTGGCCAACGCCGGCGTGTGGCCTGCCGCAGAAGTGGGCGTGGTGGACATCGACGACACCCGCTGGTTGAACACCATGCGTGAGAACGTCGATTCCGTGTTTTACACGTCGCGCGCCGTGGCGCGCATCATCAGCCGCGGTGGCCGCATCGTGCTCGTGTCGAGTACCGCGGGACAGCGCGGCGAACCCTTCCATGCGGATTACGGTGCCAGTAAGGGTGCGGTCATCTCGTTCACCAAGTCGCTGGCGCTGGAGCTTGCGCCGCGCGACGTGACCGTGAATTCGGTGGCGCCCGGGTGGGTGGACACCGAGATGGTCGCCGAGCCGATGGCGCAGGAGGGGAAGGCGACCATCAGTGGCAGCATCCCCCTCGGTCGCATCGCGACTGCGGAGGACATCGCCGGCCCGATCGTCTTCCTCTGCTCGCCGCTCGCTCGGCACATCACGGGCGAAATCCTCAACGTGAACGGCGGGAGCGTGCTCTGCGGATGATCGTTCTCCTTTTCACCGGCGGGACGATCTCGATGAAGCACGACCCCGCCCTGGGCGGCGCAGTGCCGGCGTTGAGCGGCGAGGAGATCGTGCGCGCGACCCGCGGGCTCGCCGACATCGCGCAGATCGAGTTGGACGAGTGGGGCATGTTTCCCGGCCCGCACATGACAGTCGAGCGCATGTGGGCGGTGCGGAACAGGG
>JANYIN010000072.1 GCA_025362035.1 Gemmatimonadaceae bacterium | reverse complement strand
ATGGGGCGCGGAATCGGGCTGGTCAACGCGATCATGCGCGTGCGCGGCGGCTATGAAGGGGTATCCGACCCGAGGTCGTCCGGCAAGCCGATCGGCTACTAGGCATCGCTCCGTCCGGCAGACAACGCCAGTCCGCCACGGGCCCACGCGGTGGTTTGTCGCTACGGTCTTGGCCCGCGCCGTCGCACAGTGTCTTTCTCGAACTTCGCGCGTTGATCCTTGTCCAGGCGTGCCGCGATTTCTGCGCGCGAGCTGTCGAACACCATCCTGATGCGCGGCTGCATCTCGCGCCGGATCAGACGCAGCGATGAATCAGTGCGCACCATCACGGACTCGATACCGGCGCGTTGCGACGCGCTGAGTTCCAGGGACTTCGTCATCCGGTCGAGCATCTCCGCTCGGCGCTTCGCGTCCTGTTCCGGGGTGGACCGGCCAGGGCCCGGCAGCCGGTGCCGCGCCATGCTTACCGACAGATAGCGGTCGATCCCCGCGCCAGCCAGCGCGCTGCAAATGACGATGAGGGTAATCACGATGCTCGCACGCACACGGTCCGGGGTCATTGCGGACTCTCGATGTCGAGATCAGCGGTGCCTGTGACGGAACGCGCGAATGAGCGTACCGCATCCGTGGGAGGCACGCCGGTCACCAACGCGGACATGAACTCCGGATTCTCGCTCTGGAGTAGCGGGCGCGCGGACAGAGTGGTACTCCACAGGGTGAGCGCTCCCGCGATGCCGGCAGCGAGGGCAAGCGGAATGGCGCGTCGTTCCCATCGCGCCGCATAGCTCCACCAGGGTGCCGCCGAGTGCTTCTCCACCGCGCCCGCGATGCGCGATGCCAGCCGAGACCAGTCAACCCGCTCAGCGGGGACGCGGCCCACCACCGATTGCAGGAGCTGGCCCAGCTTTGGATCGTGCATTGGCTCCGGTCCGAATGCACCCGCGCCGAGCGCGGCATCATTGTCGTTCATACGTCGCCCTTGAAGAAGCGAGAGAGCAAGCCGCGCAAAGTGCGACGTGCCTCGTGGAGGTGCCAACGAACCGTTCCCGCTGAAAGGTCGAGCATCTCGCCGATCTCCGTGCTCGTCAGCCCATCGACGTCGAACAGCGTGACGATCACGCGCTGTCGTTCCGACAGCGTGGCCATGGCGCTCGCCAGTTGCACGCGCGCTTCGGCCCGCTCACTGTCTTCCAGCGCCGAGGGCAGCGGACTGACTGCATCGGTCTCCGGTTCCGTTTCCCTTCGCGATCTGGCGCGACGAAGGTTGGCGCCGCGATTGAGCACGATGCGCATCAGCCATGGACCGAACGGCCGGCTGGCATCGAATGAATCGAGATACTGATACGCTGCGAGGAACGCCTCCTGCACGAGATCCTCCGCGTCCTCCCGGTGTCCAACCACGCGATAAGCGAGCTGAAAGGCTTGGCGCATGTACGCGTGAACGAGCCCGTCGAACGCCGAGCGATCGCCGTTGCGAACGCGACCAACCAGCGCGGAGTCCCGCGCGAGTGTTGCCAGCCGATCGCCCGAGCTGGATTCGTCGGTTGCATCTGAGCCGGAGGACAAGACGAAGCGCGACGCGGAGGGCGAGGGTCAGCCCTCCGGCGGCCGGCCGCCGCCGCGACGGTTGTTACCGCCACCCATGTCTTGTATGCGGCGGCGCCCTTCGGATTCCGCCTTCTTTGCCGCGTCCGCCTCCAATTCCGCCGCCCGCTTCTGCTGGGTCTCGTTCAACACCTTCATCACGTTCACGCGCGACGTAGCGTTCGTTTCGCGCATGTCGGCCATCACGAGTTGCACGGCACTCGCGCGCTGCTGCATTTCGTCCCGTTGTTCCTGGCTCAGATCGTTCATTCCGCCGGCCGGCATGCGCGTTGGTCGCAGGGAGTCGAGTCGAGCGAGAAAGGGCTTGTTGGCGGAATCCTGCGAAGTGCGAATGGCCTGGACGATCACGCGCTGACCATCGGTGAGCGACAAGTCGCTGGCATTGTCGAGCACCAGCGCGGCAATCGTGGGCGGAAGCGGCGGCGGTCCGAGACGGCCCATGTCAATGGGATAGTCCGCCCGCGTGTCACCGCCGGTCCGACGTCCGCCGCCACGCTGGGCACCGGCAAGCGTGGATACGCTCACGAGCGCCGCGGCCGCGACGGCGATCTGTATTGATCGACGCATACGTTCAATTCCTCTGATCAAAGAAATAGGTGGTGCCGGCGCGGGGGACGGATCCGGTCGCTGCTAACTATGCACCCGAGGCCGGGAATGCGTTGGGCAGATACGCGCAGGGGCTGGCGCAGTCGCGCCAGCCCCTGTATACCCGCGCCATACGGCGCTGTTCATCCTGCTAGGAAATCTTGATCTGCAACGGGCTGTTCAGCGTCACGGCGATGTTGCCTCCGTCCGGGAGACAGCCTTCGTAGTTCGCCGTGCCGGCAGCCACGCCAGCGCCGGCGGCGGCACCGGCCGCGCCGCCAATCACGGTGGCCTTTGTGCTCTTGCCAAGGATGCGGCCAGCGATGGCGCCGATGACCGCGCCACCGACCACCTTCTGAATGTCCTTGCTCTGCGGCTCGTTGCGGACCTTTTGCACGTCTGCGTTGGCGACCGTGGCGGACACCGGATAGGTATGACCGTTGAACGCAACTGAGCGGACGGCGAATTCCATCACGATATGGTCGTTGGCGTTCTCACTGCGCTTCAGCTGCGTGACTTCCAGCTGGACCGTCGCGCCCGCTGGAATGGTCGCGCCATTGGAACCGGAGACTGCCGTTGCGACCGTGGCATCGAACGTTTGACCCACCGTGTAGGTGTTGGTGCAGACGCGCGCCGTGGAACGCAGCGAGAGCGCCGTGCCCGACGAAATCACCCCGACTGCGCCGCCCGCATTGGTAGGGCTAGTTGACGGGTTCTTCGTGACCGAGTTGCCGGAACCGGTCACGGCAGGCGTTTCAGGCCGTGGCGCCTTCGCGCGCGGGCGCGCGAGCGGCGGGGGCGTGGGCCGGCGTGGTGCCGGGGCCGGAGCGGTCGCGGGTGTCGTGGCGGTCGCTGTCGGCACGTCCTTGAGCTGCGGTTGCGCAGTGGTATCCTTGCTGGCGAGGCGCAGATCCGACTTCAATGCCGTGTCGGTCGCGAGTGTCGTGTCCTTCGCCTTTTCGGAAACCGAGCAGCCACCGACCGCCACAGCCGCCGCGATCGTGAGCACCCCACCGAGCGTACGGATAATATTCTTCATGAAATTCTCCAGATTTTGGGACCAGACGCCGCCGTTCGTTCAGCGATGATCGCACGGCCGAATCGGACGTTCAACGGCAAGCTATCGTAAATGGCAAGCAGCATGCCAGCCGCAGCCGCTATGCGGCGGCTCATTCCCTATTACCGGCCGTACCGCAGGATGCTCGTGTCCGGGCTGTCGCTGGTCGTCGTGTCCTCGGCGATCGGAGCGCTCGTGCCGTGGCTGTTGCGCGCTGGCGTGGATTCCATACACGCGGGCGCTCGACTGGATCGCGTCACGCTTCTGGCCGCTTCCATCGCCGGCATTGCTCTAGCCGGGGGCGCGCTGCGCTTCTGGATGCGCGAAATCCTCAACGGCCTGAGCCGATACATCGAGTACGACCTTCGTCAGGCGCTGTTCGAGCACATCGAAACGCTCGATCCGGCCTACTTCGGACGTACGCGCACCGGCGACCTGATGGCGCGGCTCACCAATGATCTGGGCGCGGTCCGGATGGCGGCCGGACCGGCCATCATGTACCTCACGAACACCGTCTTCGGCGCCTCGTTCGCTCTGGTCTTCATGTTGCGCATAGATGGACGGCTCACGCTGCTGGCGTTGCTGCCCATGATGATGATCCCCGCCGTCATGATTCCCATGGGCGCGGCCATTCACAAACGTTTCGAAGCCGTACAGGAACATTTCGGCACTCTCACGACGCAGGCGCAGGAGAACTTCGCGGGCGTGCGCGTAGTGCGCGCCTACCGGCAGGAGGAGGCCGAGATCGCGAGATTCGCGGCCTTGAACGAGATGTACGTCGTGAAAAACATCAGCCTGGCTCGACTGTATGGCGCGATGAATCCGATTCTCGGTCTCTTGGCGGGACTGAGCGTCGCCGTGGTGCTCGGCGTCGGCGGCTCGTTGGTGGTTCGCGGCGCCATCTCCGTGGGCACCTTCGTGGCATTCGGATTCTACCTCACGAGTCTGACATGGCCGATGATCGCGCTCGGTTGGGTGATCAATCTCTTCCAGCGCGGCGCGGCGTCGATGTCGCGGCTACTGGAGGTGCTCGATTCCCGGCCCGAGGTGGCCTCGCCGGAGCGCCCGCGTCAACTGCCGCCCGGCACGACGGGACGCTCCATCACGTTTCGCGACGTCGGATTCCATTTTCCGGCCACCCAGGGCGCCGAGCGCCGCTGGGTTCTGAGAAACGTGTCGTTCTCCGTGCCGGCCGGCGCGACGCTGGCGGTGGTGGGCGCCACGGGCAGCGGCAAGAGCGCGCTCATCGATCTGATACCGCGCTTGAGCGATCCGCAGGAAGGCGAGATCCTCATCGACGGAGTTCCCCTGCGGGATCTAGCCCTTGACGCCCTTCGCGCCGAGATCGGTTACGTGCCGCAGGAGAGTTTCCTGTTCAGTGATACGATCGCGTCGAATCTGGCGTATGGCGATACCGGTAACGCGCTCGTGGATCACGACAACGAGGACGACGGCGGGCCGGCCCAGTCACGGGCGACCGGCGAGGTTGACGCGGCGCCTCACGTATGGGCCGCGCACGTGGCGCAGCTCGACGAGACGGTTAATGCGTTCGCGCACGGCTATGGCACTCGACTGGGGGAGCGCGGCATCAATCTGAGCGGAGGACAGAAGCAGCGACTCGCCCTTGCGCGCGCCTTGGCCCGAAGGCCGCGCATCGTGCTGCTCGACGATGCCCTCTCCGCGGTCGATACGCACACAGAGGCGGAAATCCTGCGCGGCCTTCGGGGCACGCTGGCCGGCCGCACTGCCGTGATCGCATCGCATCGCGTTAGTGCGGTGCGCGACGCCAGCTGGATCATCGTACTCGATCGAGGCCGCGTGGTGGAGCAAGGCACCCACGACGTGCTTATCCTCGCGGGGGGACGCTACGCGGCACTGCTGAGCCGCCAGCAGCTCGAGGAGGCCATAGAGGAGGAGGCGCCCGCGCTCGTGCGGTGAGCGGCGGGCGCATGGAGTTGGACCTTCGGCGCTCCCATCGGTAGATTTCCGTGATGCAAGGAATCGATCGTTCCGCACCAATCGCGCTGACACCCGTAGGCTCGATCGAGAGCCACGGGAGTGCCCTCGAGGCACAGCTTTGTCTGGCACTTGAGCGGATCGCCGAGCTCGAGGCGCACGACTCCTTGAAGACGCAGTTCCTGGCCAACATCTCGCACGATCTGCGCACCCCGCTCACGGCCGTCATCACGCACGCGGAGATCCTTCGCGACGGCATCCTGGGTCAACTGTCCGATCGGCAACTCGAGAGCATCGGGGGCATCATCAACGGTGGCCGACAGCTGCTCAATCAGGTCGGCGAGATCCTCACCTACGCCCGAGGGGCCGCGAATCAGCTGACGGTGTCGGCATCGGAGTTCCAGATCGGCGAGGTGGTGGCGCAGGTAAGTGCGCTCAACGAATCGCTCGCGAGCAAGAAGGGACTGTTTATCACTACGGACGTGCCGGACGATCTCGATCTCGTCACCGCGGACCGAGAGAAGGTGGCGCACATCGTGGGCAATCTGATGGGGAATGCCATCGACTTCACCCCCGCCGGCGGGCGCGTCTGGCTGCGCGCGCGTCGGATGGACGGGCCCGATGCAGCCGTGTGTGTGGTGGAGGTCGGCGACACCGGCATCGGCATCGACGAGACGAATCACGAACTCGTCTTCCGCGAGTTCGCGCAGGTGGACTCGAGCGCGTCGCGCCCGCATCACGGCACCGGGCTGGGGCTGACCATCGCCCGGAAGCTCGTAGAGCTGCACGGCGGGCGCATCTGGGTCGAGAGCGAACTCGGTGCGGGTAGCCGATTCTTCTTCACGATACCCTACCCCGCCAACTGAGTGGTCGGAGCACCCCAGCTGCCGCACGTGCTCGTGGCGGAGGACAATCACCTCGTCTGCGACGCGATGCGCGTGTTGTTCGAGGAGACAGGGCATCGCGTATCGATCGCGGGACGGGTGGCCGACGTCGTCGAAATCGCCCTACACGATCCGGTTGACCTGCTCCTCCTGGATCTCGGTCTGGCGGACGGGGACGGTCTCGACGTGCTCGCGGCGCTACGCTCGCTGAACGCCATGCCGCGCGTGAGCGCGGCGCTGACCGGCCGCTCCGAGCCAGCACTGGAGGCGAGGTGCATCGCCGCGGGATGCACGGCAGTGCTCCTGAAACCGGTGCCGGCGCGGGAACTGCTTCGGCTTGCTGCCCAATGGCTCCGATAGGCCGCCGCCCAAGCTACAGCCGACCGCGAAGCGCGTCCGGCGTGATCGCCTGTAGATGCGCGCTCAACACCGTAAGGTAGCCGAACATCATCAGCAAGCCGACCACGATGAGCAGTGCGCCGCTCACCTGCGACACGCGCGCGAGGTGTGGCCGGATTCGAGTTACGGTGTCCAGGAAGCGCTCGACGGCCACGGCGGCCAACAGGAATGGCACCGCGAGGCCGACTGAGTACGCGAGCAACAGCGGCAGTCCGCGACTCAGGTCGGCCTCGGCGGCGGTGAAAGTGAGAATCGCGCCAAGGATCGGTCCAAGACACGGTGTCCACCCGGCTCCAAAGGCGATGCCGACCAGCACCGTTCCGAGATACCCGACGGGCTTGTTACCCAGATGCATCCGACGCTCGCGGTCGAAGGCGCCCACGCGCACCGCACCGAGCAAGTACAGGCCGAACAGAACGACGAGCGCGCCGCCAATCCGAGTGATCCACAGGCGGTAGTGAATCAATAGGCGCCCCATTACAGTGGCGGATGCGCCGAGCGCCACGAAAATCAACGTGAACCCCACCACGAACAACAGCGCGTGCACCAGCGCTGTACGGCGCGCACGCGTGAGGTCGTCGAAGCTGACCCCGGTCACGAATGTCAGGTAGCTCGGAACGAGCGGGAGCACGCAGGGCGAGAGAAAGCTCAGCAGACCGGCGCCAAACGCGATCGCGAGGCCGAGGGAGGCCTGCTCAGCCACGACTCGCGGCCATGGGAGACACGACGGTCATCACCCTGTCGGCGGCGCAGGCAACGCCGCTCGGAACTCATCCCCGCTTAGCCGCACGGTATCGTCTTCCTCTCCGGACCGACGTTGCACGCCGCGCACCACGGCATCAATAGTGAGGAGCGGCGCATCCGCCTCATCCGTAACTGACACTTCCCACTTGCCGCGGTCGGGGCCCTTGAGCGTATACCGATATCGCGCGCTGTAGACGGTGTAGCGCGACGCCGGCACATCGACCGTAGACTCGGCTGCTGCATCCGAGGCCGTGGTCGATACAACCTGAAGTCGTGAGACGTCCGTCGGAATCTCCACGCTCGTGTCGGCCAGCGACGGCACGCTCTCCGGATCGACCGACGCGATGGGGATATCCACGCTCGTGACCTCGAGCGACGGAAAGATCTCTCGCTCCAGAGCGAGCACGGCTACGCCGCTCTCGACACCGCCCTGCCTGATGGCGGGGAAAAGGTGCGCCTCGATGACGCGGTGAGCGGGAATCTGTTTGGCGATCGCGGCGAGGAAGCGGATTCGTGTCTCCTCCGTCATCCTGCCGCCGCGGCCGTGGACGTCGCGGCGTCCAGCGCGCGACGCTGATCGAGTTCGCGCTCGACGTACATTCGCAGGATGTGCATGAAGTCCTGCGCGTTGGTGACCACACCGAATGCCTGGTGAGTGCCGCGGTCCTTGAGCTTGCTCACCACGAACTCCAGGGAGTCGACGCAGATGGTCGAGAGCTCACGGAGCGTGCCGTCCGCCTCGGACACGAATGCGGGCAGCATGTTGCCGGTCGCGATGGCGTGCAGGGCCGTGGCGATGAGAATGGCCATGGTCGCCTTCACGGCATGGGCGCGCATGGCGTCCTGACCTGCCAACGCATCCGTCACCACGTCGGGCAGCGGCCCGTCGTCCCGAATGGAGCCGGTGAGCACGAAGGGAACGCCCCGCATGATGCAGGCGTGCATGATCCCGTCCGTGATGGTGCCGTTCTCCACAGCCGCCGCGATCGACCCTGCGGCCCGCACACGATTGATCGCGCGCATGTGCAGCCCATGTCCGCCCTGAGTGGACTCGCCCTGCCCCGTCATGCCGAGCGTCGTCCCGAAGATCGACGCTTCGATGTCGTGAACCGCAACGGCATTGCCGGCCAGCAGCGCGGCCACGAAGCCATGCTGGATGAACCACACCAGATCGTTGCGTGCGCGTGAGTGCACGAGCGCGGGGCCTGCCACCCACACCGGATAGCCGCCACGATCGCGCTCGTCCACCAGGATGCGAGCCATGAGCCCGTAATCGATGGGCTTTTCGCGGGAGACTTCGCTGGCCATGAACTTGAATTCGCCGTCGCTCTGGCCAAGCCCGAGGAATCCGGCGACGTCCACATAGATGCCTTCGCGGCCGTCCTCCGCCATGCCGATGGCCACCCGTTCGCCGCTTCGAACGCGGCGTGCCTCACGCACCCACAGCTCGTTTGCGGCGTCGAGCACCAGTGCCGAGTCCATGCGCGGTTCGCGCGGCATGCGCCAGATGCCGTTCACTCGGACGTACGTGGGAAGGTTGGTCGTCGAAAAGAATCCTTCAGGCAGTACTCCGTCGGACGGCGCGGCGGTGAATTGCGCGTCGGGCGAATTGGCGAAGACAGGCAGGCTGAAGTCAGGGCGCGAGAATGTGGTCACGGGCGAAAGATCATGTGCGGGGGGCAGCCAAACAAGCCGTTGGACGACTGCCGGAGCGACCTGTTCAGAGCAGCGCGACAGGATCTCTATCGAGTGTCAGCCTGAGGCCGAACTGCTTCGGTACCTCGAACCGCTCCACCAGAAACCGCCCGATCCTGCCCAGATCCTGCTGTCGGGTCGATTTGATCAGCACGTGCCAGCGCCACCGATTCTTGACGCGCTCCACTGGACACGGCGCCGGCCCGATGACAGTGACGCCGAATGCTGGGCGCGCCTCGAGTAACCTGTGGAGCCAGGCGGTCACGCTCGTGGCCAGGCGCGCGGTCGCGTCTTCCTGGGTACCACTCACCACCACGTTCGCGATGCGCACGTTGGGAGGGTACGGCGGATGCACGCGACCGGCCAATTCCTCGCGTACGAACCGATAATAGTCGTGCGTCACCGCGCACTGCACCGCGTGGTGCGACGGCGAGCGGGTCTGGATGAAAACCTCGCCCCCTTTCGGTCCCCGGCCCGCACGGCCCGCAACCTGACTCAATAGCTGAAAGCACCGCTCGGAGGCGCGAAAGTCAGGAAGATTGATACCAACGTCGGCGTCGATCACGCCGACCAGCGTCACATTCGGAAAATCGAGCCCCTTCGCGATCATCTGCGTACCGAGCAGAATGTCCACGTCGCCGGCGCCGACGCGATCGAGGATATCCGCATGCGCCCACTTCCCGCTGGTGGTATCCACATCCATCCTCGCGATCCGCGCGGCTGGAAACCGCTCGCTCAACAGCCGCTCCACCTGTTGCGTACCGAGCCCGCGCTGACGCATCCGCGCGCCGCCGCATCGGGCACACACGACGTGCAACGCTTCAGCGTGTTGACAGTAGTGACAGACCAGTCGCTCGGGAGTTCGATGATACGTCAGGCTGATGCTGCAGTTCGGACAGACGGCGACGTCTCCGCACGCGCCGCACTGCACGAACGCCGCATATCCGCGTCGGTTGAGCAGTAGAATACTTTGCTCCCGCTTTGCGAGGCGGTCTCTCAGGCGGTCGGCCAGCGGAGCGCTGATCGCAAGCGCGAATGCGGCGTCGGCCTCGGGCGTGTCGCTCGGCTTCAGCTTGACCTGCTTCGCGCGCAGATCGACGATGTGAACGATGGGCAGCGTCGCGCCGCCGGCGCGGTCTGGAAGCGTGAGGAGTTCGTACTTCCCGGATGTCGCGTTCGTCCAGCTCTCCAGACTCGGCGTCGCACTGCCGAGGACCACCACCGCACCCTCCGCACGAGCGCGCACGATCGCGACCTCCCGCGCGTGGTATCGCGGCGCCTCGCCCTGCTTGTAGCTCGACTCGTGTTCTTCGTCCAGCACGATCGCGCCGAGGTCGCGGAGCGGGGCGAAGATGGCGGAGCGCGCCCCCACGGCGATGCGCTTGTCCCCTCGCCGGAGAGCCTGCCAGGCATCGTGCCGCTCGCCGTCGGACAGTGCGCTGTGCAATACCGCAATTCGATCGCCGAACACGGCACGGAATCGATCGACAGTCTGCGGCGTGAGCGCGATTTCCGGGACGAGCACAATGGCCGTCTTGCCCTGCTCCAACACGATGCGACGCAACAGTTCGAGATACACGAGCGTCTTGCCGCTGCCGGTCACGCCATGCAGCAGCACCACGTGTCCCGGCTCGGCGACGGCCAGCCGCTGGATGGCCGTGCGCTGCGCATCGCTGGGAAGGTGCGTGTCCGGCGGCCGCCGGGCGCGCGTGAGGAACGGATCGCGCTCCACGGTCTCGACGCCCACGCGTACGAGGCCGCGCGTCACCAGCCCGCTGAGCACCGAGGCGGAGAAATCCAGTTGCTCCGCGAGCAGCTTCAGCGCGGCGCGCCCGCCGATCGACTCCAGCAGCTCGAACACCGCGCGCTGTTGCGGGGAACGCGCGAACAACCTGTCGCGCTTGAGCAACGAGGGAAGTTCGGCAATGATCTCCACGACGCGGCGTGTCTTGCGCGCCGGCACGGGTGCGTTCGCCCCGGTGAGTGCGGCCGGCAACGCGGTGCGTAGCACCACGCCGAGCGGTGACACATAGTATTCTGCGATCCACGTGCACAGCTGCAGCATTGGCGCGTCCATCACTGGCGCGTCGTCGGGTGCCGCGATCACCTGCTTGTAGTTGATCCCGGCGCGTGGCTCGCTCGGCCCAACCACGATGCCGATTTCCCGTCCATTCCGGAACGGCACCAGGACCCGTGAGCCCACCGACGTGCTTCCGGTCGTGCCTTCGGGAACGCGGTAGGTAAAGGTGCGGAACAGCGGGAGCGCGAGCGCGACATCGATGAGCGTCATCGATGTGGAGTATAGCGCCCTCGCCGTAACCGATGCGTCCCCCTGCTGGTGGTTCCGAGGACGCGCGACATCCGTCGCCTCAGGCCCGTGCCGGCCCCTGTGTGTCGAGTGGCATCGCCGGTTCCGGCTCGACGTCCTGCCCATGGTGCCGGCCAAGCGCTTTCAGGTATGCATCGATCGAGGCCGTGTGTCCCATGATGAACTTCGACACGAAACGGAAGAAGATGTTGTAGACTTCGCCCCGCTCCGTCACGACGACACGGGTGCCCGGCCCATCCTCGGCCACCTCGATGATCCAGCTTCCGCCGTACGGCAGCGAACGGTCGGTGATCCGCGTGACGAATCGACCCGGGACGCCACCCATCGGCGGCACGACCTGCACCGCCTCGTAGGGAACCGTTCCGTTCGCGGAAATTTCCCGCCACGCCATGTGTCCCCCACTCGGGGGCAGCATCTCCACACGCGTGAGGTCGTTTCGCCATGTCGGCGCCGTGGTCACCGAGGTAATCGTGGTGAACACCTCGGCGGGCTTCTGCCTCAGCCGGATCGCGCGCGTCGCCACGTGCGATTGCGGAAGCAACGCGCCCACGAGCACGATCGTGAGCACCACGCCGCCCACGATGCCGAGTACGATGGCGACCCACTTCACGGTTGCACCTCGCCAAATGCTGGGGCCGCGGAGCACGACCGGGGGAAGGAGAGAATGAGTCGCACGAGAATTGGCGTTGCCGCAGTTCAGGACGTTCGCAGGGTCACGCCCAGGCCGGGCGCATCCGGGATGCGGATGGCGCCACCATCGATCGTCGCGCCAGCGTATGGATCGTTGGAGACGAGCGCGGCGCCGTCATAGTCCGCGCAGTCAAGCAGGGGCGCGAAGTGCGCGGCGGCAGTGATCCCGAGCGAGCTCTCGATCATGCATCCGGCCATCACGAGCATGTCGTGGGCGCGTGCGACCGCCACCAGCCGCAGCGCCTCTCGCAGTCCGCCACACTTGGCGATCTTGATGTTGATGCCGTCCACCGCACCGGCCAGCTTCGGGACGTCGGCGGCCACCAGGCAGCTTTCGTCGGCGACGATCGGCAGCGACGACCGTTCGCGCACGAAGCGCAATCCCTGCAGATCGCCGGGATGCAGGGGTTGTTCCACGAACTCCACGCCGAGTTCCTTCAGCGCCGGAATGATGCGCAGCGCGGACTTCGGAGTCCAGGCGGCATTCGCATCGACGCGCAGAACCTTTTTCGGCGCGGCCTCCCGCACCGCCCGCACGATGCGCTCGTCCCAAGCCGTGCCGAGCTTGATCTTCAAGATCGGATACTGTTCTGCCTCGGCCACGCGCGCCAGCAGCGTCGCTTCGTCAGGCGCGATGCCAATCGTGAAGCTCGTCGGCGGCGACGAGACGGGATCGAGTCCCCACAGCTTGTAGAGTGGTACGCCAAGCCGCTTGCCGACCAGATCGTGCAACGCGGCGCTCACGCCGGCGCGCGCGGCGCCGTTGTACCGGATGGCCCGCGCCAGGGCGTGCTCCATCGCCTCCAGCGACCAGCCATCCATGCCCTCGATGGCCGCTGCGAGCAGCGGAAGCACGTCCACGACGGTATCCGCGGTTTCCCCGTAGAACTTGCTGGGCGCCGCTTCGCCCCAACCGATGTTGCCGTCACTCGCGGTGACGGTGATGCACACCACGCGATACTCAGTCGATCCGCCTCGAGCGATAACGAACGGATTCTTCGTGCGCAGCGTGACGATCCGGTGCGAGAGCTTCATGCTCGTCCGGACGGCGCCGGGCGACGGGCGAGCCCCGCCGCGCGTCGGGCGGCAATGGCGTCGTCGCTCTTGCCGAGATACGCGAGCAGTGCGTCGGCCAGCAGGTCGCCGCGCGCGTATCGATCATCAGCGGACTTGGAGAGACAGCGCATCACGACCTCCACCAGCCCCTCTGGCAACCGCGAGTCCACGTCGTTGAGATCCACAGGCTTCTCGTGCACGTGCTTGTAGCCCACGGAAAAGGCGTCCGCTCCGTCGAAGGGGGGGAACCCGACCAGGGCCTCGTACATGACCACCCCCAGCGCGTAGAGATCACTCCGCCCATCCACAAGCTTGCCCATCGCCTGTTCGGGACTCATGTAGTGCGGCGTCCCCATCGCGCGACCGCTAGCCGTGAGCCTCGCGTGAAAACGCGCCGTCGCAATGCCAAAGTCGGTGATGAATGCGTTGCCATCGTCATCGAACAGGATGTTGTCCGGTTTCACGTCGCGATGCACTACGCCGCGGCGATGGGCATGATCAAGCGCCACGGCAACCTGAGCCGCGGCGGCGGCCATGAACACGGGCGCCACCACGCGCTCCTTCTGCACGCGATCGGCAAGTGACCCACCACCGAGAAAGGGCATCACGATGTAGACCACGTCACCCGCCTGGCCGAAGTCGAGCATCGGACAGATGAACGGATGGACGAGCTTCGCCGCCGCTTCGGCTTCTCGACGAAATCGCTCGGTCATTTCCGCATCGCGAGCGAGATGCTGATGCAGCACCTTGATCGCCACTTCGCGACCCAACGGCATCTGCTCGGCGCGATACACCGTGGCCATGCCCCCCCCACCAAGCCTGCGCAACACCCGATACCGCCTGCCCGTCGCGCGGCGCAACGCGCTGATGTCCGCATCGGGCTGTTCGAGGGGCGTCCCTGCAATGTCCGGCAGGCCTGCCGTGCACCGACCGCATACCGCGGCGTGAGCACGATTCCAGGTTCCGCAGTCGGGACAGAACACGTTACGTCCCGAGTTGCATCTGCACAAAGTCGTACGGCGGCCACGGGCCCGTCAGTTCGAACCGGACGCTGGTGGACTGGCGCCCACTTGCCTCTACGGCGGCAGCGAACTGCGGCCAGGCGTTCGCTTCGACGAGAAAGGCCGCGCTCTGGACGACGCCGGGCTTCTGGTCCGGCCGCAGGGCTACGGTGGCGACCGCGGACGTGCGGAGCTCGCGCATGCTTTCCGATGCGATGGCCACCAGGTCGGCCGAGGTCTCGCGCTCCTCCCCAGCGACTGGTCTCGTGACGTGCACGCGGGCGGCCACCCGGTTCTGCACGAACGAGAGCGCATCCGCGAGCGCGCTATAGTGCAACTCGAGCCAGCGCTCCACGGCCTCCCGGTTGCGGAACGCCACGCCTACCGGCGCCGGCAGAATCGGTCCGCGGGCTGCAAAGATCATGACGACGTCGTTATGCCGCATTGCCGCCGCTTCATCCGGTTCGGTCACGCGTTGCGCACATGGCGCGCAGACCGCCGTGAGGTCGCGCACGGTGATCAACTCCGTGCCCAACGCCACCGCTTGTACCGCGTGTACGTCGTACTCCACCACACCGAACAGGGTCAGGGCCACGCACTCACTCCGTTCATCGGTTCAACTGTGCTCGTCCGTTGTGTGACGACGGCTGACCCGGTGAAGATACGCACTCTCGCGGGCCTCGGACAGCCAGATCAGAGCAACGCGCGCATATGGCGCACGCACGCTTCGCCGAGTCGGTCCGGCACGTAGCCGCCCTCCAGCGAACTCACGATGCGGCCGCCGCACCATTGGTCCGCACGGGACACCAGCTCTCTGGTCAGGAGGTCGAAGTCGTCGAGCTCCAGCGTGAAATTGCCCAACGGATCACCCGCGAGCGAATCGAATCCGGCGGAAATGATCAGGAGATCCGGAATGAATCCGTCGCTGGCGCGGTCGAGAGCGGTCCGTAGCGCATCCACGTACCGAGTGCGGGGCAAACCTCCCGGCAGTGGTACGTTCCAGACGTTGGCGTTCGGGCCTCGGTCGTCCGCGGCCCCGGTGCCCGGATACCACGGCCACTGATGCATCGACACGAAACGGATATCTGCCGTCTGCTCCACCAGTGCCTGCGTACCATTGCCATGATGCACGTCCCAGTCGCAGATCAGCACACGTTCGGCCCCGTGCTTTTCTCTGGCATAGTGAGCCCCCAGGGCGACGTTGCCGAAAAGACAGAACCCCATGCCCGTGGCTCGCAGCGCGTGATGACCGGGCGGGCGCACCGCACAGAAGCTGCGGGGCGGACCAGCGCCGAACGCGCAATCGATTCCGTCGAGCATCGCGCCGGCACCGGCCGCGGCAGCCATCCACGAGCCGGGACTCACCGGCGTATCACCATCGAGCAAACCGCCCCCGCCGCTCGCCATCGCCTGCACGCGATCGACGTACGCAGGATCATGTACGAGGGCCAATTCCTCCGGCGTCGCGTGCCGCGCTTCGCGATGGTCCAGTAGATGAAACAGCTCGAAGTCGTTGCGGAGTGCGCGGGGGATCGCGCGCAGTCGACCGACATGCTCGGGATGACCCCAGCCGGTGTCGTGGCTTCCGCAGTCCGCGTGCGAGATGTAAGCGACGGTGTTCATCGAGCCCCACGAAAGCGTCGCGAAGCGACTTCGGCAAGGAGCGCGAGCACGAGCACGACGAGCAACGGCAGCGGCGTCGGTTCCACCGAGGCCTGGACGCCTTTCGTGCCGAGCCTCGAGTCGGACCCGAGAGCGTTGATGAGCGCTGCGCGCGGTGCCGCGTCATCGTTGGGCCGCATTGCCGCGTCCGCGCGCTCGGGCGCCACAGCGCCGACCGCGCGGGACCACCACGCGCGATGCGCTGCCTTCCCACTCTCGCCGCCCAGCATACGCCAGCGCCAGCTGTCGTCGTAGCCCACGGAAAGCACGCGTCCCAATCCGGCGCGGCGCGCCGCGAGGGTCACCCGCCCGCGCTCGCCGTCGAGCGCCAGTGCGTCACGTCGCAGGCCTCGCAGGGGCCGAACAGGAAGATCGGGCGGCGTGACTGTGTCGTCAGCCAGCAGGATGCGGCCTGGCCGCCGTTCGCCGGCCTGTGCGGGGAGCAGCCCGCTTAGTACCCGGACCCACGATGCTTCGCCGACCGCCACCAGGCCACCGCCCTGTGCGACGAATCGCGCGATCCCTCCCGCGAGGTCGGCGCTGGACGAGTCGAGCATGACCACCACATCGTAGCGCGCCGTGTCCAATGGCATCAGAAACTCATCGCTCACCGCGACGTTCGGCGCGGCGGGAATGCGGCCCCGTACGGTCCATCCCGCCTCGCTCAACGCGGCCATCACGAACTTGCTCTCCCAGCTGGCGCGACCCAGCACCATCACGGCGCGGCGCGGCGTGACGTCGGGCGCTTGCGTTTGTGCCGCATAGCTGCCGAGGGCCGCGCGCACGGCGCCCACCAGCGTGCCGACGTCCACCGTCGCGTCGGCGGTTCGGACCGTATCGATGACACTCGCCGAGTCTGCCAGGACAACCGCCGATGTCGCCGCCCCAATGACCATCAGCCGCGCGCGCGCTTCCGGCTCGCGATCCCGCACCGCCTCCATTGCCAGTGGCGGCTGTGCCCCCTGCCAGCGAACCACCACGCCCGCTCGGCGGAGCGCCGCCAGCGCGTCGCGTTGCCAGTGGGACATGCCAGCGTCGGCCGATATGTCGAGTGCCACGACGGTGGGCGCAGACAGAGCGCTAGTGATCGCTCGGTCCACCATGCGTGAGGCCGCCGCGATGGTCGACGTGCCGCCGCCGTCGGTACGAGAGGCTCGCCACAATGCCACTGCCAGCGCGGCGAACACCGCGGCGCGTGCCATCCCCTCGGCCAACCGGCGCAGATCAACGCGTGAGCGCATACACCACGATGTTCACGGCGAACCGCGTGTTGTCCACCGACTGGAACCGCTTGTTCTCGGGATGGTAGTTCCACTCCGAGCTGTAGTCCTTGCTGCTGTAGAGGAGCGCCAGCCGCCCGTCGCGCTCCACGCCGGACAACGTCTTGTGCACGAGATTGTCACCCCAACCGTTCAGTTCGTGCGTTGTGGTAGGCGGCCCATCCTCGAAGACGAAAAAGGTCGTATAGAGCGGGTGCGTGTTCGGAATGGGCCTGATCGGACCGTAGACGCGACTCAATTCCTCGTTCGCCGTCTTGTGAAACACGCCATCGATGTCGTGGTTGTGATCGTCCACGAGCAGCAGCCCGCCGCGCGCCGCGTACTTCGCGAGGTTGGCGCGCTCCGCCTCGCCGAATCGCACTGGAAGATGCCCGGTGAGATAGATGAGCGGATACCGAAACAGTGACGGCGACGCGAGGGGCACGATCACGCCGCTCGGTGCGACGTCGATGGACGTGTATCGCGCGATCGTGTCGATGAGGTTTGCCGGAACGAGCGGCGCGCTGTCCCAGTCGCCGGAATCGTACTGCGCCGTGGCGAACACGAACTCACTCACGGAGCGCACCCCACTGCGACACGCCGGCGCGCTGCACCGGGAATCCGCTCAGGGCGCGGCGCACTCGCGCCCACGCGAGGGGAATGTTCGCGCCGTCGCGGTTGCGAATCGCGCGGGCCGCCGCGTCCAGCGCGGCGGCCAATCGAGGAGCATCGGTCAGTGCATCCACGCGCATCATCGCCAGGGAATCCGCTGCCGCATCCGGATCGCGAAACAGCAACGCGGTGACGCGTTCGAACGTTTCGCCCCGTTTGCGCATCGCTGGCGCCAGTGCCGCTCGCGCCTCCCGAACGGACGCACTGCCCTTCTCCTTCCCGGCGAGTCGGACCTGCGCGACGTCCACGATTTGCATGGCCGACTTGCCGCGAAGATAGATGCGCTCGGCCTGCCGCGCGCGCTGAATGGCCGCAAGCGCGATGCGCATCGGCGGGAGTGCCAGACCGGGCTCGCCAACCTCCAGCGCGCGACCCGCATCCCACATGGCGTTGAACGCTTCGAGCAGCGGCTTGTTGATGGAAAGAATGGGCGTCTCGTCCCCCTCCACGTCCATCACCGCACCGGCGGCACCTGTCACGGAATCCGCGAGTCTGAGCAGTGCGTCGGGGCTGATCTTGCCGCGCTCCGCGATATCGGTGCCCTCTTCCGCCAATGGCTCGTTTCCCAAACGCTGAAACACCAGGTCGCCGACACGCTTGCGCAGCTTCCTCTGGTCGGCCGCGATTTTTCGCGACTCCGCCAGCACGGTTGGATGCATCAGCCGCGCGCGATGTCTCTCCAGGGCCTCGGTGAGGTTGATCAGCATGCGCTGGCTGAGGAACTGCGCTTCCCCCTCGGCTGGTGGCGCCGCATCGACCGCCACGGAGTCATACTCGTCGGCGCGTGCGACGCGAAGCGAGCGAGTCTCCGAGCTGCCAATACCGGGACCGGCTATCGTGTTGCCGTCACGCGCGACCGCGCGCAATTGGAGCACGTCCCCAGGCTTCATCACCAGTGAGTCCAGAGGTAATCGCGCCTCGAGCGTCCACTCGCGTGCACCGTTCAACGTCTCGCGGTCAACCACCGTCGTGCGGAAAGTGAAGTTCTCGCCGGAGCCCGAACTGACGACCAATTCGAACCGTGCATCGCGCAGGCCGATGTCATCGCGCATTTGCGCGCGCAATGCATACGTCCCGGTAGCCGCGCGCACGACGCTGTCGTGCGCCGGGAGCAGCAGCGTCACCACCGGCGGCTCATCAGCGATCGGCGCGAGAACGATCAAGCGGCTGCGTCCCGAAGTCGATTGCACCCGCAGAAGCGCCGGATGTGCTGGCATCGCCAACGACAGGCTCCATCCGTTGCCGCGCGGCGCGACACTCCGATGAACGGAGTCCAGGATCGCGAATAGTTGCCGTGCATCGCCCGTGCCGCTCACGGTGATACTGCTTCCCACCAGCGCGTCGATGCTCGTCGGGTCGTCTGCCTCAACGGCCGCGCGCCCCGCATAGCTCGGCGGCACCGTCACCGTGTGGACCACGTTGAGCACGTCGCTCGCGCGCGCGCCGCGGGACGGCCCCGAGGCTCCACGCATGGATCCGGACGCCGGCCGAGTTCCGGCAACGATTGGACCCCAAAGAGAGAAGACCGTCACGACCATCACCGCGATGGCGGGTGCTATCAGCGCTCGCCATAAGCGCGTCCGCGCGTCACCCCACCACGGTACACCCAGCGCTTGCGCGTCCAGGGCCGGCGACGGCGCGCCGTCGGCGACGGTCACGAGCGCATACCGCAGCGCTGGCGTTCGCTCCTCCGCCCAGAGTGCCACGCGTGACAGGGACATGAGATCGCGCAGACGCCGAAGCACCACCGCCGCCGCAGTTACACCGGCAACGCATGCGATCGAGATCGACCACGCAGGCAGGCCCAGCGCGCGAACCACCAGCAACAGACCTAGCGCCAGAGTGACACCAATCATCAACGCGCGGGCCGTGAGCGCGAACGCCATCCACCGGCGGAGCCGAAGCAGTCGCGCGTACGCCGTCATGTAACGGCGCCCTCGTGGCGCGCGCGAACCGCAAGTTCAGCGAGCGCGAAAACCATCGCGAGTACCAGCAGCCACCGTGCAAGAGTGGACGAACGTTCCTTCTCCTGGCGCATCGCGGCCGCGGGCGCGGCATTCGTTGACGCGCCGACAAGTCGCAGGATCACGCCACTGTCAGCCGGCGTGTCGACGGGGAGCGTCCCGCACGGGCGAAGCAACTCCCGCACGATGCGCTGGAAGCGCGCGTGCAACGCGAGATCACCCGCCACTGGCATCGCGACCCCGACCTCTCGCAGACACCCGGCGCCGATCCGTCGCTCCGTGGCGGCGGGCGTTCCGTCCGCCCAGCGCGCGCGCGCCATGCCTGAGGCGATCGCCCGTCGCCCGAGCGCGGCGACGACGACGTCGCCACCCGCCACAAGCCCTTCCGGAGCGGCGCCGGTCGCCGAGCTACTGTCCCAGCGCACGACCGTCCCCCCCTGGCGCACAAAGGCGCTGTCGGTCGCGACCGGCGCGCGCCGAATGAGCCGCGTGACCTGTTCCTCACGCGCTGGGCGCATCGCCGCCACCGAGGGTCCCAGCGGGTCTTCCATGGCGAGTTCGTGTTCCAGACGCCACGCGAAACTGGAATCGACGCGAAGCGCCGAGCGCCACACCCGGATGGCACCCGGCCATTGGTCGCGGATGCGCATCGTGGCCGAATCAAGTTCGCGGCGCGCAAGGGGGGACACGAGGATGAGCTGTAGCGAGTCCGCGTGCTCCGCGAGGGTTGCACCCGCTCGGCGCGCGGCAACGAGCGCCGCACTCAACGAGCCCACCGCCCCCGAACGCGGCGCGCGCATGGCGGAATCGAGCGCAGTTGGCAGGATCGCACTGGGAATGGAATCGAACACGATGATGCTGGTGGGCACGGCCTGGCCCAGAATGCCCCTGAGTCGCTCGAACGCCTCGTCCGCCGAGGACGCGTCCCGCGAACCATCGATCAGGACGACACGAGCCATCCCCCCGTGCGCCGGCATGAGCACCGGTTGCGCGAACGCGGCGCCCGCCGCGAGCACCAGGAGGACGCGAAGCGCCAGCAGCAGCAGGTCGCGCGGACGCGCGGCCACACGGCTCACAAGCGTCCGCTGGTCGGGCACGAACCGGGTGGTCGGGAGCAGAAACACTGCCGGACGCTGGCGCGCAACGAGATGCAGCGCCACCAGCCCCAACGCGCTCAGGCCCGCGATCGCGAGCGCCCACGGCGCCAGGAAGATCATGCGCCGCGGCGCGCCGAGCCGTCGGCGATGCGACGTACGGCGTGCGACGCTGGCTCGGATGTCAGCGCCCGCACGTACCGCGCCCCCGCCGCCGTCAGCGACGCGGACGTCTCGTGCATCCAGCCGGTGAACGACGCGTGATAGGCGGCCCGCATCGGTCCGTCGAGGATACGTCGTGTCGTCGCCCGCTCCGGGTCCACGGCCAGCAGCGTTCCGGGCGGCGGTTCCACCTCCTGTTCGGCCACGATATGAACGACGATCACTTCGACGCGGGCCGCAATGCGAAGTCGTATGGCGGCGAGCATGGCAGCGGCGTCGCCGAGCAGATCCGTGATGATCACCATGCGAGTCGCGCGCGCGCGCGTGACCAATGGCTCCAACTCGCTGGTCCCGGCGGGTGTCGTTTGATCGAGGGCGCGAATCATCTCGAGAATCACGCTGCGTCGCGCGCGCGGCGCGAGGACGAGCGGTTGCGGTCCCGCGATGGTGAGGCCCACCGGATCGGCCTCGGAGTGCGCCACGGACGCCAGCCCGACCGCGAGCTCGCGGGCCAGTCGCCACTTGTCGAGGCCGGGCTCGGGGAACGCCATGGACGCCGATGCGTCCACGATCATCGTGGTGCGCAGCGTGGCGCGATCGGTGGTGAGGCGCACGTACGCGCGATCGCTGCGAGCCAGGAGCCGCCAATCCACGCGACGAGGGTCGTCGCCCTGCCGGTACGGCCGGAACTCACTGAACTCAGATGAGTTGCCGCGCCGTTGGGACGGATGCGCGCCAAGCGTTGCACCCGTCACGCGGCGCGCTGCGGGCCAGCGCACGCCGCGAACGGCGTCGAGGAGCGCGCCGTACGGGCCCGCGGACATGCTAGATCGCCAACCCGCTCCGCGGCGGGGCGACGCGCGCGAGCACGTCCGCGATCAGCTCTTCGGGCGTGATACCTTCTGCTTCGGCCGCAAAGCTCGCCAGCACCCGATGACGCAGCACGGGCAGCGCCACGCGCACGATGTCGTCCGGCGACACGGCCGCCCGACCGGCCAGGAACGCATGCGCTTTGCCGCCGAGGATCAGCGCCTGCCCCGCGCGCGGACCCGCACCCCATCGCACCGCGCGCTTCACGAGGGCCGTGGCACTCGCATCGTCGGGACGCGTTGCCCGAACGAGTGACGCCGCGAACCGCAGCGCCGGCTCGGAGGCCGCCACGTCACGTACGGCACGCTGCAGCGCAACCGCTTCGTCTGCTCCCAGCACGGGACTCAGGGCGTCCTGTCGTGTGCCGGTGGTGGCGCGGAGGATGGACACTTCGTCATCCGCCGAGGGGTAGCCGACCCGTACGTCGAACAGGAATCGATCGAGCTGTGCTTCGGGCAAGGGATAGGTGCCCTCCTGCTCAATTGGATTCTGCGTCGCCAGCACGAAGAACGGCTTGGGAAGCCGCAGCGATTCACCCGCGGCCGTGACGCGGTGCTCCTGCATCGCCTCGAGCAGTGCCGCCTGCGTGCGCGGCGGCGCGCGATTGATCTCGTCCGCCAGCACGATGTTGGCGAAGATCGGTCCGCGTACGAACCGGAAGCTTCGCGCGCCCGTGGCCGAATCCTCCTCGAGAATCTCGCTGCCCGTGATGTCGCTTGGCACCAGGTCCGGCGTGAACTGGATGCGACGAAACTCCAGGGCGAGCGCTTCGGCGATCGAGCGGATCATGAGCGTCTTGGCCAGACCAGGCACGCCGACCAGCAGCGCGTGACCGCCCGCGGCGAGCGCCATGAGGATCTCGTCGAGCGGCGCCTCCTGCCCCACAATGCGCTTCTGCACTTCCGCGCGAAGGCGACGGAGTGCGTCGCGCAACGCCTCCGGATCCGCGACCGGCGCGGCCGCGAGACCGATGGACGTCGCGGCGGGGCTCAGCGGACGGCGCGCCGGCGACGGTGCGTGAGCACAAAGATCGAACCGTTCACCGCACCGGTCGCGGCGATCGATACGTTTTCGTCGAGCACGTCCCAGCCGGCCAGTTTGAGTACGAACGAGTCGGCACCCTCGCCCGTGGGATACAAGGCGTTCAGCGCGCGGGATTTCAACTCACTCACCAGCGCATCAGGTGACACGACCGCCTTGATCGTGTCCCACACTTCCGGCACTTCCACCCGAACAGTGATGGAGGGTACGCCGGCCGCGGCGAGCTGCAGCGCCGGGCCTCGCGAGCGCAGCTGCGAGGTGAAGGGGGCCGTCATGCGCCAGCCTCGTGCAGGCGGTCCGTCATGTCAGTGGCGGGAAGCGTGGTGAAAAAGCGCGAAATCTGGGCGTTGAACATGTATGTGGATCCAGTCACGCGAGTAGAACCATCCTGCGCGACCGCGGCGATGACGATTTCTTCCCCGCCGAGGCCGCGGAAGGTCGCGTGCGACGACCCCTCCTGATCCAGGAACGCGGCATACAAGCTGTTGCGGCCCGGGAAGAACGCCTTCGCGCGAGAAAGGACCTCGGCGGGCGCGAGCGTGGTACGGAACTCCTGCAAGGTGGACTGGGTCATGGCGACGGAAACTGGAACACGATAGTGCAGCGCTCGTTGATGAACGAGCTGCTGGATTGAGTCGTTGAAGCTTAATCAGAAGCCGACGAGGGCGGGGAGGGTTACGGGCGATCGGGTTCGTGGTACTCGATCGGCAGCTCCACGCGAAAGGTGGCCCCCTCTCCGGCGGCGGACTCGACGTAGATCTCGCCGCCCAACAGATGCGCCAGCCGCTGCGCAAGCGAGAGGCCAAGCCCCGAGCCGCCATACCGCCGCGTCATTGACCCGTCCACCTGACGGAACTCCTCGAAGACGAGCTCCCGCATCGAATCGGGGATACCGATGCCCGTGTCGGATATCGCGTACACCACCCGGTCGTTGCGCGTGGTGACGGACACGCGCACGTCGCCTGACTCCGTGAACTTGTAGGCATTGCTCAGGAGCGCCACAAGCATCTTCGCGATCTTCCCCCGGTCGCTCACCATCATGATCTGCGACTCCGGCTCGCTGACACGGAGCGCGACGCCCTCCCCCCGCCCGCGTGTGGACGTGATCGCCTCGTGCAGCGGCTCTCGAATGTCAAAGGCCGACGTGACGGCGCCGACGGTGCCGCGCTTCAGCGTCGTCAGCTCCAGCAGGTCGCCGATCAGGTCCAGCAGGTGGTGGCTGGACGTCTTCACCTGCGCAAGTGTCTTGCGCTGTTCCGGAGTGACCGGCCCCGCCAACCCGTCTTCCATGAGTGACAGATAGCCCATCACCGCAGTCAGCGGCGTCCGGAGTTCGTGCGAGATGTTTGCCAGGAACTCGTCCTTCACTCGTCGCGCCTCGAGCAACGCGACGTACTGCCGTTCGAGTTCCGCATTGGTCTCGACGAGCGCGCCGTTGGCGCGCTGGAGATCCTCGATCAACCTGGCCTTCTGGGCCGTCGCCGCCATCTGGTCGGCAACCATCCGCAGCAGGCTTCGTGTCTCGGCGCTGATGGTGCCGGCGTGCCTGAAGTAGAACGCGACCGCACCGAGGACGCCCTCGCCGGTCTGCAGCGGTAGCGCGACGATGGCACGAAATCCGAGCTCGCTGGCCACCTCGGCCCAATCCTCGAGCGAGGGGTCGGCCATCACATCCGGCACCTCGATCACGCGTCGCTCGGCGGCGGCCTCCCCACTCGGACCGAAACCCAGCCGGACGCGCATCTCGCCCAAGAAGCCCGCAAACTGTTCCGGCCAGTTGTGTACTGCGGCCAATCGCATCAGCTCGGACGCGCCGTCGATGAGATAAACGCACGCGAACGAGGCGCCGACCAAGGGACTCACCCTATCGAGCGCGAACTGAAACACCTCTTCGGGACGGTCCGCCGTGAGAAAGGCGTGCACGATCTCGCGGACGGCGATGAGCTCCCGAAGCCCAGAGTCGCTGGTGTCCGTGGGACTTCGGAGGCGCTCTGCCTGAAGCGGCGTGATCCTTGTCACATGTCAAATATGTGACCGGGAGGCGCAATGGGCCAGATGTTTAGTCTATTTTCCTCGCGACGGAGGCGAATACAGCGTGCGCACCTCCAACCGGTGCACCAGAACACCGGGTGGAGTTCCCACCACATGCGCCACTGCCTCGGCAACGTCCGCCGCGTGCAGTTTCCAGTCGTCTGCTGCCGTGGGCATGTTCCCGCCAAACTCTGTGGCCACCCCGCCAGGGGCCACCACCGACACCTTCACTCCACGATCCCGCACCTCCAACAGCAGCGACTCGGCCCAAGCCGTGACGAATGCCTTGGTGCCGCAGTAGGCGGCTCCGCCCACGAATGCGCTCCGGCCGGATATCGAGCCGATGGTACAGACGTGACCGCTTCCCGCTGATAGCATTCCCCCGAGTACTGCGTGCGTGACGTGATAGAGCGCATTGACGTTCACGTCCATCATTGTCTTCCACTCGTCCGGCGACATCTCCATCATTGGCTTGATGATGCCGATACCGGCATTGTTCACCAGCACGCTGACGCCCAGCCCGGCGAGCTGTGTGGCGATAGCCGAGCCGTCCGTGAGATCCAGCGCGATCGTTCGACAGGCACCGCCACCGGATTCGATCTCGGCGCGCAGCGCATCGAGGTCCTCCTGGCTGCGCGCCACGGCGACGATCTCAAAACCATCGCGGGCGAGACGCACGCAGACGGCCCGTCCGATCCCCCGCGACGCACCGGTCACGAGCGCGATGCCCTTGTGGCGCTCGGTCATCGGGCCACCCTTTCGATGGCGCCGTACGTGAACTGCATGCCGAAGTCGAGGCTGGCCACCGGTACTCGCTCGTCGTTGCCGTGCATGCGATTCTCGTCGTCCTGTTCCATGGGAAACGGCAGTATGCCGAAGGCCTGCACCCCCCAGCGGCGAAGCCGGGCGCTGTCGGTGGCGCCGGTGCTCAGATAGGGAACGACCGCCAGCGACGGCGCCAGGGCGCGTGCACTTTCCGCCATGGCGTTAAACATCACCGATCGAAAGTCGGAAACGGGAGCGTCGTCGCCGCGCGCCGTGACGACTAGATCCACGAGCGAATCGTCGATAGCCAGACCGAGACGGGCCATGACGTCATCGATCGATTGTCCGGGCAGCGTGCGGACGTTCAGCGTCGCGGACGCCTCGGTGGGGATGACGTTGATCCGTATTCCGGCGTGCAGCATCGTGGCGGAAATTCCGTTCCGCAACAAGGCGTCCAGAACGGGGGTGCGCTGGATCAGTGTCGCGCCGTTCGCCACTCGCTCTGGTTCCGACGAGACCACATCGGTCATCGCGGCGCGGACGCTGTCGTCGGGCCAGATCTGGCTAAGCGTCGTGAAGAACTCCTGGGTGGTTGGCATGATCACCACGGGCTCTCGGTGATCGGAGATCCTCGCGAGCGCGCGGCCCAGGCGCAGCAGCGCGTTACCCGCGAGGGGAACGGCCGCGTGACCGCCAGGACCACGCGCCGTGACCGTGACCACGTGCGGTACTTTTTCGGTGGTCTGGATCGCCGCGTACAGAAAGCGACCGGCGACGACGCGCATGCGCCCGCCTTCGTTGAGGGCGAACTCCGCCCCCACCAGCTCCGGGTGGTGTTCGATCAGCCAGCCCATGCCGAACTCGCCGCCCGTTTCTTCATCCGAATTGGCGACGAAGACAACGTCGCGCGACAACTCGCCTCCCTGGTCGACGACATGGCGCTTGAGCAGGAGCATCGTTTGGAGGTTGGTGGCGAGCATGCCCTTGTCGTCGATCGCGCCGCGCCCGTACACATAGCCGTCACGAATCTCCGCGCCGAACGGATCGGCGGACCACTCGTCAGCGGCGACTCCCACCACGTCCATATGCGCGATCAGGAGGACCGGCCGCCTGCTGCCGTTGCCCCGCAACCGCGCCACGACCGCCGCGCGGCCCGGCGCTGGTTGGAAGAGATGCGTCTCGATGCGATCCGCCGCCAACACACCCTCCAGAAAGCGAGCCACCCCTATCTCGTTGCCCGGCGGATTCACCGTGTTCAGGCGCAGCATCGACTGCAGGTTCGCGACCGTTTCGCGGCTCGCTGCACTCCAGTCGGGCGCTGTCTGCATCAGCCGATCATCCGCTCGATGCTCCGGACCAGCGGCGCGAAGCTCAACGACTTCCTCGCCACGCGCTGCGCCTGCTCGTGCGCCAGTTCACGCTGCGCCTCTCCGAACAGCTGCTCGACCATCCACGGTCCGCACCTGGGGTTGCGCCACCAATCGGCATCGAAACGCTCGACCAGCGTTTCCGTCAACAGTGCCTGGTACTGCCACGCGCGAAGGTAGCGCGCCGAGTAGTAGCGCGGATCCACGTCCACGAATGCGTCCGCCCGCGCGTACTGGAAACCCGTGGCACCCGTTAGCAGCTCCACATACAGGTCGGGCAGCGCGTCCCACGATATCGCTCCCCCGTACAGCTGCGTCTCGTAGATCAGTTTCGCGCAATAGCGACGCAGAAAGTGCAGTTCCTCGAAGCCGGCGCTGCGCAGAAACTCGGGCGCCTGCTTCCTTTCCAGCCCCGTATAGCGAGTGAGCCACCCTGCATCCTGCATCAGGTGATCGAAGAGCATCGCGAACCCCTCGGTCACGGAGTTATCCCCCATCCAGCGGAACTCCATTGGATGATCAGGACGCATGTACGCGAAGTGCAGCGCGTGGCCGAGCTCGTGAAGAAGGGTGTTCCAGTCGGTCTGGCCGCCATGCGGTCGGAGCACGAGATACACCTCGTCCGGGACCGCCACCGGCGCGCAGAACGCCCGCGACCGCTTCCCTTCGCGCTCGCCGGTGTCGAATCGGATGCGCCCGTGCGCCTCCGGATCGATTCCCATCTCGGCCACCTGCGCGCGAATGTTGGTTTCCATGTCGGCCGCCGGGAAAAACTGGTCGAACTCGCGAGCGCGGAACAGTGCGAGTGCGTCAGCGCGCGTCGTCTCGCGGAGAGCCATGCCGAGCACGCGCTTCACGGTGCGCGGTGCGATGTCGTCCCACACTGGCTGCGTGTCACGCAAAAAGGCCGCGCATTCATCGTGCAGCGCGGTGAGCGAGATACCGCTCAACAGTTCCCACGTGGCGTTGTACCCATCAGCCAGCCCGATCTTCTCGGTGATGTCGCGCTCGCGCTGGTAACGCTCCTTCTTCATCGGGGCGAGCTCCTTTTCCACCAGCGCCGACCGCGCCTTTTCGATGGTCGCGCGCTCGTGACGGTCCACACTGTTCCCCAATTCGATGGACGTGCGCTGGAATGGGATCTCGTGGCCCTCCGGAGTGCGCACCACCGCGTCGGTTTCCCACGCGATCTCGCGTTCGTCCAGCGGCGCGAGTTGTCGGCTGCTCTGCGACTCCGTTTGCCAGTCGAGTAGCACACGCGCGGAGCGTCGCTCCCCGGAACCTTCCGCGCTCCCGACGAAGGCTTCGCGCGCCAGCTCCAGTGCGTCTTCGCTCATGATCGCGCGGTGCCGCTGATAGATCGGCTGAAGCTCCGCCGTACCCTTCTGTCCACTCAGCGATTCGTAGAACTCACGGGACAGCTCCTGCAGAAACCTCTCGCCTTCGCGGCGCAGGCGCTCGATGGACAGCGGCTCACTCATGCTGCAGGCGCTCCTGGAGATACCCGCGCAGCGCCTCGGCGCTGATACGGTCCTGCTTGAGGGAATCGCGATCGCGAACCGTCACCGTACCGTCCTTGACCGAATCGGTGTCGACCGTGACGCAGAACGGCGTGCCGACTTCATCCTGCCGGCGATAGCGCTTGCCGATGCTGCCCGTTTCGTCGTAGTCCACCGGGAAGTGTCCTCGCAGATCGCCGGCAATCCGGTGCGCCATGTCGGGCATGCCGTCCTTCTTCGTCAGGGCGAACACCGCCGCCTTGATCGGCGCCAGCGACGGATGCAGACCCAGTACGGTGCGTCCCTCGTCCTCGCCCTCCACCAACTCCTCGCGGTACGCGTTCACCAGCGCGGCCAGTGCGGTACGGTCCGCGCCAACCGACGTCTCGATCACGTACGGGAGGTAGCGCTTGTTGTTGGGCTGGTCGAAGTACTCGAGCTTCTTGCCAGAGTGTTCCTGATGGCGACCGAGGTCGAAGTCACCGCGGTTGTGAATGCCCTCGATTTCCTGGAATCCCAACGTGCCGCCGAAGTCGAACTCGATGTCGAATGCGGCGCGCGCGTAGTGTGCCAGGTCGGCACCGGCGTGCTGGTGAAAGTTGAGGCGCGCGGGCGCCAGTCCCAGGCTGCGGTGCCAGGCCATCCGCTCCGCCTTCCAGAACTCGAACCACTCCATGTCCGTCCCCGGTTCGACGAAGAACTGCATTTCCATCTGCTCGAATTCGCGGGTGCGGAAAATGAAGTTTCCCGGCGTGATCTCATTGCGAAACGCTTTGCCGATTTGCGCGATGCCGAAGGGCACCTTCTGGCGCGTGCTCTGCTGCACGTTCAGGAAGTTCACGAAGATGCCCTGCGCGGTCTCGGGACGCAGATACACCGTGGAGGCGCTTTCTTCCACCGGACCCATGAACGTTTTGAACATCAGGTTGAACATGCGCGGCTCGGTCAGCTGACACTGCTCCGCCTCGCCCGGGCGCTTGCTCGGCTTCTGCGGACAGCGCGCGTCTTCGAGCTTGTCCGCGCGGAACCGGCCCTTGCACACACGGCAGTCCACAAGCGGATCGGTAAAGCCGGCCACGTGACCGCTGGCTTCCCATGTCCGCGGATGCATGAGAATCGCGGCATCGAGCCCCACGACGTCCTCCCGCATGCGAACCATCGAGCGCCACCACAAATCCTTGAGGTTCTTCTTCAGCTCCACGCCGAGTGGTCCGTAGTCCCACACCGAACCGGTGCCCCCGTAGATCTCGGAACTCTGGAAGATGAAGCCGCGCCGCTTGCACAGCGACACGAGCTTGTCCATTACGTCGGGCTGGTTGCTGGCGGGCATCGACATCAATCGGGCGGAGATGAAATCGGCGCCGCTGGGTGCGGTGCCGAGCGCGGATTCGGTGCGCTCCGAACCCGCAAAGTTACTCAGGTATCCAGTTCGGCGCTCAGCCGCGGCGGGGAAGGCGTTGGACGTCCCAGCAGGCGCGCGATGATCCGGTCGCCATGGAAACGTCCGTTCTCGATGAACACCTTGTTCGCGTCGAACCCCGCCACCACAACGCCCGCGATGAACAAACCGGGCAGCGTGGTTTCAAGGGTTTCCGGATCGTGGTGCGCAATACCTGTCTCTGGATCGATGGGCACGCCAACCTCGCGCAGCAACTCGGTATTGGGGACAAACCCGGTCATCACGTAGACGAACCGCGCCGGCAGGTCTTCCTCGCCCGCTGGACCCCGAATGATCGCCACGCCCGGCTCGATGCTTGTCACGCGGCTGTTCCATCGTGTGGCGATGGCTCCTTCCTTGACGCGATTGTCGAGATCGGGCCCGACCCACGGTTTGATCCGCTTGTCGAACGTGGGACCGAAATGCACGAGCGTCACGCGCGCGCCAGCACGCCACAGGTCGAGCGCCGCCTCCGCCGCGGAATTTCCCCCACCCACCACCACCACGTCCTGATCGAACGACGCGTGTCCTTCGCGATAGACGTGGTGCACATGCGGCAGCTCCTCGCCAGGCACGCCGAGATAGTTCGGCGAGCCGAAGTAGCCCGTGGCGACCACCACCGACGTGGCGCGGGTGGTGACGGCGACGCCCTCGCTGGTGCGCGAATGCACGAGCCAGGCGGCCTCGTCGTCGAGTCGCTCGAGCCGCTCCACGCGCTCGTACTGGCGCACGTCCAGGCCGAAATGCCGCACCACGGCGCGATAGTACGCCAGCGCGTCGCGCCTGTTCGGCTTGTCGGTCGCGACCACAAATGGGATGTTGCCGAGCGACAGCTTTTCTGCGGTGGAAAAGAAGTTGACGTAGTACGGGTACTCCGTGATGGTGCTGACGACCGGACCCGCGTCGAGCACGCACGCCGTGAGCCCTGCGCGCTGGGCGGAAATTGCCGCGGCAAGACCGCAGGGGCCCGCACCGATGATCAACAGGTCAGGCATGCGGCTGCGCCCCGAAAGAGAGAAGCGGCGCCGACGAGTGCTGCACCGCGATGCGCCCGTGACTCACAGTCCGATGATCTGATCGCGGCGTGTTCCCACGCTCACGTACGTGATCGGTGCGTCGACCAGTGATTCGATGCGATCGAGATACGCGCGCGCCGCGAACGGCAGGTCGCCAAGCGTACGCGCGTTGGCGGTGGATTGCTTCCATCCCGCATGGCGCTCGTACGTCGGCACGACCTTCTCGAGCGCGAGCAGATCGCTCGGGAACTCGTCATGCAGATCCCCGTCGATCTGGTAGCCGACGCAGATGTCCAGGGATTCGAGCGTGTCGAGGACATCGAGCTTGGTGACCGCAAGATCGCTGAGGCCATTCACACGGGCTGCATACTTGACCACGAGCGCATCAAACCAGCCGCACCGGCGTGGACGTCCGGTGGTGGCGCCGAATTCATTTCCCAACGCACGCACCTGACTCTGCAACGGCTCCCCGAACTCCGTGGGCAGCGGGCCGTTGCCAACACGCGTGGTGTAGGCCTTCACCACGCCAAGCACCCGGTCGATCGCGGCAGGGCCGATGCCCACACCGATGGACGCGCCCCCCGCCGTGGTATTGCTCGACGTGACGAAAGGATATGTCCCGTGATCGATGTCCAGCAGCGACCCCTGGGCCCCCTCGAGCAGCACCGACGCCTCCGCCCTGATCGCGCGATGCACCGTGAGCGAGACATCG